>CASFAP010000054.1 GCA_949292695.1 uncultured Eubacteriales bacterium | reverse complement strand
CATCGATAAATTGGCCTGAACCGAGCGTCAGGCTATAGTCGTTAGCCGAACCGCCTTCGAATTCTTCTCCATCCATCTTTCCGACAAAATCTATTTTCAGCGCATCGCCGTTTTGAAGCACTGCACCGTTCTCGAGCGTTTCAGTCGAGGTCAGTTCCGCATTTGTAAGCGCTGTTTGGATATAGGACTCCAGCATTTCTTTGAATTCGTCTGACTCCGAATCGACGTGTAGCCCCTTATAGTCACCCAGTCTGACATACTCCTCCATGTCATACTGATACAGTGTCCTGCTCTTCTGGCAACCAGTCAAAAATAAAGCCAAGCACAAAAAAGACAATACGGCCGGAATGATGCGTTTCATGAAAAAACTCCTTTATTCGGTAGTAGATCAATTGTACCACAGCCCCGACTGTTTTGCAACCCGGCATTTTTTGCGGACCTGTACGCGCTCGTCAGATGAAAGAAAGGCGGCGTCCAGTGCGTTATCCAGAATAGTTTCTGCCTCGGCCGACGTCATTCCGTTTGCCTTCAATAGAGCAAATTCCCCACGTAAGGTGGTATTCGAAACCGTTCGATTGTCAGAGCTGATTGTAACGCGCAGGCCTTGCCTTAAGAGCGGCAAAGCCGGATGCGACCGAATCGACGAAATTGCACCGGTCTGCAGGTTGCTCGTGGGGCACATTTCAAGCGCTATTTTTTCCCGTCGGAGTTGGGCGAGAAGATCCGGGTCTCTCATAGCGGCAATGCCATGCCCGATCCGCTTCGCGCCAAAGGATAACGCCGCCCGAATGCTTTCGGGCCCCGCGGCCTCGCCGGCGTGAATGGTAAAGGGGACCGAGGCTCTCGCGGCGGCTGAAAACAGGTCGCTGTAATCGCAAGTTGGATATAGGCCCTCGGCTCCGGCCAAATCCAGCCCTGCGACCCCCTGCCCCAAAAAGCACTGGGCCAGATGCAAGGTCTCAAAATTTTGCTTTTGGGGTGCGCCGCGCATACAGCAGAGGATGAGCTTTGCCAAAATCGGCGCCTGAGAAACAGCTCTTATGGCGGCCAAAACGATTTCCTCCTGGCTACACCCCTGCTCGGTGTGCAACTGCGGCGCAAAACGGATTTCGGCGTAAATCATTCCTTCTTTGGCCAACGCGCCGAGCAGTTCGCCTACGGCGCGCTCGACCGCCCATGCCGTCTGCAATACAAGAAGCGGCAAACGGAAGGCCGACAAATAAGCGTTCAAATCGCCGTCGGCCGGCGCCGTTAAATAAGGGAGAAGGCCCGCCTCGGTCTCGGCCGGGAGCGGGATCCCTTGCGAACGCGCCAGCTCGAGCAATAACGCCGGCGGCAGGGATCCGTCCAAGTGCAGGTGCAATTCAATCATATCACTTCTCCCAAGGCAGAAACGCTACTGGCCAATAGCGTTACAAAATCATCGGCCCGCTGGCGGGTGATATCGGTCACCTCTTGGTGCGAGAGCGGATGCGGCGAGATGCCGGCGGCGAGATTGCAGATGCAACTGACACCGGCAACCCTCAGGCCCATATGGCGCGCGGCAATGGCCTCGCAGGCCGTACTCATGCCGACCGCATCGGCCCCCAAAGCCGCCAGCATTCGTATCTCGGCCGGCGTTTCGTAATTCGGGCCGGTCAATTGCACATAAACCCCTTCCTGGAGAGGGATGCCCATCCGATCGGCCGCTTGGCCGATGACACGTCGCAAGGCCGGATCATAGACCTCGCTCATGTCTGGAAAACGCGGCCCCAAGGCTTGCGGATTCGGACCGATTAAGGGCGAGGGGACAAAACAGGATATCTGGTCGCGCAACAGCAAAAAGTCGCCGACCGACAGGCCCTGCCGAATGCCGCCCGCCGCATTGGTCAGAACCACCGCCCTTGCACCGAGCAGGCCCAGCAGACGCACCGGCATGACGACCTGCCACATTTCGTACCCTTCATAAAAATGGATCCTGCCCTGCATGACAGCCACCTTGACACCGCCGCAAAGCCCGAAGACAAACCGCCCCTTATGCCCCGCAACCGTCGAAACCGGGAAGCCGGGGATTTCGCGATAGTCCACCGTAGTGGCAATGTCGATGGATTCGGCGAAGGCGCCAAGCCCAGAGCCCAAAACGACGGCGACATCGGGTGCGAAAGGGACACGCGCTTTTAGAAAATCATAGGCAACCTGCAATGCATCGTTTTCTTTCATTCCTGCCACTCCCCATCGTCGCCTTTACAATAGGCGGCCTGATAGCCAAGAATTGCATCTTCGATGACTGAAACCGCCGAAGCGCGCCCCATGACCTCATCGACGGCCGTCTCCTTATTTTCGAGCGCCTTATAAACGCTGAAAAAATGCCGCATCTCGTCAAATAAGTGGGCTGGCAATTCTGCAATATCGGTATAATGGTTATAGGTTGGATCGTTAAATGGAATGGCGATGATCTTTTCGTCGCGGTCGCCGCCGTCGCGCATGTTGATCATGCCGATGGGGTAGCAACGCACCAAAGTCAGAGGTTCGAGCGCCTCAGAACAAAGCAACAGCACGTCGAGGGGATCACCGTCATTGCCCAGAGTGCGCGGAATAAAGCCGTAATTCGCCGGGTAACTGGTCGAGGTATATAAAATCCGATCGAGGATAATGAGGCCGGTTTCTTTGTCGAGCTCGTATTTTTTCTTGCTCCCTTTTGGAATTTCAATGACCGCGATGAAGTCCTCGGGCGCGACCCGTTTTGGATTTAAATCATGCCAAATATTGCGCATTTTCCTCGCCTCTTTCTATTTTTCTGCCTTTATCATAAAATAGGA
>CASFAP010000053.1 GCA_949292695.1 uncultured Eubacteriales bacterium | reverse complement strand
GACCGGTACACGATCGACGCAAAGTTCACGCTGAAATCGTTAGGGTTAGAGGATGCGAAGGAGGTCATCATGGATCTGAGGGTCGTCAACATGGATGAGGACGACTGGTCCAAGTTCTATGATACCGGCAAAATTCGGTATTCTGTGGGGTAAGATAAGAGGAGGAAGACTTTATGGATTTCCGCATTTATTATCCGGAGGGCGGCTATTTGTTTGCCAAAAACGAACAGCCGAAGGTGACCTTTGAAATTGAGCATGACTATAATGCTTATAAAACAATTCGCGTGACGCTACACATCATCAGTTTCGATAAAACCTATGAAAAAGAGGAGACTGTTGAGCAGACGCTGAAGGCCAGGGGCCGCACTTTGATGGAAGTCCCGCTCGATTGCGAGGCGGTTGGAAACTACCAAATCTTTGGCACGGCGACCTGTGATGGGGATTCTATCAGTGTCAGTACCTGCATGGCGATTGTCGAAGCCCGGGAGATGCCCCCGGCAAAGGGTTATAACTGGAAATTGCCGGTCGGTAAAGACGCAGTCTTCACATCTAAATTCGATGCGGTTCCGCTCTCGCCCAGTGCCGCACCGGTGCCGGGAAAAAGCCGAAACCGGGCTTATTATGCCGAAAAGACACAGGCAAAAGCGGTATCGTTTGCCCAATCTTTACTGTCGGGCGGCAATCTAAAGTATTGCTTTCAGAATGAGAAATACGCTTATGCCATCACCCAGGACGGAAAAGAGGTCATCGCTTTTAAAGAGGCCAACGGTTATACCGATGTCCTTTCAGGCGGCGGTAAGTTCAAATTAGTTGATCCGGATGGGAACCCCATTCAATCGGCTGGTGCGGTCATTGATTATGAGACCTCCATGCAGGAGGGCGAGGCCGTGGTGCGGGTGCGGTATGCGGCATCGGCTGGCGCCAACTTTGAGACGACCTATCTCTTGCGCGAAAACGACATTGATATTTCTGCGCGCGTCATATATGACGGAGAAATGGAAGCGGCCTGTGAGAAGTCTGTGCTGGCGCGGGATTTTATCAATGGATATGTAGATGTCAAAAAGACCTTTCACTGCGACTGGGTCTATCCATATGACGACGATTTTCCTTATAAATACATTGACAGTTGGATCACAGTCAATTCGCTCGATGCGGACCATAGGGTCTATACGTTTACACGGAAAAACATCTTTTTAAAACGATGGGATTATTATGTCCGCTATCCCGAGACTGATATCCCATTGAACTTCGAGAATGGCAAGCAGGTCGACTACACATTACACTACAACCTTGTCTTGGAGCAAACAGATGCAGGCCGATCGGACTATTATGCATTGTTTGAGGGAAAGAACGCTGATTTTGCGGCGGGAATTGCCCCGGTTTTAGATAATGATGACAACACGACCCTTTTTGTCGCTGATGAGGTGGCGCTCAACCTGAATGTCACAAACCTGGTGCAACAAAAAACCAAGTATAGTGTGCGGTATGACATTCGAGATTACTACGGGAATGTCGTGGATGCCGGGATTTTCCTCGGAAATGAGCTTGCGATGCATGGCTCTGCCAACCGGCAACTAAAGGTCTCGGCAAAACAATTTGGTTATGGGATTTATTTTCTAAACTTTATGGTGGCGACTGAACGGTACCAGCATCGGGAGTACTATTCTTTTGCGCTTTTAGATCATTACACTTATCGCCACAATGCCACCAGCCCCTTCGGCATCAATCAGGTGATTGGCGACGAAGACGTTCCCTTTAGCGATAGTTATAGCCTCTTTAATAAGGTGGGCGTCGCTGTTACGCGCGGCGGATTTATTAGCCGCCAAACGCCAGAACTAAGCTATCACTATTTAAAACTGTTGCGTGAAAAGGGAATCCGCATCGTAGCGCATGGTTGCGGAAATCAGAAGATCTATGATGACTTTGGCGACTATTTTGAGGATGCCATATCGGGCAATGAGCTGAACCTTCAGAGCATCAACGGTAACAAAACGGTTGAACAGACATTTGACGATTATTATGAGGAGTTTTATCATACGGCGCATGACCTGACTGTGGCGAACGGGAAAAACAATGTTATAGCTGGAGTATCCGGCGGCCAGACTGCGTGGTATGAAGAATTTTATAAGCGCGGGCTTTGGAATGATTTCCAGAAAATATCGTTGCATGTCTACGGCATCCCCTACGCGCCTGACAACAAAGATATGCTCGGCAATATCTGGAGCGTGGAAGGCGGGATGATCCGCACGAAAGAGGCGCTGGAGCGATTTGGCAAAAAGCCGGTGCAGATTCATGAGACGGGTTATCATACGGCGCCGATTCATCAGAACGGCACGCATACGGAACAGCCGCGTTCGAATTTATGCCTGCGCACGCAAGCGGATTACAATATCCGGTGCTATATTTTGGGCCTTGCTTATGGCGCGGAATTGGTATCGGCCTATTGCATGTATGATTATTCGAATGGCGGGGTGGGGACCCTCATCTACGACATGGAATATCATTTTGGGAATTTCTATTATCCCGATTACTTTGGACGCATTCTGCCAAAACCGGTTTCCATTGCCTATGCAAACATGACGCGGCAACTCGAAAGTATCACTTCGATTGTGGAAAGTGAACGATATTCGAAGGGTACTGTCCGAGCGTTTGAGGTCGAAACAACCGACAACGGCAAGATCCTTGTCGCTTGGTCGAACTGCGCCCCACTACCGAATGACAGCGGCTCGCCGCAGACCAGAAAGCCTTCAATGCCGTGGCAGAACCAGTGGCAGGGCATGGAACGGATTTTTGTCCGGGCGGCCGGCGACCATGTTACAGTTGTCGATTTAATGGGGCATGAGCAGGTTTGCCCGGTGCATGGGCGAAGCGCCCATGTGCGCTTGACGGGCTCACCCGTTTTTATCAAAGGAGTTTTATAGTAGAAGTTGCCAAAGTTTTGCTTGGCTGGAAAAGCGCGGGAACGCAGTCATGCGTTTCCTGCGCTTTTTGACTATTTCACACAATTTAGTTACTTTTCTTTCTTGCATTCATGCCGACTATATTGTATAATATTGCTGTACAAAAATGGGTTATTTTTCGACTGCATTAGATATTTTATCCAACAATTTGTAATTGTGCACGAAAAACAGCCCAATACTTGGTAGAAAAGTGCCATAGGCTTGCTTTGCCACACAAAGGAGGGATTTAACTGGAAGTTGCATTTATTTATCCGGAAGGCGGGTATCTGTATTTTCCCGAGGAATCCCCGCGTGTGCTTTTGGATGTGAAAAATGATAGCCTCCAGGAGGAAAACGTCTCTTTTGCGGTAAAAGTCAAGGATTATAACGGTTGCCCAATTGAAACCTACGAGCGGGCAGAGTATTTTCCAGCTGAGGATAGCCGATGTGTGGAGTTGCCGGTTAAATGCGATAAATTAGGCTATTTTTCGGTCGATATAGCAATCCAATCCTCAGATAAAACGATACATAAAAAAACCGGCGTTGGTCTTACGACGCCACACAAGCGTTCCGAGGGGACAAAATCGGCCTTTGGTGTCAGTTGCAACTTCTGTGATCCGCCGCGGCATTTCCCCTTGTTTGCAAAACTGGGCGTCCGTTGGTTGCGGACCTGGGGAGTCCCTGAAAATGAGGCGTTAATGCGCAAGTATGGACTCTTGGGTACGATTCAAATGCAGGGGCGCGACATCTTTACAAAAGACGGGAAGACGCGATACGCACGCCCTGAAAGCAATTCGGTTTACCATTATCAAAAACAGTGGGGCGACTTAGCGGTCCTGCAGGAGCATGGTAACGAGCATTGGGAAGAGAAAAACCTCAATTTGTTGTCTGAATGGCATAAAGTGAGCGGTTTGGCCCGCCTGAAGGCTGATCCAAGTGGTTGGTACGCCAACAGCGGATGCCCTGGGATGGATATCAACAAGTTAAAGGTGATGTATGATCAGGGTGTTTTCGATTATCTCACCTGCATCTGCATTCACGCCTATTCCTTCCCCGGTTGCCCGGAGGGCAAAGACAGCTACTGGTCGGTTGAACGCATGGTTGACCTCGGCCGCTGGATGCGGGAAATGAAAATTGATATGCCGGTCTGCTGTACCGAGCAGGGATACCCCGCGATGTATGATCAGACCAAATGTGAGAGTTACTCCCCGGGCGAGATGGTCACGTTAGATGGCCAGGTCGATTACTTGGTTCGGAGTTGGCTCATTTTTCTATCTTATGGCGTCTCAAAAATTGTCTGGTTCAATGGACCTTGGTATGACGGTTTTGGGATTTTGGAAAAAGATGGCCCAGCACCCTGGCCGGCGGCGATGGCGCTTGCGCAACTCATCCGTGCCGTTGATCGCGCTGAATATGTGGGGGACTATCGAAAAGACGAAGGTGTCTATTTCAAGGTTTTCCGTCAAACGGATAGTGGACGGTTGATCGCCGCTGTATGGCGACCGGTTTATTATTCCAGAAGCTGTGAAGCCGAAAAGAACTTGAGTCTTGACGGCCGCTTTACCGAAGCCGATGGTAAAGCGCAAGAAACATTTGATTATCCGCTTCACCACGTGAAAGATGATTTTGCAGTGAAGGATATCATGGGAAACGATTTTACGGCCTCGGACGGTAAGATTGTGATCGGAGAACGTCCAGTTTACATTTACGGTTTAAGTGAAGATATACTTCCACTTCTGGACGATTTGACCTGCTTCCCGCGTAAAGAAGTTGTGGCAAAGCCGCTTCCGGCCGATGTTATACTCGGCTTCAGCGACAATTGGCCGGATAAGGCAGAGCCTTATTTGACTTCTCGTTTTCAGCCTGGCCAAACAAGATCGTATCAGCTCCGCGTGCACAACTATTCGGATTCCGTTTTAGATGATACTGCGGTGCTTGATATTCCTTCACCTTTCTGCGCGGATGCGGTTGAAATTCCGGTGCAGGTCCTGCCGGGTCATACGGCGACCTATCCGGTAAAAATCACTTGTGACGATGTCGCGGCCTGCGGTGAATATAAGTTGCATGCGCGTTTAAAATGGAATGCGGCCCATCCGGTTTATCAGATCGCCGCCGTTTATTGCCCGGTGTATTGCAAACCGATTGTAGGCGTTTTTGGGGCCGGCCAGACGATTTCGCTTTGTGTTGCGAATTATGCGCCTGTTCCAAAAACCTATCGTGTTTCGGTGAAAAGCCTTAAAGGAGATTTTGAGCTAGCGCAGAATTTTTACGACGTATCGCTTAAGTCGGGTGAGACGAAGGATCTTGTGTTAGCGGTAACCCGGGCGGACGCACTTGTAGAGCCAGCGGTTTCGGTTGTGATTGAAGATGGAGTGAAACGTGCCGAGTACCCGGTTGTCATTCCCATCCATAGCATCGACTGCGTCAAGAATGCCGACTCAGACACGCTTTTGCGGATGCAGAAGAAGATCATTTCGGGATATAATCTCATCATGACGGCGGGTCAAGAATACAAGGGCCCAGAACTATTTGGTCAGGCCAAACCCGAACCGCTAAACGCCTATGCGAGCATGGCGCACGATGCGGAACACCTCGTTTTCCCCTGTGAAATTCACGATCCCACCGTAGTTTGTGCGAAGAACACCAGGCGGAACAATCTGGACAGCGACGGCGTCTGGATCCGGTTGTATGACTCGGCCGAGGCAGAAAAACCGTATCGGCATTTTTGCGTGACGCCTGTTGATCAGGCGGGCCAGACGAGTGGATGTGCCGTCAATGAGGTCTCAAGTGGCATCCTTTTTGCAACACCATATACGGATTATGATTTCAGTCAAATTTCGGTGCAATCAAAGGTGTTTGAAACATATTATGTGTTAGAGGTGGCTGTTCGGCGCAATTCCATTGGTTTGGCTCAAATGCCGGAGGAAATCGTGGCGGATATCCGCGTAATCAATATGAATCATACGGACTGGCCAAAGTTTTATGATACTGGCAAAATTGCTTACAAAATCATAAAATAGTCCATCAGAAACGGTTTTATTTATTGTAAGGAGGCACAACATGAAAAAGACTGTAGGAGTAAAGGTGACATCTTTGGTCCTGGCGGTGCTCATGCTTGTCAGCGTGATGTTTCTTGGCGTGTCGTCTGCGTTAGCCGACGATACTTTGCCGAGAATTTACTCTGCCATTAGGGGATACACCCAAGGGACAAAGCCTTCACAGGAATTCTGGCACTATGACGTGCAGGATTTCTCTGGTGAAACGCCCTTTGGAGAATCAGATGAGTCGTTTAAAGCACCTCAGGTCACTGTTCTGGCTGGCTCGACCTCTGCGGAACTCGCTTGGGAGGCGGTCGACGGCGCTACGGAATATGAAATTGCTGTGTATGAGGTGGAAAGCGCAAGTTATGTCCCGAAGAGTACCACCTCTTCGGTTACCGCAAATGCGACTGTGACAGGTCTGGAAATTGGGAAAAAATATGCCATTCAGATAATCGCAACGAAGGATGCGGAAATTCTCTGCAATTCTGTTGTGCTACAATTTACTTCGCTGACAGATGCTGATAACTTCGTGGTTGTCAACGACGCTTCTGATTTGGACACAATCAAAACATCGTCCTCGAAAGGTTCCGCCACCGCGACTCCAGACGGGGCCGGTTTGCTTACAAAGGCCGCGAGGAGTGGTGCCATCACCTTCGGCCTGAACAAAGAAGTGACTATCAACGACTTTCAGGCCATTGCCTACTGGGTCGACTTCGAAAGAGATGGCAATGATCTGCCTGAATATTACATGACAGATTCCAAGACAGAGAACGGCGTCATCTTGGATACTAATACGACAAACGGGTCAAATAGCAATGTCTACCTGGTTTCAGATGATGGCGAGATTTCGATGGCAAAGTCTGATGAGGCCAGTTATTTCGGAATGTCGTATGATTTTAAGGGCTATGTGATTAAGCCGCTCCTCAGCAATTTGCCGGCGGACACCAAGGCCACGTCGATTACTTTAAATGGTTCTTACTGGCAAAATAATAGCCAAATTGAAGCTGGAAAAGAAAACACCATGATCGTGGATAACCTGGCGTTTATTCGGGATCTTGACTTTTACTTCAACAAAGATAAAAGAGTTACAACTTTTATTGCTACATCACAAAGAAATTTCCCGACTGACAATTTTACTGCCACTGGAAATATGCTTTCAAGCAGTAAGGTCAGTGGTGCGGCTTATTTGTTCTATAACAATAC
>CASFAP010000052.1 GCA_949292695.1 uncultured Eubacteriales bacterium | reverse complement strand
ATTTTTTAGTGAATCCGCATCCCCTTCGGAAAACACTTCAAAATATGGCACAGATTCGTCGCGGATATATTGCTTCTGGGGAAACCATTCGGTTAATTATACATGTATGCTTTGTGTACGTTGCCATACCCTGTCTTCGAGTTTATCGTAAATACAACCCAATCAGCGGCGACCTGAAACCACATAGATATGGTCTCTCACTCAACAGTAAAATACGCAAAATTGAGCGCTTTCACCTGTATAAAATCCTTTATCTTTCCAAAGACGCGATAAAACAGAGCGTAATTCGACAATGGACATTCCAACATAGTATTCGAAATCATCCTGCAAATATTTATTGGAATAACGAGAGACTATTTCTTTTACGGCGTCAATAAAATCACGCATATTCTCTAAAAGAGAAATATATTCAGGCAATGTATTCAAATAGTCATGAAATCCGCTTCTCATATCGTCTTGAAACACAAGAGCATTCACAAATGCTGTACCATCACTACGTACACCACAAAAACCATCCTCCGTAAGCTTTCTCAGATTATCTTTTTCTACTTCAGAAAAAGATGCGGGATCTGAGTTTTTTGCAATCATTTTAAGCGTGCTATTCAGATACGAATCGGGTACATCATTTTTGTATCTTCTTTTACCAAATACGTCGTCACCTGGATGAGTTTGATAGCCATCCCAGTTTACACCTTCCCAACCGTTCCCGTTATTGTTGAAGAAGGTCGACGGCAAACGACAGGTACTGCCATTTTCAAAACCAATCAAGCCCCAGCTTCCTCCGTCAGCACGCTTGAAGTTTGAATACAAATTCTCTGAAAACGGAGCAGTTTCAATCGTTTGTTCCAAATAAAAAGCAAAAAACATTTGTGCGTCGTTGTCGCTGTAATCGCCGGTTGTTACACCCAGTTCGGTTGCTTTCTTCAAAGCTTTTTCCGCAAGCTGCCAAAAAACCTCTGCGTGTTGTTCCGCAAAACCGCAGCATTTTTCATTGATTTCGTTTTGACATTCTCTGGGAACTATAAAAAAGTTTGTCAGATATTTTTCGTGATTGAGTTTTTTCAACAGTTCCGCTTGAAGCAGTAGTTCCACCTCTTCTTCCATATAAGGAGCGGCAATTCCAAGCTCCAGCGCAAGTTCTTGTATCGTACAGGGATTGTTGTGCGTGTGACAAAGGATATTGACCGGAATCTTTCTTTTAATTGCCGACCACGGAAGTCCGGACGGTTGGTTTCCTGAAGCGCAAAAGGAAATTTGTTCGGGATGATAGCTTCTTTCTCCGAATTCTCTTGCCATGTTCATACCTTCTTTCAATATATTTCTTGCACGGTGCAGTTTGGACATCACCGTGCCTTCCGGAAGGTTGAGTGATAGAGCAATATCACTGATTTTTATACCCTGAAAGTAATAGGCAACCACAATATCACGATAGTTCGATGAAATGAATGACATTTCTCGACGCAGCAGCAGTAATTGATCTTTGTGTATCAATACATCTTCGGGAACAGCAGTCCTGTCTTCAATCTCAATTTCCTCGATGTCAGCAGCTGATTCTGATGCGTTTTGTTTGTGCTTTTTGCCAGCCCATACACTGTATCGATTACGTGCGATCTGCCACACCCATGCAGAAAAATGTTCCGGAACGATACCTTTCTCCAGCGCTGTAATAATATTGAGTAAAATATCCGAAGTTAAATCTTCTGCCGCATAATTGTTACTGGTTTTTTTCAGACAGAAATAAAACAGTTTTTCTGCGTAATCGTGCAGTAGGTTATGTATGAGTAGATTTTTATCAGTGCTTGTTATCATTTCCTCAACCTCCTTTCACTGATATAGTGTCTCAAAAGGAAATTTCATTGCAAAAGAATTTTTTTATTTTTCTATTTAGTGCTTTAACCAAAAATGAAAATTAGATACAGGTGTTAGAATCTGTCTGTTTTATTTTTCATTCGTCGTTTTGAGCTTTTTCGTATTTGTTGTCCAGTTTGAATGGAAAACGAGAAATCCGCAAAACCCGCATAAATACAGAGTTTATAACAAAAACACCATTGTTGTCCAAACCATAAGGGTTCAGATTCCAATGGTGTTTTCATATGGTGGAGACGGCGGGAATCGAACCCGCGTCCAAAAATCTATCCTTACAGGCTTCTCCGAGTGCAGACGATTCTTTGTGTTTCCCGCTCCGGCACGTCAGTCGTCAGACTTGCCGGATTGGTAGCTCCTAGGGCGTGACAGAAGGAGGAGCGGCCTTCTGTTCACGTTCACCGCTACATGACGCCCAATCCCCGACCGCGGTCCTTCGGGGCTGGACGAGGGCCTAAATTAGGCCGCTAACGCAACAGTTTTGTTGTCGTTTAATTTGAAGTTGCGGAGTTTTCAGCGTGTCCGCACCGCTACTCGCTTCCCGTAATTCAAAATCCCTGTCGAAACCTTTACGTCCCCCTATTTTAAGCTTGGTTGCGCAATTTCAGCGCCCGCTGGATTTCGCGGTTGGCCGACTGCTCGGCCGCGACGGCCCGTTTATCGTAAAGCTTTTTGCCCCTGCAAAGGCCGAGTTGCACCTTGACGCGGGAGCCCTTCAGATAAAGCGACAGCGGGATGAGCGACAAGCCCTGCTCCTTCAGCTGGCCGAACAGGCGCAAAATCTCGCGCTTATGCAACAGCAACTTGCGCACCCGCATCGGATCGCGGTTGAAGATGTTGCCCTTGTCGTAGGGGCTGATGTGCATCTGCTTGACATACACTTCGCCCTCCTCAATCGAACACCAGGCGTCTTTCAGGTTGACGCCCCCCTGCCGGATCGATTTGACCTCGGTCCCGCAAAGGGCGATGCCGGCCTCCAATTTTTCCAGCACAAAATAGTCGTGAAAGGCCTTTTTATTGGTGGCGATCGTTTTGAAGTTTTCCTGCAATCGGTTCACCTCCGCATCCGGCTTCGCATTTGGCTACAAAACGCTTTGCATTTGCGCGCGCAATCGTACAACAACCTTCGGCGACGAAATGCCGCCCTGGCGCATATGATACCGCATCCTCAGGCCCCAAAGGGCCGCGGCGCGAAGCGCCCCCATTGGCTTCGCCAATCGTCTTGCGGCGATAATCGTCCGCAGGCGCCGTTTTTTCAAACGGCACGCGGCCCTGCCGCGGCGGGACTTAAAATCCTGCTTCACCTGCGCCCATTATACCATAAAACGGCGCGAAATCTTGTTTCGCAAGCGCCAAAGGCGCTGGCCGCTAAAAGCGGCCGCCGTCCCCGGTCGAATGTCGTCAGCCCTGGCTTCGCCGGGCAGGCCCG
The DNA here is from genome assembly GCA_949292695.1 of uncultured Eubacteriales bacterium. Classification (GTDB taxonomy): domain Bacteria; phylum Bacillota; class Clostridia; order Oscillospirales; family Acutalibacteraceae; genus CANQSG01. The sequence continues at coordinate 494 of CASFAP010000052.1, read as the reverse complement.
CGAAGCGGGCCTGATTGCGCTTTGCGCAGTCCACTGACGATATTATACCATAGCGCGCATGGCCGGTCAAGAAGGGGTGATTTCCAAATTTATAAGACAATACGCAGGCCACGGAACAGATGCATGGATCAAATGCAGTAGAGATTCACGCGATAAGGTCTTGTTTCTGATTATTTTTATAGAATTCGCAAAAAAGAATTGCATTTTTATTCGAAAAGTGGTAAAGTGTTTGCATAAACAAAACGAATGGAGGGCATAAACATGAAAAAAATTGTAACTTTGTTATTGTCGCTTCTGATGCTGTCACTTGTGCTGTCGGGTTGCGGCAAGGACGGCAATACGCTCACCATGGCGACCAACGCCGCGTTCGCGCCGTATGAGTATTATGAGGGCGACGAGATCGTCGGCATCGACGCCGAAATCGCCGCAAAGATCGCCGAAAAGCTCGGCATGAAGCTTGAAATCAAGGACATGGAATTCGGTTCCATCATCGG
>CASFAP010000051.1 GCA_949292695.1 uncultured Eubacteriales bacterium | reverse complement strand
GTTTCCACGCCGTTGAGCAAAGTCACCTTTTCTGTTGTGCGTGTCAGGCCCTTTTGCCCTTTTGTAATTACTTGGCTGTATCCTACCAACTGACTGCTGGATTTTTGCGTCTGTTTTTCAAAATCTGTTTCGGCCTCTTTGGTCTCGGTGCGGGTCGTCTGCACCTGCAACGCCGAAGCGGCAGATTGCAGGGCCGCCTCGTCGGCCAGCTTGGACGCCGGATAATATCCGCTCACGGTCTCAACCTGAGAGAGCAACTCGACGGTCTCCCCTTCGGCCCCCGTTTGATATTTGGCGAGCGCCGCCTGCTTGTAGGGCTCAAAGGCCGACGCGTCGGCGACCACCGCGACCTCTTTGCCGTCAATCAGCAGGGCCGACGCCAACACGACGCCGTCGGTGTTCTGCAAAATAGAGGTCGTCAGTTCCTCGGTCGAGGAAAGATCCTGTGAGAGCGCCAGCACGAAGGCATAGGACGCATCATATAGGCAGTCGGAGGTTTCGCCGTCAATCTGCTCGCAGACAGCCTGCTTGGCCGTCTCGAATTCGGACTTGTCCCGCACGGTTCCAATCACCTGGTCGCCGTAGTGGACGCGGTAGGCGGCCGTCACACCGGCCAGCGCGCATCCCAAACATACGGCAAACACTGCAAATGAAGAAATCAATAGAATTTTGATAGAAGTCTTGGTTTTTAAGAAAGCGTTCCAAGTCTTTAAAAAGACATTCCGAGCTTTCACGAATGGGGTAACGATAAAGATCAGTTCCTTTCAAATAGTTACACAATTGTAACAACCTGTAATGTTATTATATCAATTTATTACAACTTTGCAACCTTTTGAAAAGCTTTTGTTTTATTTTCGGCATTTTATACAATTAATACAATTTATAATTTGGTGTAAATATATAAAACCAACAACAGCTTTGGCAAAATCCGCCAAAGCTGTCGTATGATTTAAAAGAGGGTCATCTGATTGGTGTCGGGCAGTTCGGATAACGTCCCGATTTGCGAGAGCATGTCGATGACCGTTTTTGACGCCCCTGATTCCACTCGGAACTCGTCCTTGGATATGAAATCCCCCTTTTGGGCCGCCTCGTAAAGGGAATCGGCCGCCTTTTCGCCGATGCCGCCCAGCGCCAGGAACGGCAGGCGCATGTTGCCGTCTTCCGGCAGGAATTTGCGGCTGTGCGATTTTTTGAGGTCGATCGGCAAGACCTGGATGCCCCGCGCCATCATCTCGTTGAGGATCAAGAGCTTGTCGAGAATATCGTTTTCCTTTTTGGAGGCCTCCCTGCCCTTGGCCTTGATCTCGATGATCTTGCGCTTGACCGCATCGCGCCCTTTGAGGAGCGTCGCGACATCGATGTCTTCAAATCGCGCCGTAAAATAGGCGCAGTAGTAGGCCGCCGGATAGTAAACCTTATACCACCCGAGCCGCAACGCCGAGATCATATAGGCCGCGGCGTGGGCCTTGGGGAACATATACTCGATCTTCATGCAGGAATCGATGTACCACTGCGGCACATTGTGGGAGCGCATGGCCTCAATGTGCTCCTCGGTTAAAAGCTTTTTGGCCTTCCCCTTTCGGACGATTTCCATAATCGTAAATGCCATTTTTGGCTCTAGCCCCTTTTGCATCAGGTAGACCATGATGTTGTCGCGCGTTCCGATGACGTCGGAAATCTTGCAAACGCCGTTCTTGATCAGGTCTTGCGCGTTGCCGAGCCAGACCCCCGTCCCGTGCGACAGGCCTGAAATCTGCAACAAATCGGCAAAGGTCTTGGGCTTCGCGTCCCGGAGCATCTCCTTGGCCAGACGCGTGCCCAGCTCCGGCAGGGTAAAGGTACCGTTGGTCAGATCGGTTTCGGGTTCGGGCTCGATGCCGAGCGCCGCCGTTGATTCAAAGAGGCTCATGACCTTCTCATCGCTCATCGAAACCGAGGTCACCGGGATGCCGGTGTATTCCTCGAGGTATTTATAGATGGTCGGCACGACATGCCCGAGCTCGTCGAGCTTCAGGATTGTGTCATGGATCGAGTGGAATTCAAAGTGGGTCGTAACCATATCGGAGTTGACGTCGTTGGCCGGGTGCTGAACCGGGCAGAAGTCATAAATCTCCATATCCTGCGGCACCACGACCATGCCGCCCGGGTGTTGGCCGGTCGTGCGCTTGATTTTGGCCCGTTCTACCGTGGCGGCCAGGCGATTCTCCTCTGCCTTGCTGATGAAAATGCCGCGCTCTTCGGCATACTTCTTGACATACCCAAAGGCCGTCTTGTCCGCGATGGTGGCGATGGTCCCGGCCTTGTAAACGTTTTGCGGGCCGAACAGTTCCTCGGTGAATTTGTGCGCATAGGGCTGGTATTCATTCGAAAAATTCAGATCGATATCCGGCACCTTGTCGCCGTCGAACCCTAAAAAGGTCTCGAAGGGAATGTTGTGCCCGTCCCGGTTCATTTCGGCGCCGCAGTCGGGGCAGTTTTTGGGCGGCAGATCAAAGCCAGAGCCGACCGATCCGTCCTCTATAAATTCCGAGTGCTTGCACTTCGGGCAGACATAGTGCGGCGGCATGGGGTTGACCTCCGAAATGCCGGCCATCGTCGCCACAAAGGAGGAACCGACCGACCCCCGCGAGCCGACCAAGTACCCGTGCTCCTCCGAATTGGCGACCAGCTTTTGCGCCGTCACATACATGACGGCATAGCCGTGCTTGATGATCGAACTCAGCTCCCGGTCAAGCCGCTTTTCGACAATCTCCGGAAGCGTTTCTCCGTAAATCTCGTGGGCCCGCTTCATGGTGACCTCGGTCAGAATGTCCTCGGCGCCCTCGATGGAAGGCGGATAGTTGCCCTTCGGGATGGGGCGAATGTCGTCTTCAATCCAGCTGGCGATTTTGTTTGGGTTCTCGACGACGATCTCCTCGGCTCGATCCCCTAAATAAGCAAAATCGCGGAGCATCTCCTCAGTGGACTTCAAATAGAGCGGCGCCTGGTGTTCGACATCCGTATACCCCTGCCCCGCCTGCAGGATTTTGCGGATGATGGCGTCCTCCCGGTTCAAAAAGTGGACGTCCCCCGTCGCTACAACCGGCTTGCCGAGCGCATCGCCCAGCGCCAAGATCCTGCGGTTGAGCTCCTGCAAATCCTCCTCGGTATGGATATTGCGGTAGGGGTTCTCCTTGGGTTGGCCGGTTTTTTTGTCGATCTCCTGCTCGGTTGCCTTGCGCAACATGAAGGCGTTGTTGCCGATGGGCTGAATCTCCAGGTAATCATACATCCCGGCGATGGCCCGCAACTCCTCCTCGGGCTTATTCCGCAAAACAGCGTCGAAGACCTGACCTTGCTCGCAGGCGCTCCCGAGAATGAGCCCCTCGCGGAACTCCGCCAGCCGCTTTTTCAGCACTAATGGCCGTTTGTAAAAGTTGTCGAGATGGGAATTCGAAATGAGCTTATAGAGGTTTTTGAGCCCCACCATGTTTTTGACCAAAATGATCTGGTGGTACCGCCGCGCAGTGCCCAGCGCCTCCCCCATTTCGGCGATCGATTCGGCCTCTGTGTCTACATAATAGGCCTCCACCCCATAAATGACCTTGAAGTCGCCGCCCTTTTTTCGGATTTCCTCGACGGTGTTCATGGCCTCCGGGTAGGCCTGCACAACGCCGTGGTCGGTGATGGCGATGGCCTTGTGCCCAAATCGATAGGCCTTTTTGATGAGATCGGCGGCCGGTGTGATGGCGTCCATGGCCGACATATTGGTGTGCGCATGCAACTCTACGCGCTTTTTTGGCGCCTCGTCGGCCTCGACGTATTTGTCGAGGAGTGCGATGTGCTTCGGCTCAATGCAATTGTCCTTTTCCCAGGTGTCATAAGTGTATCTTCCCTTAATGAGGACGCAAACGCCGGGTGCTAACGGTTCCAGTGAATCGAGCAACTGGTTTTTGACGTAAAATTTGGCCATCATCGAGCTGGTGTAGTCGGTCAGGATAAAGTTGATGCGGTGCTTGTCCCCGTTGCGGGTCGGCGTGCGTTCCACAGAGCAGATCTCGCCCCAGACCGTGATCTCATCGTCGTCGGGCGAGACGGCGTTCATATGGATCGGCGCTTCATGCACCGGCTTTCCAAAGATATATTGCGCGCTGTCTAAAAAAACCGGCAGGCCGTCGCTGGGCCTGTGCGAACGCACCGCCGCCTTCGGCTGGGGCGCCTTTGCCGCCTGCGGCCGGCTTTGCGGTGCTTGCGGCGCCGGTGCGGGCCGCGGCACCTCCTTTGGCGCTTCGGGCTCCAAAGTTTCCAATTGTCCTGCGAAGGCGATCGATAGGCGACGGCCGAACCGCTCCAAGGCGAGTCTCGAAAAAACGGCCTCAAAATCGGTCTCCAAAATCTGCGCATGCCCGCCGTACCGCAGGGTGATGGTCAGGCAGTCGCCCGAAAGGCCGAACTGCGCGTCATTGAAAAAGCCGTTGAGCACGGCGTTTTTGCGCTTGATTTCATACGCTAAGTCCTTGCAGGCCGCAGGCGTCAGCGCTTCGCTCGGATAGCGAAGGCGCAGATCGAGATGCATCAGCTTCAGCGCCGCCTTGATTTGATTGCAGAGCGCCATGTATACCTCGTGTTCTATGTAATTATCGTTATGGACCTCCATTTCGAGGCTCCGCTGTTCCAAATCCAGCTTGCAGGTTTTCACCGCCGCGCCCTTTAAGGCCGCCCCATCCAGATAAGGGCCGAATAGCGCGTCAAACGTAACAGTTCCCATCTGATTCATCCTTCGTTTTCTTCCAGTTTTTTTCGTTCTCGGTTCGAAACAGTTTCAAAAGTTCGCGTTCATTCGTAAATTCCCGTTTAGCACTAAGAGTAAAAACGGCCCGCAAGATTGGAAAGGCTACCTCCGATCACAGGCGCCCTAACGCTCCCGCCAATTGCCA
>CASFAP010000050.1 GCA_949292695.1 uncultured Eubacteriales bacterium | reverse complement strand
TTATATCCCGGTGCTCCTGGCGATTTCCATCGGCTTTCACTTTTTGGCTTTTGTAAAGGGGCGCTCGCTAAAGACTGGCAAACCCATGCCAGACGGTCGCTTTTATTCGCGACGCTGAAATTGAGCTTTCCACACTGCCGGTAAAGGTGATGCTGAGGCCGCCCTTGCCCTCTGGAAACCGCCGGCCGATCCTCAAGTCCTTTCGGAGCGGAAGCTTGAAACGGACGAGCTATGATGCGTATACATTAAAACTATGGATTTATCGCCGCTATAAGGATTGGATACGAAGCGATTACCATCGCGCATTTCGAGGCTTAAGAACAAATAGTGGCGTGCACTGATTAAAAACGCCTTGTACAAGGCGTTATTTTAGTTCTAAAAATTTGTAAATCCGTATGTTTTTGCCGAATATGTGAACCCTATGTAAAATGTTCCTGGACCTCTTGACAAAAGAACATGTCCAGCATATACTAAAATAGTTCTATTTAGAATTGTTTTAAAAAGAACAAAGGAGGGGCGAAATGGCAGGGGCAACGGAGATCCTATTGGCGGTTCGCATGATGGTTCGGCTATATGATAAATTGCTGAAACCTGTCAGTGAAATTTACCATTTGAACCCAATTGAAGCAAATATTATCAGCTTTTTGCACAACAACCCCGATTTGGATACCGCGAGTGATATCGTGGAATTGAGGCGATTGCCAAAGGGAAATGTGTCGCAGGGGGTCGAATCCCTGATCGGGAAGGGGCTGTTGCGGCGCGAACGGGACAGGACCGACCGCAGGCGGGTGCACCTATCGTTGACGCGAGAGGCCTTGCCTGTCGTCGCATCGATCGAGGCCTGCATAGAGCGTTTTTCTAAGACCCTTTTTGCAGGTTTCAGCGCAGAAGAGACTCATCAGTACACGGCATTGACCAACCGCATGCTTGCAAACGTTAAAACAGGTTTGGAGGAACCTTAATGCAACAAGATAAGGACTTCCTAGGGACGCAACCGGTTGGTCGACTTCTTTTAAAGCTGGCTTTGCCCACTGTTGCGGCCCAGGTAATCAATATGCTTTATAATATTGTTGACCGCATTTACATTGGGCATATCCCTGATATTGGCGCTAGCGCCCTGACCGGCGTCGGAGTTTGCATGCCGATTATTATGATTGTCTCAGCATTTGCGGCATTTGTCAGCAATGGAGGTGCGCCGCGCGCCTCAATCGCTATGGGCCACCAGGACAATGCATCGGCCGAGCGCATCCTTGGCAATTGTTTCACGCTTCAGATTATCATATCTGCTGTTCTGACTGTTATTTTGCTTTTGTGGAATCGCGATTTGTTTCTGGCATTTGGTGCGAGCGAAAATACGATTTCGTATGCAGTCGATTACATGAACATCTATGCCATTGGGACGATCTTCGTCCAGCTGACGCTCGGGATGAACGCCTTTATTACGGCGCAGGGCTTTGCCAAGACCGGAATGCTGTCGGTGCTTATCGGTGCGGTTTGCAATATTATTCTGGATCCTATTTTTATCTACTGGTTCGATATGGGCGTTAAGGGTGCCGCATTAGCCACCGTCCTTTCGCAGGCAGTTTCTTGCGTTTGGGTGCTTCTTTTCCTCTGCGGCAAAAAAACATTCTGAGATTGAAACTGTGCAACTTTGCGCTTTGCGCTAAGATCATATTGCCTTGTCTCGCGCTTGGCTCATCGGTGTTCATCATGTAGGCGAGTGAGAGCGTCATATCGGTCTGCTTTAACGCCTCGCTCTTAAAGTACGGCGGCGATATCGCCGTCGGCGCCATGACCATCCTGACGAGCGTCATGCAGTTTGCCATGTTGCCGCTCCAGGGCCTGGGGCAGGGGGCGCAACCCATTATCAGCTATAATTATGGCGCCGGCAAGATCGATCGGGTCAAATCGGCCTTTTGGCTGTTGCTCAAAGCCAGCCTTTGCTATTCGGTTGCGCTTTGGGCGTTGATCATGTTGTTCCCCCAGATCTTTGCCGCAATGTTCACTTCAAACGAGGCGCTTCTCACCTTTACCAAAACCGCACTTCGGATTTATATGGCGGCCCTCTTGCTCTTCGGCATCCAAATTGCCTGCCAGATGACCTCTAATTCCCTTGGGAATGCCAAAGCGTCGATTTTGGTCGCTGTTATGCGGAAGTTTATTCTTTTGCTTCCCCTAATCTATCTGTTGCCGCTGTTATTGCCCCAAGACCCGACGACGGCCGTCTATTTGGCCGAGCCGATGGCAGATGTCATAGCTGTCACCTTTACCGGATGCTTATTTGCCCACCAATTCCGGAAGGTAATAAAAAACGGAAAGATGCAAACAGTATCAAACGAGGAGGATGCACATGCAATTTCACAACAAGACTAGCCAAGACGTTTTAAAAGCGCTCAGTACTGACGCCGACCGAGGATTGTCGAGTGCTGAGGTGGAAGCACGCCGGCAAAAATACGGCGAAAACCGTTTGCAAGAGGCTAAAAAAAGAAGCTTGCTTTTACGGTTCTTTGACCAATTCAAAGATGCGATGATCTTAATTTTGCTCGCCGCGACGGCGGTCTCCTTCATCGTCGCCTGCGTGGAGGGCGACGCGGGGGAATTCTTTGAGCCGGTGCTCATTTTGCTCATCGTTATTTTAAATGCAATTTTGGGTGTGGCGCAGGAGAGCAAGGCTGAGAAGGCGCTCGACGCGCTCAAAGGGCTGTCGGCGCCCCACGCGCGCGTTCTGCGCGACGGGGCCGAAACGGTTGTCGAGGCCAGCGAGCTCGTGCCGGGCGACATTATCCGGCTGGAGGCAGGGGACTTTGTCCCGGCCGATGCGAGGTTGTTGCAAAGCGTATCCTTAAAAAGTGAGGAATCGGCCTTAACCGGCGAGTCGGTTCCGACTGAAAAGGATGCGGCGGCCGTGATTGATGAAAAGGCGCCGTTGGGGGACCGGAGCAACTGCGTCTTTTCGGGGTGCAGTATCACCTACGGTACGGCGACGGCCGTCGTAACAGCGACGGGAATGCAGACCGAAATGGGCAAGATCGCCGGCCTCTTAAATAACGAAACAGATTCGCAGACCCCGCTCCAGAAAAAACTGGCGAAACTGGGCAAATACCTCGGATTTGTGGCGCTAGCGGCCTGCGCGGTGATTTTTGTCGTCGGATTGCTTAATGGCATTCCGGTCATGGATATCTTTATGACGGCGGTTTCGCTGGCTGTGTCGGCTATTCCGGAAGGGTTGCCGGCGATTGTAACGATTGTGCTCTCCATCGGAGTGCAACGCATGGTCAAGCGCAATGCCATCATTCGCCGCCTGCCCGCGGTCGAAACCTTGGGAAGCGCATCGGTCATTTGCTCGGATAAGACCGGCACCCTGACTCAAAATCGCATGACATTGGTTAAGACCTATCTCGACGGCGCCGACGCGCCAGAGGATTTAGTGAGCGGCAAACATTCCGCCGCAGTCGGCAAATTGCTCCGCTTTGGCACGCTCTGTTGCGATGGGACGGTGACCTTTGAAGGCGGGAAAGAACAGCACATCGGCGATCCGACCGAGACTGCCATTGTCTTGGCGGCCCATAAAAACGGCGACGAGAAAGATGCTCTAAACAAGGCCTATCCGCGGCTGGCCGAACTGCCCTTTGACTCGGACCGCAAGCGGATGTCGACCGTCAACGAAATCGACGGCAAGAAAATTGTCATTGTCAAGGGCGCCTTTGACGGATTAGCACCGCTTTGCGTTGCGGGCGATTTAGAGAAGGCTCGCCAGGTGTGCGACGCCATGAGCGCCGATGCGCTGAGGGTGCTGGCCATTGCCTACAAGGAAATTGATGCGGTGCCAGCTGAAGTCACGCCCGAAACCCTTGAAACGGGATTGACCTTTATGGGGCTGGTCGGTATGATTGACCCGCCGCGTCCAGAGGCCAAAGCGGCGGTCGAAACCTGCCGCAAGGCCGGCATCAAACCGGTTATGATTACAGGCGACCATGTCGTCACGGCTTCGGCCATCGCCAAACAACTCGGCATTTTAGAGGAGGGCGACCGGGCTATTACCGGCGCCGAACTCGACGCCATGACCGATGAGGCGCTCGACGAGCAGGTGCGGCACATCGCGGTTTACGCCCGGGTCTCGCCTGAGAATAAAATCCGCATCGTCAAGGCCTGGCAAAGGCAGGGTCAGGTCGTCTCGATGACGGGCGACGGCGTCAACGACGCACCGGCGCTCAAGGCGGCCGATATCGGTTGCGCCATGGGAATTACCGGCACCGATGTCGCAAAAGGCGCGGCCGATATGACCTTGACCGACGACAACTTTGCGACCATCGTCGAGGCGGTGCGCGAAGGGCGCGGAATCTATAGCAACATCAAAAAGGTCGTCGGCTTCCTGCTTGGGACCAACATCGGAGAAGTATTACTCGTATTTATCTCGATGCTACTTTGGCACGTCTCGCCGCTCTTATCGATGCAACTGCTGTGGATCAACCTCGTGACCGACAGTCTGCCGGCCATTGCGCTGGGGATGGAGCCGGTCGAGCCGGGGGTCATGGAGCAAAAACCGAAGCCCAAAAACGAAGGCATTTTCGCCCATGGCTTGGGCGTCCGCATCGTATTGCAGGGCGTGATGTTCGGGTTACTGGCCTTGATTGGCTTTAAAGTCGGCGAGACGGTGACAGGTTCTCTCGCTGGCGGGCAGACGTTGGCATTTATTGTCATGTCGCTGTCGCAGATCGTGCAGGCCTTTAATATGCGCTCCGAGCGGTCGCTCTTTAAAATCGGCGTATTTTCTAACCGCAAGCTGAACGGCGCGGCGCTCATCTCCCTGTTGGCTGTGCTTCTTGTGCTTTTCACGCCGCTATCCATCCCGTTCGGGCTTGTCATTCTGCCGTGGGAACTTTATTTGGCGGGCCTGGGGCTGTCGCTCGTGCCGCTAGTGGTTATGGAGTGCTCCAAGGCGTTTGGGCTCATCAAGCACGCGAAATAGAAAAATTTCTGGAAGCGCACCTATCAATAGAAAAGCAAATCAAAAATAATAAAACCTCTTCGAAATTTTATGAGCAGTTAAAATTAGAATGGAAGCCAAAAGTTTGCTAAGCTAGTATGATTATAAAATTTGTGCAAGAATTTTGCGTTGAAACCAAGGGCCGGCCCTGTTATGAGCCGGCCCTTTCAAATTCGAAAAATTTAGAGTGACAAGTGCCGCGGAAGACGTAGGGCACCTTTTTAATGCTTTGCAAATCTATATAGACACAGGTATATATATAAATTTATTATAATACATGTTGCATTTTAAACTGCATCTTTGAATAACAAATGGGTTTGTAGTGCATCATTAATGCCCTATACATTCATAGCAGTATCAATCGCCTTTGCGATATCGCTCCGGTATCGAAAAATAACGTCCCTTCCAGGTATTTGGCGTTGCACCAGAAAAAAGAAGCCACCGCTTGCAGGCGCCGCTTTAAGAAACAGGAGGGCTGTATAATGGACATCCCTCAAAATTTCTTGTCGCACCGCGCCTTTTAGAGGTGGTTTTAAGAGAACAAACAGGGGGGACGGCTTATACACCGCCCCCATAAAGTTTTTATCGCATCGCCCTATTTGCGGTAGCTTTTTTAAAAAGGAGTAATAAAAAAGGATGCCGCCAGGCTGTATTCAGCAATAGCGGCATCCTCTTTTGAAAGAAATTAAGCTTTGGCGGCCTTTGCCTTTTTGCGGGGATCGCTGTAATTCCGCCAGCGGACCCAGAGCGGCGCCGATAAGCAGAGGGTGGAATAGCAACCCGAGACGATACCGACCGCCATTGGAATGGCAAAGCTACGCAACGTGGTGAGGCCAAAGAACTCTGAAACGACCACAACCGTAGCGACGGCAAGGAAGGTCATAACGGCGGTATTGATGGTGCGCGCCTTGACCTGATTGACGCTGGTGTTAACAAGCTCCTCGGTTGATAATGCCGGATACAGGCGCTTGTTCTCGCGGATTCGGTCGTAAATAACGATGGTATCATTCAAAGAGTAGCCCAAGATCGTGAGGACAACGGCCATAAAGTTGGTGTCGATCTGCAACCGGAAGACGACGCAGGAGAAAAAGGCAGTGATAATGTCAAAGACCAGGGCGACGAGCGCCGTAACGCCGGCTGAGACGCCGCCGATCTTACGGAAGCGGATGCCGACATAGAGGATGACGAGCAGGCTCGCCAGCACGACGGCGAAGATGCTCTTGGCAAAGAAACCGCCGGCCACTGTAGCACTGACCGAGTTGGAATCGAGGAGCGCCACTGCCTGATCGGGATACTTTTCCTTGAGCGCCGCGGTGATTTCCTCCTGGGCGGCGGCCGAGACGGAGCTGTCAGCCACCAGGGAGACGACGAGATTTTTTTCATCTCCGCTTATCGAACTGCTCTCACTCACCGTCACCGATTGCTTTAAAACGTCTTCAATCACACCCTGAGCTTCGGCCACATCGATTTCGCCAGTGTAGGAGTAAGTGAAACGGGTGCCGCCTTTGAAGTTGATGTCAAGCTCTACGCCGAAGATGATCGTGAGGATCACGCCAACGACCAAAATCGCACCGTAGACAATGGAAGCGATCTTAAAATGCTTTACAAAGTTAAACTGTTTCTTATTCTGCATGTTTCGCACCTCCATAGAGCCAGGGCTTGCGGAAAACCTTGAACCGCGAAATGCTCTTGAGCATCAAACGGGAGGCGGTCACACCCATGATGAAGTTGAAGATCACGCCAATGAGAAGGGTATAGCCGAAGGAATAAATCGAACCGGTGATCGATGAACTGAAGAGCGACATGACCGGCGAAAAGATTTTGGCGATCAGGCTGTCAGGCGTACCGAACGCACCCATTAAGACCAGCGACACGATGACAACGGTGACGTTGCCGTCGAGCACTGAAGTAAAGCTATTCTGATAGCCGGCGCTGATGGCACCGTCGATCGTCCGGCCTTTGGCGAATTCCTCTTTAATGCGCTCTGCCGAGATGATATTTGCGTCAACGCCCATACCAATCGAAAGAATGATACCGGCGATGCCGGGAATGGTGAGCGTAAAGCTGGGAATATTCGGGAAAAAGCCGGAAATGCAGGCGACCGAGCCGGCAACCTGCCCTAAAAGCGAAATAGAGGCCACAACACCGGGCAGACGGTATTTTAAGATCATTAAAATGCAGATGATCCCAAAGGCGATCGCGCCCGCGATGACCATGATATTGAGCGCATTGGAACCAAGGGTAGGCGAGATGATCTGAAGTTTGGAATCATCAACCGTCAGGGCAAAAGGCAAAGAACCGGCATTGATTTTATTGGCCAGATCGTTGGCCTCCTCGGCATCTGCCATGCCGGTGATCGAGGCGGTGCCGCCTGTAATGACTTCATTGACAGTCGGGGCTGAGATCATTGTATCGTCCATCCAGATGGAAATGGTCTGCTTTTGGAGCCGGGCCGTCGCCTCGGCAAATTTTGAGGTGCCGGCCTGCGTCAGCTCGAGCTGGACGATATATTGCCCGTTTTCATCGATGCCGGCGCTGGCCCGTTCGATGTCCTGCGCGCCCTGCAGGATGACCTTGTCCTGTGTTGTCCCTTCGCAGAAGGTTAAAAGTGCGGTCTCACCCAACTCCTGCACCGCCGCGGCGGGGTCGAATTCGCTTTCCCCGGCCTGCCAGGGGAAGCGGACGATGACCTGTTTGTTGGCTTTGTCGGTGTAGACTTCACTGTCGGTGATGTTGTTGTTGACAAGACGGGTCTCAATGATTTCTTTGGCGGCGGCCATGTCTTCATCCGAAATGGAAGAGACCTCTTTGTCCGGCGAGAAAACGGCCTCGACGCCACCGCTGATGTCGATGCCCCAGCGGATGTCTGATGCGCCCTTTGTATAGACGATGCGGTTGTCGCCATAATAGTTGTCCAGGCCAAAGAACGCGAGATAGGTAAGCGCGAAGATCAGGATCGCTACGATAAAGAATACCGGCTTACCTGTCTTTTTGGTCTTCATTGGCAAATCCTCCCGTTTTTAAAACGATAACCTTATTATACGGTTTTTATGCGATAAAGTCAATCGAAACGGCCAATTATCCAAGCTGTTTTTCGAGCGCCGCGTAACGGACGGCGACGCACAATAATTTAGCCGCTTGTTGCAATTCGGCAACGGTGGGGTAAGAGGGGGCGATGCGCAGATTCCGGTCAGCCGGGTCTTTGCCGTAGGGGTAGGTGGCGCCGGCCGGTGTGAGGACAAGACCGGCCTCCTCGCAAAGCTGACCGACCCGTTTTGCGCAACCATCCATGACGTCAAGGCTGATGAAGTAGCCGCCCCTCGGTTTTGTCCACTGCGCTATGCCGAGGCCGCCGAGGCTTTGTTCAAGCTCGCAAAGCACCGCTTCAAATTTGGGGCGCAAAATCTCGGCGTGCCGTTTCATGTGGGCCAGCAGATCGCCGAGCGAATGGAACAGCCGCGCGTGCCGCAACTGATTCAATTTGTCGGGCCCGATGGTCTGGAACGACATCCGGTGTTTTAGAAGCTTGACATTGGCCGGGCTGGCCGCTTCGGCCGCAACACCGGCACCCGGGAAGGTGATCTTGGAGGTCGAGGCGAATTGGATGACGAGGTCGGGATTGCCATTTTCGAGGCAAGCGTCATAGATATTAAGGAGCTGGTCACCCTCTTCATAAAGGTCATGGATCGCATAGGCGTTGTCCCACATAACGCGGAAATCGCTGGCCGCAGGCTTTAAGGCCGCGATGCGGCGGACCGTTTCGTCGGAGTAGGTGATGCCCTGGGGATTGGAGTATTTCGGGACGCACCACATACCCTTGACAGCCGGATCTTTTACGAGCGCCTCGACTTCGTCCATATCAGGACCTTCGGGGGTGTTATGTACCGGGATCATTTCGATGCCGAAATATTCGCAGATGGCAAAGTGCCGGTCATATCCCGGGGCGGGGCAGAGGAACTTAACGGTGCCCTGCTTCATCCAAGGGCCGGCGCCAAAGCCGTGCGTCATGGCTTGGGAAATCGTATCGAACATCATATTGAGCGAGGAATTACCGCCGACAATAATCTGATCGGGCTTAAGGCCCAACATATCGGCAAAGAGCTCTTTCAGCTCAATGAGGCCGTCTAGCCCGCCGTAGTTGCGGCAGTCGGTGCCGGTGCAGTTGAGATAGCCGGTTTCATTGGTCACCATGTCGAACATATCGCGGCTGAGGTCCATTTGGTCGAACCCTGGCTTGCCGCGCGACATATCGAGCTTTTTGCCCGCCGCCCGAATGGCCTCGTATTCGGCGCGGACAGCCGCGAATTCCTGCTCGAGCTCGCCGCGACTCATGCTTTCATATTTTCCCATAAAAGTGCCTCCTAACTAACATTACTACTATAATACATTGCAAATTCATTTTCAAGTCTTTCTTTTTTGCAGTTTGTTTGATGCTTGACATCAAATTCCTTTGGTGATAAAATAAATCCGATATGGTTGTTTGTAGGATTCTGTCGCTTTGGCGGGCGGCAGAGGATACGGATGATTTTTGTCCGGGGCGAACAAGCGGCCCCGTTTATAAAATAGCTGTTTGACATAAGGAGGTGCATTTTTGGGATGCCCGAAAACCCAGTTTTCGCGATTATTTTTGGCGCCATTGCGCTGGTCCTGATTGTGGCCAGCTTCTTTTTTGGAGTGTCGCATCGCCGCAAAAGCGCAGAAAAGGCCATCGGCTCAGCCGAGGATGAAGCGCGGCGAATTTTGAGCGACGCCATGAAGCTCGCCGAAACCAAGAAAAAAGAGGCTCTCATCGAGGCAAAAGATGAAATCCATCAGTTGCGTCAGGAGACCGAGAAGGACCTGCGGGAGCGCAGAAGCGAAGTCCAGCGCCAGGAGCGCCGGCTTCAACAGAAAGAAGAAACTCTGGATAAAAAGATCGACCATCTAGAGGAAAAAGAAGAAACGATCAACCAAAAAAACAAACAAGCGGATGCCAGGCTTGAGGAGGCCGAACGCATCAAAAAAAGCCAGCTCGAAATGCTCGAGCGCATCTCGGGGCTTTCTTCCGATCAGGCGAGAGAGCAATTGTTGAGCGTGCTTGACGGCAATCTGCAACATGAGAAGGCCGTGAAGGTGCTGGAGTATGAACAGCAATTCAAAGAAGAGGCCGACAAAAAGGCGCGGGAAATCGTCTCGCATGCAATCCAACGTTGCGCCGCCGACCATTCGTCGGAGGTGACGGTTTCGGTTGTGCCGCTTCCGAACGATGAGATGAAAGGCCGCATCATCGGCCGCGAGGGCCGCAACATTCGCGCGCTCGAGACTGCGACGGGGGTCGACCTCATCATCGACGATACACCGGAGGCCATCACGTTATCCTGCTTTGACCCGGTCCGGCGAGAAATCGCAAGGATCTCGCTGGAGAAGCTGATTCTTGACGGCCGGATCCATCCGGCGCGGATTGAGGAAATGGTCAATAAGGCCCGCGCTGAAGTTGAGGCCACCATCAAGCAGGAAGGCGAGCGGGCAATGCTCGAGGCCGGGATCCACAATTTGCACCCGGAGCTTGTCAAACTGCTCGGCAAATTGCGGTATCGGACGAGTTACGGTCAGAATGTCCTCAACCATTCATTGGAGGTCTGCTTTTTGACCGGCATCATGGCCGCAGAACTCGGCGAAGACGTCCAATTGGCGCGCCGCGCCGGACTGTTGCATGACATCGGCAAGGCGCTGGATCACGAACAAGAAGGTTCGCACATCCAACTCGGCGTCGAAGCCGCCCGCAAGTATAAGGAAAGCGACGCGGTTATTCACGCCATCCAGGCGCACCATGGGGAAATCGAGGCCAAGACGGTCATCGCCTGTTTGGTGCAGGCCGCTGACGCCATTTCGGCCGCGCGGCCCGGCGCTCGCCGCGAAAACATTGAAAATTACATTAAGCGGCTCGAAAAACTCGAGGAAATCGCCAATTCCTTTGAGGGAATCGAGCGCTCTTACGCCATCCAGGCAGGGCGAGAGATTCGAATCATCGTCAAGCCCGAAGTCATTAACGACGACCAGATGGTCCTTGTCGCACATGACATTGCGGCGCGGATCGAAAACGATCTCGAATACCCAGGCCAGATTAAGGTCAACCTGATCCGAGAAAACCGCGTCATCGACTACGCGAAATAGCTTTTATAAAACGCCGGTTCCTATTTGGAACCGGTGTTTTTTATTTTTTGAATTGCCTACCAGAGGGCTGAACCTAAGATTCGCGAAGGGATTTCGGGACAATCATTCTGTTCGAAGAAAGCAAAAGAGCATTGGTTTAAAAAGGAATAAAAGCAATATGCGTATATTTGACTGCATCGTTTTTTCTATTGCAAGCGGGTGCGGGATGTGCTAAACTATCGATGAAACCAGGGGCTCGACCCCAACTCGGAGGGATTTTTATGCCAGGGGATATGACTTATGAAGAATTGATGGCCTACAAAGGGGTAAACCCTTGCCCGGCCGATATGGATGCGTACTGGGACAAGGCGCTCCGCGAGCTTGAAGCGGTTGATCCGCAGGTGGAGCTGATTCCGGCCGACTGCGTCTTAAAAACTGTCGATTGCTTCGATTTATGGTTCACGGGCGTGCGGGGCGCGCGGATCCACTGCCGGTATGCGCGGCCGAAAGAGAGCGCTGGAAAAATTCCGGCCGCCGTGCATTTTCACGGTTACGCTGACAAATCCCCCGACTGGTACGGCCTTGTCGGCCTGGCGGGGCAGGGGATCGCTGTCGCGGCCATGGACTGCCGCGGCCAAGGCGGGCGCTCGCAGGACACAAGCCGGGTGGAGGGCACTACCTTCAGCGGGCACATCATCCGCGGGCTCGACAATCCGGATCCGCAAGATCTTCTGATGCGGCATATCTTTTTGGATACGGCTGAACTTGCGCGGATTATGATGGGTTTGCCGGAAGTCGACGCGGAAAATGTCTATGCCCTTGGCGGTTCGCAGGGCGGCGGCCTCACCCTGGCCTGCGCATCGCTCGAGCCGCGGGTGAAGAAAATCTGCATCCTCTACCCATTCTTGAGCGACTACAAGCGCTATTGGCAGATGGGGAGCGGCGCCGGGTATGAAGAGCTGAGGACCTATTTCCGGCACTTTGACCCGCGCCACGAGCGAGAGGACGAGGTCTTTACAAAGCTCGGATATATCGACGTCAAAAACCTGACGAAGCGTATCCGCGGCGAGGTGCGGATGGCGACGGGGCTGTCGGACTGCACGGTTTGGCCCTCGACGCAATTTGCGGCCTTTAACCAGATCACTGCGCCCAAGCAGTTCACCCTCTATCCGGATTTTGGGCACGAGGCGCTCCCCGACTACAACGACCGGATGATGGAGTTCTTTTTGGGGACCGAGCAACGCTGAAAGGTTGGCTTGGAATGGGCCTCGCAATCCGGAAGCCTAGAAAACGTATTTTGAGAGCTGGGAGAAAGGCATGAATATCCAATGGGATGCAGACCAGTATACCGCGAATTTTTCTTTTGTGCATGAATATGGGAATGCGGTCGCCGACTTGATCGACACCAAAAGTGCGCGCACGGTCTTGGATTTGGGGTGCGGGAACGGGGCACTTACAAAATCCTTGCAGGAGCGGGGCTTTGTTGCCTTGGGGCTGGACGCATCGCCAGAATTGCTGGAAATCGCCAGGAAAAACAATCCGGATATTCCCTTTCTGCAGGCCGACGCAACACGG
>CASFAP010000049.1 GCA_949292695.1 uncultured Eubacteriales bacterium | reverse complement strand
CCGCCAGATGAAGCGCCGCAGTTCCGCTGGAGAGCGCGACCGCATATTTGCATCCAACCAGTTCGCAAGTGATTTTTTCAATTGCGTCAATGTTTGCGCCGATGGTGGACATCCAATTGGTTTGATAGGCCTGCGTCATATATTCGAGTTCTTCTCCGTGCATTGTCGGGGAAGAGAGCCAAACTTTTTGTTTAAACGGTTTCATCTGCATTGATTACACCCCACAACAACATTCATCCAAAGCAAAATTTTTTCAAAAATACAAGGGCTGAATTGCCTAAAATCATTGGCCATAAAAATGAAAAAGCAAACACTCACTGCCGTGAATGTTTGCAAACGTTCATAGATTAGGTATGGCAAAATGCAACGGCACTGATCACATAGAACATATTGTCGTTGTGTCGACTGGTAAACATCGAATCAAACTCCCTCAACAAATTTGCAACTAGCCGGACGGAAGATTTAGCATTTCGGCCATGCATATTCAATCAGGTTCTTTGCCGTGCATATTTCTTCACGTTCAGAACCGGATTGGCTGAGCCAATCCGGCAGTTACGCAAAAATGTCTCCTTAGTGGCCCTAGTCCCCCACAATTTTAAGCAAAACCTTGGCGCTCTAGGCATTATAGCATAAAACTTGGAGTTAAGCAATAGATTTTAGGTTTTTCGGTCGAGACATTTAGTGGAGTTCGATTTCACATCTATATATTATCATACTTTTAAAATTAAGAAAAGAAAAAACTTTTTGAAAAGTTAGTAAATTGTGTTATGAAAGAAAAAATATGTAAATAAAGCCATAAAATAATTGATTTTGTTCCAGCTGTTGGCCTTTTTGCTTTTCTTCTAAAATTTTGCACGGCCGGACACGCACGAAACAAGCCATATTTTGCATAGGATGAAACATCTATGCGAAGGGGGCTTTTTGTGTTACAGTTATTATCGAATATACTCTCGAATCTGATCTATTTTGCCCTACATGTCACCACGGGTGGTTCCTTTCCCCCACCGCTTAGCGCAAAGGCCGAACGCGACCTCATCGCGCGCATGGAGGCGGGAGACGAAGACGCCAAGAACCAGTTGATAGAACATAACCTTCGACTTGTCGCGCACATTGTTAAAAAATATTACAGCGGCCAAGTCGACCAGGATGACCTGATTTCTATCGGTACCATCGGCCTTATCAAGGCTGTTTCTACCTTTAACTCCTCGAAGGGGATTCGACTAGTAACCTACGCGGCGCGATGCATCGAGAACGAGATCCTTATGTGTTTTCGGAACATGAAAAAGTCAGCGCAAGATGTCTTCATCGGAGACCCCATCGACACGGATAAAGACGGCAACACGTTGACATTAATCGATATTATTGCAGATGATGACAATATTGTAGATGACATCGATTTAAAACTGCGCATTGAAAAGCTCAAGACCTTCATGCAGGAGAGCCTAACCCCTCGGGAACAGACAATTCTGATATTACGGTACGGCCTAGGAGGCAAACAAGAATTGACCCAACGAATGGTTGCAAAACAGTTGGGTATTTCCCGCTCTTATGTATCGCGGATTGAAAAAGGAGCACTAGAAAAATTGCGAAAATTATTTGAAGCGGCATAATAAAGCGGCTCTTTTGGCGATAAAATTCAGCGCCCATTGGTCCGTAAAAAACGCTCTGTTTTCCTAGCAGGAAAACAGAGCGTTTTGTTATTAAAGGGTTAAGGAGGGTGCGGTGTAAACGCGCGCGGCCATTTCACTGTTGAGCATATAAAGACCCTTGGCGTCAGTGCCGAACAGTTCCATTTTAGTGATCATATCCGTAGCGTTCTTCTCTTCTTCGCCTTGTTCCTTGACAAACCAGTCAAGCAGTTGCATGGTTCGGAAGTCATGGTCTTCATAAGCCGCCGCATAAATCGTATTGATCAGGCTGGTTACGTACTGCTCATGTTCAAGGCCTTTTTTCAGCGGTGCCATATTATCGGTCAACTCACAGTCAGGTTGGTCGATGGCCTTGAAGGTGACCTTCTCATTGTTGTTTTGCAGGTATTGATAGAACAGCATCGCGTGGTCACGTTCTTCTTGCGCTTGGATTTTGTACCAGTTTTCATATCCATCTAGTCCGACAGAAGCATAATAGTTCGCAAACTCCAGATACAAATAGGCCGAATAAAATTCCTTATTGATTTGATCATTGATCAGTTCCGCTACTTTTCGATTCATGAAATACCATCCTTTCTTCTTTTTCTACACATCTGCACCTACGTTAGATTAGAGCGTGGGGACGTGTTATGCGCAGATGCCCACTTTACCTGCGAGCATCTGCGCACATTATACTACACTTTTATTTCAATTTCCACCATTTCTTTGCAGAGGTTCAGCTTTCACTACATTGGAACCAGAAGAATGGCATCCTCCATGCATCGGGCAACCTTGGCAACCGCAACCGCAGGAGGATTTGCCCTTTTTCTTATTTTGCACCAATCTCAAGAGAATAAACCCAATTATAACGATCAGTGCAAGACAAATCAATATCGTCGCAATGTTTTGAGCGATCCATGCAAACATATGAGATGCCCCCTTTCGATCGAAACTTTTATTGAAGCCTAACGCGAGTTGTCAGCTTTGTCGCTTCTTTATAAGGGCGGAAAAGCATATAGAGAATAAAGCCCAGGACAGCCAGCGCTACGATGAGTCCAATCACGTTGATATTGCCGGTAAAGATCGAGCCGATCTGATAGATCATCAGCGCTACAGCATAGGCGAATACGCACTGGTATCCAACGGCAAACCAGGTCCATTTTGCCGAGTTCATTTCGCGCCTGATGGCGCCAATGGCCGCGAAGCAAGGGGCGCACAGCAGATTAAAGGCCAGGAAGGAGTACCCGGAAAGCCCATTGAAAGCCGCGCCGATATTCGCATAAACAGAGCCCGCCCCGGAAGCGCCAAACAGGATTCCCATGGTGCCCACGATGTTCTCTTTGGCGATTAGGCCTGTAAAAGAGGCCACTGTTGCCTGCCAGTTGCCCCAGCCGAGCGGTGCAAAGATCCAGGCGATAGCATTGCCGATGTTAGCCAGAATCGAGGAACCGATTTCGTCTTCTGAGAGCATCCGGAATTGTCCATCCACAAATCCAAAGAAACTTAAGAACCAGACCAGAATGGTCGAAAGCAAAATGATTGTACCGGCCTTGCGGATGAAGGACCAACCGCGTTCCCACATGGAACGCAAAACGTTACCGACCGTCGGCAGGTGGTAGGCCGGGAGTTCCATGACAAAGGGGGCCGGGTCACCTGCGAACATTTTGGTCTTTTTGAGCATGATGCCGGAGATGATGATGCAGGCCATGCCGAGAAAGTAAGCGGAGGTCGAGACCAAAGCCGAGCCGCCAAAAATTGCGCCGGCAATCATGCTGATAAAGGGGATTTTGGCGCCGCAGGGGATAAAGGTTGTAGTCATGATGGTCATGCGGCGGTCTCGTTCGTTCTCAATCGTCCTAGACGCCATGATACCAGGTACACCGCAGCCTGTACCGATGAGGATTGGGATAAAAGATTTGCCGGACAGGCCGAATTTGCGGAAGACCCGATCGAGTACGAAGGCGATACGGGCCATATAGCCGCAGGCCTCCAGAAATGCTAGGAGCAAAAACAGGACCAACATCTGCGGAACAAATCCGAGGACCGCGCCGACGCCGGCCACGATGCCGTCGTTAATGAGGCCCGAGAGCCAATCGGCGGCACCGGCCGCTTCCAATCCATTGCCGACCAGGACCGGGATGCCTGGGACCCAAACGCCGTAATTTGCCGGATCAGGTTCCGAGAATTTATAAGTGCCAAGGGTTGCGATCGCCGCCGTCAAATCAGAACCGGTGTAGGTGACATCTTCGGTAGAGAGGTCTTCCTCGTTTTCTATCGTAATGGTCGCTTGATCGGTGGGTGCAAATTGGGCCGCATATTCTGTCAACAAAGCGGAAGCGTTTGCCGCGTCGAAATCTTCAGCCTCCGTATCGAGAGCGGTGCTAAGCGCCTCAGAGCCCTCTTTGCCGGTGCCAAGGAAGGCGTTGACCGCATTCATCGCTTCGGTATATTCTTCTGCCGATTCGTTATATGCGCCGGAGCCGATCCCAAAGAGATGCCAGCCGTCTCCAAACAGCCCGTCATTGGCCCAGTCTGTGGCCGCAGTGCCGACGGTAACCATCGAAATATAGTAAACTAAAAACATGATAACCGCAAAGATTGGCAACCCCAGCCAACGGTTTGTTACAATTTTGTCGATTTTGTCGGAGGTGGAGAGTTTCCCAGCGCTTTTTTTCTTATAACACGATTTCAGAATCGAAGCAATATATAGGTATCGTTGACCTGTGATGATGCTTTCGGCATCGTCGTCGAGCTCTGCTTCGACGGCCTTGATATCCTCCTCGATATGGGCCAATGTGGCCTCGTCAATTTGCAATTGACTGAGCACTTTCTCGTCGCGCTCAAAAATTTTGATGGCATACCAGCGTTGCTGTTCTTCCGGCATCTGATGCACGGCGGCCTCTTCGATGTGCGCCAACGCATGCTCGACGGTGCCGGCAAAGGTGTGCATCGGAATGGTCTTGGTGGATTTTGCCGCCTCGATTGCCGCTTCTGCGGCCTCCATGACACCTGTGCCCTTCAGGGCCGAGATCTCGACGACTGCGCACCCCAATTGGCGAGATAGCTCGGCTGTGTCGATCCGGTCGCCATTTTTCTTAACAACATCCATCATATTGATGGCCACAACCACCGGAATGCCGAGTTCGGTGAGCTGGGTCGTCAAATACAGGTTCCGCTCCAAGTTGGTGCCGTCAATGATGTTCAAAATGACATGGGGGCGTTCGCCGATCAAATAATTTCGGGCGACGACTTCCTCTAACGTGTAAGGAGAAAGGGAATAAATACCCGGCAGGTCCGTAATGATTACACCGCTATGTTTTTTGAGTTTTCCTTCTTTTTTCTCGACGGTTACCCCCGGCCAGTTGCCGACAAACTGGTTGGAACCGGTGAGCGCATTGAACAGGGTTGTTTTACCGCAGTTGGGATTTCCCGCAAGTGCGATTTTTATATCCATTCTTAAAATCCTCCTTCTAGTTAGCAAAAGCTAACTGTAATTCAAAAAGAAAAGGGAATACCCCCTCAGGAAACCGACTCGACCTCGATGGTTTCCGCGTCCGCCTTCCGGATTGACAGCTCATAGCCGCGCACGGTGATCTCGATGGGATCGCCAAGCGGCGCAACTTTCCGAACCGTAACTTCGGTGCCTTTGGTGAGACCCATGTCCATAATGCGGCGTTTCACCGCCCCTTCTCCATGCAGTTTAATGATTTTGACGGTACTGCCAATGGGAGCCTGCCTCAAATTTTTCATCGTTTTTCCTCCTTCCCCAATTAGACCAAAATTTTTTGCGCCATTTCTTTGCTGATTGCGATGCGAGTATCCTTTACATTCACGATCACATTACCGCCTAATGTACTGATGACAGTGACGCTACCTCCCACGACAAAACCCAGGTTTTCGAGGTGCTGTTTGATCTGCGAATTTCCACCGATACGCTTAATCGTATTTTCGGAGCCAATTTCCGAAAGTGACAAGGGCATCATGCCATCCCTCTTTCCGAGAAACATTAGTTAGCGAAAGCTAACTTCCATTCAAATTATATTCCGATTTTTTAGTTGTGTCAACCGCTTCTTATGGTGAAGAGGCAAGTTTGTCAAAATTTGCAAATAATTAGCGTTTGCTAACTATGGCTCTTGTGGAATCTGGATAAATGTATGACTTGCAATCTTTTTTTATGCATGCTATGATTAAAAAAAAGGTAAGGAGGCCTGAACATGCGGTTGCAAGAATCGGGCGAAATGTATCTTGAAACGATCTATATTTTATTTCAAAAAACCGGCGCAGTCCGTTCTTTGGATATCGCCGAATATATGGGGTTTTCAAAACCAAGTGTCAGCCGCGCGGTGGGCCTGCTGAAAAATGCGGGATATATTGTCGTGGATCGAGCCGGCTTTATTACTCTTACTGAAACTGGAGAAAAAATTGCGAAAAAGATTTATGAACGTCATACGACGCTCTCGCAACTACTGATGCGTTTGGGTGTTGATGAGGCAACGGCAGTTTCGGACGCCTGCAAAATCGAACATGACATTTCCGACGTTTCTTTTGAGGCCATCAAACGTCATGTTTTAAAAGAAGGCAAGTAAGGGTTTACGGAAAGGTGCAACAACCTTAGAAAAATTAGAATCGCCCATACAAAAGTGCGGGCGATTTTTTTATACGAACAAATCGCAAAACTTTGAAAATTGATCGTCACTCTTATCATTCTTTTCCGGTTTTTATGCTGTCACCGATTTGGATGTGCTCGTAGTAGTTCGGTTCCCCAGTCATCCGATTTCGGGGGTTGGCATCTATTTTTGGGATTGCGTTTTTCGGGCTGTCATCTATTTTGGTGGCCAACTAATGATGTAGCAAAAAAGATGCCGAAGTTCAGTTTTGCCGTAAAAACAAACAAATAACGCTGAATCCAAATTATGGGTCGAGCGTCACGCTGGAAGGGGGAGGTCACTTTAGATGCGGCTTTCTTCGCGAGCGCCCTGCTCGGGCAAAAGAAAAGAGTCCGAACGCGAACTGCGTCCAGACTCAGTCTGGTTGCGGAGGCTGGATTTGAACCAACGACCTTCGGGTTATGAGAAGTCGTGCCAAAATATTTTCTTATTTTACTGTGTGTTATTGTATCCCGTAAAGTCCGTGATTTCAAGGCTTTTTTGATATTTTATGTTTAAAAGAGTATCACGCTGTGCCATGAAGTTCAATAGCGGTTGGTGTCAAAATTGGTGTCAGATCAGCGCAACCAGACATTGACATTCACAAACGGAATAATATTTAACTCGTCAGGTTCAAAACAAAACACACAGATTTATCTTCGGGTTTTTTACTCAAAAGGATTATATAATATACACTACTTCGGGCAAAGGCATTGTATTCAACAATCAGTTGTAACGGCGCAGAAAAGTATTTGCTTTTCATATCGGCTAAAAAACCGATGAAGCATTTACCTTTCTGTGCCATTCTTTTTCAAGGAGGAAATCATGTCAGAATATCAATTAGAACTAAAACAAATTGTGGACTACCCACGATGCCGGATTTATCGGCAATTCATCAAAATGCTGATGCAGGACGAAAATATCCGCACCGGTGGCAGCTCAGGGCTTTACTACTTTACGGTTCTGTGCAGCTATGCAAACTTCCGCACATCATATAAACGGGTGGATGGGATCAGTTATACGATTTATCCCGGCGAATGGATTTGCCGTGTGAGTGAACTGACAGAATGGTTCCGAACCAGAT
>CASFAP010000048.1 GCA_949292695.1 uncultured Eubacteriales bacterium | reverse complement strand
ATATAGCCCCTTAGATAACTTGACTGCATAAAAAAGCACCCAGCATTCCCTGCTTTGGAAATGTCGGGTGTTTTCTTGTTTTTTGGTGATCCATCGGAGATTCGAACTCCGGACACCTTGATTAAAAGTCAAGTGCTCTGCCAACTGAGCTAATGGATCAAAGCGACTTGTATATTATACCAATCGGGTATTGGCTTGTCAACCCTTAAAAGGCAAAATTTTTCCCGATTATTCTTCCCAAAACGGTTGACAATCATACAAACCTATGCTAAAATACCTAGGACATTTGGAGAGGTGTCCGAGCGGTTTAAGGAGCTGGTCTTGAAAACCAGTGACTCGCAAGAACCAAGGGTTCGAATCCCTTCCTCTCCGCCAAAACAACTTTAAGTTACCTACGGAGAAGTACTCAAGTTGGTGACGAGGCGCCCCTGCTAAGGGCGTAGGTCGGGCAACCGGCGCAGGAGTTCGAGTCTCCTCTTCTCCGCCACGTCGAGGCAAAGTCCACTTTGCCTCGATTTTCTTTTTTAAAAGGAATCTCCGACATATGGAGGTCCTGTTATAAAACTGCATTTATGTGGGAGGTAAATTTTATGGCGGAACATTTTAAAGTCGGATTCAACTACTGGCCCTCAAATGGTGGCATGTACGGATGGAAGCGGTTCGACCCTGAGATCGTCGATCAAGATTTGGCGCTTTTAGAATCGTATGGCACCAATACAATCCGTATTTTCCCTTTATGGGAGGATTTTCAGCCCATTAAAATGTTCTATGAATACCGCAATGCCCCGCACGAGGTTCGGTATTCAAACGATGACCCTCTGCCTGACACCTTTGAGGGTCTGTGTGGCATCGATCCCGAAATGATCCGGCGGTTCGGCGTGTTGCTCGATTTGGCCGAAAAACATCATCTAAAGGTCATTATCGCCCTCTTGGCCGGTTGGATGAGCGGCCGGTTGTTTGTCCCACCCGCATTAGAAGGCCGCAATTTGATGACCGACCCGTTCGCAATCAAATGGGAGATCCGTTTTATTAAATATATGGTAACGACCTTCCGCGATCACCCCGCCGTCCTCGCTTGGGAGCCCGGCAACGAATGCAACTGCATCAGCCCGCGCAACAAGGATCAGGACTACGTCTGGTTGCATCTGATTACCGCCACCATCAAACAGTGCGACCCGGTCCATCCGGTGATGTCGGGTATGGCTGTCGATGTCCCCACCGACGGCACAGAGACCATTCGCGTGCATGGGGAGATCTTTGACTATCTGATTTCGCACCCATATAATTTATTCCAGGATAAATGCCTGCTCGATCCTCCCCTTTCCTTCCGTTCGATCATGCATATGTCGATGGAAAATGCCATCAACCGGCATCTGAGTGGCAAGCCGGCCTTTTCGGAGGAAATCGGTTGCCTGGGCCCGATGTATGCAAATGATGACGTTACCGCCAAATTTGCCCGCCTGGCACTTTATGAAGCGCTCACCCAAGGGTTTGGCGGCATGATGTGGTGGGGTGCTTTCGACCAGAACCACTTTGATTTCCCGCCCTACGACTGGGATGCATGCGAACGCGAGCTCGGCGGCTTTACTGACACCCGCCAACCCAAACCCTTCGCAGAAGAATTTAAGGCATTCTCTCAAGTGTTGAAGCAGTATAATCTCTATGAAGTCGACACGCCTGAACCTGAGGCATTCTGCATTTTAACCGAAGCGCAGAATGCCTGGCACGCCGCCTACGGCGCATGGGCGCTCGCGCGTCAGGCTGACATCAATCTGCGCTTTACGGTGCGCGAAAAGGAACTGCCCGACAGCAAATTATATCTCATGCCCTCGGTTCGGAGCTGGCGCATTTTGCCGCGGCACTCCTATCTGCCATTGCTTGAGAAGGTCAAAGAAGGCGCTACACTCTATCTTTCCATGGATGATAAGGTCTTCTTAACAGAATTTGCCGAGGTCACCGGGATTGATCTGGTTGGGCCAAGAGAAATGAAGGGTGTTTCAGAGTTCTCGTTTGAGGGCAATACGCTTCACGTCGGCTACCGTTATTTCTACGAAATGAAACCCCTGTCCGCAAAAGTTTTGGCGTGCGATAGCGATGGCAACCCCGCCCTTTTTGAAAACAACTATGGCAAAGGTCGAGTCATTGTCTTAAACGTCCCGCTGGAGACCGATATCGGTGTTTCCTGCGATAAGATGAGCGCTCCCGACGCAGATAATTATGTTTCACTTTACCGTTATCTGGCAAAAGACATTTTGGCGAACAAGCAAGTCAAGAAAAACCATCGCTATTTGTTGAAATCGGAGCACCCGTGGCAAGGTGGAAGCGCGTTTGTCGTGTTAGGCAATCCCACGCAAGAAACCATTGCTGATACGCTCGAAGTTCCAGATGGCTGGAAGCTGTCTGAATCCGCCGGCAAAATTTCAGAAGCTGCGCAGGATGGGCAAGCGATCAAAGTGGAGCTACTTCCCGGAGATTCCGGCATTTTATTCTTCACTGAATAAAAATTCGAGCCCCGTCATAAAAACGGGGCTCATTTCTATTAAAATGGCTGTCGAAACCAAGCTTATTCTTGCTTTTTTTGGAATAATAACTTATAATGAATAAATAATGCGTATTTTAATTTATAGAATGAAAGAACATTAGGGATGTATTTCCCCTTCGAGGAGACGCGAAGCATGGATTCAACCTATAACCAGCACTATTACGAGAACTATCTGGTTGGCCCTGAAAAGACAACCGATTATCAAAATTCCGCCGAACTGCAGGCCTTTTTTGAAAACGTCGCAAAAACCATTGTTGAAACCTTTCAGCCGAAGACGGTGCTAGACGCCGGATGCGCACTTGGCTTTTTGGTAAAGGCATTGCGCGATTTAGGGGTAGAAGCTTATGGCATCGATATTTCGGAGTATGCCATTGCGCATACCGATGAATCCATACGCCCCTTTTGCCGCGTTTGCTCGCTGACAGATCCACTTCCCTCTGATTTCCCTGCGCAATTCGATTTGATCACCTGCATTGAGGTCATGGAGCACCTCCCAGAAGCAGACGGCAAAGTAGCGATCAAAAATCTTTGCCAACATACTAATACTCTATTGTTCTCCTCCACCGCGTCCAACGATGACAATGATCCGACGCATTTGAACGTAAGGCAGTCGGATTTCTGGGCAGGGGCTTTTGCAGAAGCCGGATTTTACAACCAAGTGGAACAGTATCCCACCTTTATTTCCAAAGATGCTTATTTATTTCAGATGGAAAACCCAGTTCCGGCGATCATTCGTTATGAACGTCTTTTAAGTCATAAATCCGACGAGATTCATGCAAGAGAGTCCACCATTGAAAAAAAGGACGCAGAAATTGAAGTACTCACTGAAGAAGCGCGATCCATAACTGAAACCGTAACTTCGCTCGGCCATAAAGTGCGTCAGCTTACGGAACTGTTGGAGGATCAACGGCGCCGGACCGAACTTTTGCAACAAGAAAAATTCGCTGTCGAGGGCAATTTAAACGATATTTCCAAGAAGTATGATGAATTGCAACATGCTCAATTCTGGACCATTACAAAGCCCTTTCGTTTTTTGCTCCATAAGTTTAAAATGTTTTTATGGCGCCATCGGGTGACGCGGTATCTGAGTCGTTTTATTGTTTCGTTCTTTACGGAAGGCCCAAAAGTAGCGATTCGGAAAGCAAAGGCTAATTCTTACTTGTTGCGTCCAAAAGACTATCATATCATCTCGAAACAGCGGCGGATGCGTGAATCGCAGGCTACCTTCTCCCGCTGTGTCAGTTTTAGCATTGTGGTCCCGCTTTATAATACGCCGGACAAGTTTTTGCGGGAAATGATAGAATCCGTACAGAACCAAACCTATTCCAATTGGGAGTTATGCCTAGCAGATGGAAGTGACCGTAGCCACAAAGCAGTTGGCGAAACTGTGAAAGCTTTGGCGGCGCTTGACGATCGTATCCGCTATCAAAAACTGGAAAAGAACCTGGGCATTTCCGAAAATACCAATGCCTGCATTCGAATGGCCACTGGGGATTATATCGCCCTCTTTGACCATGACGATTTATTGCATCCCTCTGCGCTATATGAAATGGCGCGGGCTATCAACGACACTGGCGCTGATTTCCTTTACACCGACGAAGCCACCTTTGAAGGCGATTCTCCGCGCAATATCATCACGTTCCACTTCAAACCTGATTTTGCGCTTGATAATTTGCGCGCCAACAATTACATCTGCCATTTTACCGTCATCGCTCGGGAACTTCTTGAAAAAACCGGGCTTTTCCGGCATCAATACGACGGCAGTCAGGATCACGACATGGTTCTTCGGCTGACGGGTCATGCCAAAAAGATTTACCACATTCCAAAACTGCTCTATTTCTGGCGCTCTCATCAGAATTCCGTGGCGCAGGACATCAACTCCAAGACCTATGCAATTGACGCCGGCAAGCGAGCCGTTCACGATAGCATTGCGCTTTCCGGTTACGATTGCGTTGTCGAAAGTTCGCCGGCTTTCCCCACCATATACCGTATTAAATACGCTTTAAAGGGGACTCCTATCGTATCCATTTTAATCCCAAATAAGAACCATTTAAACGACCTTAAGCGTTGCATCAATTCCATCCTACTCAATACAACCTATCCCTATTTTGAAATTATTATCATTGAAAACGGGAGTACAGATCGGGCGGTCTTCGATTATTACGATCTTTTAACAGAGGAATACAACACCATTCGAGTGCTTCATTACAATGATAAATTTAACTTTTCTGCGATCAACAACTTTGCCGCCGCTACGGCGGAGGGCGATTACCTCATCACCCTCAACAATGACACCGAGATCATTTCTCCCAACTGGATTGAAGAGCTTTTGATGTATGCGCAAAGAGATGACGTCGGTGCGGTCGGCGCAAAGCTTTATTTTCCCGATGGCACCATTCAGCATGCCGGCATTATTTTGGGTCTCGGCGAACATCGCATCGCCGGCCATTCCCATTATAAGGCCGCGCACAATAACCTAGGCTATATGGGTAAGCTGTTTTATGCCCAAGACGTCAGTGCCGTTACAGCGGCCTGCATGATGGTGCGCAAGTCTCTTTTTGATGAAGTGGGCGGCTTTGACGAATCGCTAAGGGTCGCGTTCAATGATGTGGATTTCTGCTTAAAACTGCGCCAAAAGGGCTATTTGAACGTCTTTACTCCTTATGCGGAACTCTATCACTATGAATCAAAAAGCCGCGGTTATGAAACCACTTCGTCGAAAAAGGCGCGTTTTGAAAAAGAGGCAAAACATTTTAAAGCGCGTTGGGGTGAAGTATTGTCTGCCGGAGATCCGTATTACAACGTCAATTTTTCCTTGGATCATGACTATGAAATTTCGCAAGAAAAGATCCTTGCGGAATAAATCCTGCTATAAAAATCGTCCAACATTTGTTGGGCGATTTTTCATCAATCAAAGGAGTATTGTTATGAAAATTTCCACCCAAACATTGGATTTTACCCGCCGTTTCGGCCTTTTTGAGGGAGTAAGGAGGCTGGCTGGTATCGGATATGACGCTTTGGATTTCTCGCTCTGCGATCTCTGGCAAATCGATGATCCAAAAGCACTATTCAACGATCCGGACTATGTGCGCATTACCGAACGTATCAGGTGCATTGCCGAAGCACAGGGTGTCCCTTTCCATCAAGCGCACGCGCCCTTTCCCTCCTATCGATTGGGTGATGATGCTTACAACCGCGCCGCCTATCCAGCAATATGCCGTTCGATTCAAATCGCAGGAACACTTGGCGCAAAACAAATCGTCGTCCACCCGATTCATCTTCCCGAAAATCAAAAACAATTCAACCTTGATTTTTATAATAGCCTCATTCCGATCTGCGCGGAATCAGGTGTTAAAATTGCCCTCGAAAACATGTGGAAATACGAGGATGAACCTGACTGCACACGCATTGTCGGCAATGTTTGTAGTACGTCAGAGGAATTTGCCGAATATCTGGACGCTTTGGACCCCACCTATTTTACGGCCTGCCTTGACCTTGGTCACGCCGGTCTCGTTGGCCAAACGGCCCAGGATATGATCCGCAAACTCGGTCACGACCGCTTGCATGCGCTTCATGTACATGATAATGACAACCAGCGCGATCTGCACACCCTTCCCTACCTTGGGAAGCTCGATTGGGCAGGCATTTTAAGGGCTTTAAACGAAATTTCGTATGATGGCTATTTTAATTATGAGGCCGACTTCTTTCTCGCGCGTTTTCCGGACGCGCTCGTCGAGGATGCCGCAACTTTTATGTTGCAGGTTGCCAGATACTTGACTCATTTAAATTAAATAAAAGTAACATTGACCCCTTTTCCTCACAAAAGGACTTGACAAACCGCTTTGTTTATGGCATTATAATAAACGTTGTAATTCTTATGCGGATATGGCGGAATTGGCAGACGCGCTAGATTCAGGTTCTAACGCGCGAGAGGCTCTTTCAGACCTCTGCTGTTTTCTCCGAAGAATCGCATAAAATCAAGGGGTTTCACGATTTTTGACCTTGATTCCTGTTTGTTCAAAAATCTCAAAAAAACACTTGTTTCTAACGGATTTCTAACAAACCGTTTCGGTTCTAAGATTTTCGAAAGGATTTAAGTCATATATGCGGGTATGGCGGAATTGGCAGACGCGTTAGATTCAGGTTCTAATGGTCGCAAGGCTGTGCAGGTTCAAGTCCTGTTACCCGCACCATCAAAGGGCAATGAAAAAGATATTGCCCAAGAAACCCCCGATTTTATCGGGGGTTTCGCCGTTTCTACGGTCGAAATTTTTACAAGCGATTTTGTAGATGTGAAAAAGATACTTTTCCCTTTCTGAAATGAGTTGAACTCTCACACAACCGAATATCCGCAGTCAAGCGCATGGATCAATCAAGTCCATG
>CASFAP010000047.1 GCA_949292695.1 uncultured Eubacteriales bacterium | reverse complement strand
TAATCTTCCCCAAAAATCACTGGCACTGCCAAGCGACCGAAGCGGAGATAAACCGGGCCGTCATGCTGGAACGCGGCGCGAACTGCTAAGCGGGCCTCGGTGTCGTCCGCCGGGTTGATGATCGTCCTACCGGGGCTGGTGCGCATCAGAGCTATGTCTTCGCAACATTGGTGGGTTGCGCCATCCTCCCCGACCGAAATGCCGGCGTGGGTTGCGCCAATGATTACCTTTAAATGCGGATAGCCAATCGAGTTGCGGACCTGTTCAAAAGCACGTCCGGCGGCAAACATCGCAAAAGAGCTGGCGACGACCCGTTTTCCCGTCGCCGCGATACCGGCCGCGATGCTCATCATATTTTGCTCGGCGATGCCGCAGTCATAAAAGCGATCTGGAAATGCCTTTTTAAAGGCGCCGGTTTTGGTGGCGGCGGCAAGGTCCGCATCCAGCACTAAAAAATCCTCGTTTTCTTTCCCGAGTTCGACCAGCGTTTCGCCAAAGGCTTCTCTGGTCGCAATTTTTTTTACATCTGCCATCTTTCTCGCTCCTTTACTGCAATGATTCGAGTTGGGCCTTGAGTTCCCTTATCGCCACTTCATAAAGTTCATCGTTCGGGGCGGCGCCATGCCAATTCACGGCGTCTTCCATATAAGAGACGCCGCGGCCCTTTTGCGTCTTGGCGACGATGGCAGTGGGTTTCCCCTTCACCTGTTCAGCTTCCAACAGGGCGGCCTCAATCTGATCATAGTCGTGTCCGTCAATGCAGATGACATGCCACTTAAAGGCGCGGAATTTCTCATCGATAGGCGCTGGCGAATTCACTTCTTCGACCGTACCGTCGATTTGCAGGTTATTGTAGTCAATGAATGCGACAAGATTATCGAGCTGTTTATTGCCGGCAAACATGGCCGCTTCCCAAACCTGGCCCTCTTCGATTTCGCCGTCGCCGAGGATGGTATAAACGCGGTAAGGTTTTCCAAAATGCTTTCCCGAAAGCGCCATACCGACGGCGGCCGAGACGCCTTGGCCTAGCGAACCGGACGACATATCCACGCCCGGAATATGCTTCATATCCGGATGCCCCTGCAACCTGCAACCGGTCTTGCGCAAAGTGGTCAACTCGGAGGGATCGAAATAACCGCGCTGTGCCAGCGTTGCGTAAAGTGCAGGGGCGGCGTGCCCCTTCGAAAGGACGAGCCTGTCACGGTCCTCCATCTGCGGATTTTGCGGATCAATATGCATTTTTACGAAATAAAGGTAAGTGAGGATTTCAGCGATTGACAGCGAACCGCCAGGGTGACCGGATTTTGCGCTATGCACCCCCTCAATGATACCGATTCTGACTTTGCAGGCCGTGCGCGCAAGTTGCATTTTGGTAGCTTGGTCCATGAAAAACATCCTTTCTGTCGTTCCTTAAAGCTTGGATTCAATATATTCAATAAAATCCGCGACAGCACCTACAGCACAGGAGCCGCAGATAAAATCGGCATCTCGCTTGAGCGCTTCGGGCGATTCGACCGGTACTGCGCTGACATCAGCGGCCGCCAAAAGCTCAACGTCATTATAATAATCACCAATGGCAAATACATGGCCCGGCTCTGCACCGGTCAGGCGGGCAAGTTCTGGCAGGGCCGTTCCCTTGTTGACGCCGGCTGGCATTTGCTCACAGGCATAGTGCGTGGAACCCCGATCGGTCGCGTAGGTTTTGACAATATAACTTGTCCCACTTTCGCGAAGCTTGGGCTCGGCCAGACGCAGGATGTCGTCAAAGGTTTCCTCGCGATCCAGCGCAAAAAAGACCTTATTCCAAGGCTGATCCAGTATTGCCTCAACCGTCGTGCAAGTCGGGGTGATGCGCTCATAAGCCTCATGCCAATCAGATTCGGCCGAACGGTTCAAAAGATAGACCCTGCTCCCTGAGTGAACCTCAATGCCAACCTGCGGAAAGCTCGGCACAAGCTCGGCGCAAAGTCGTTTATCAGCCGAAGACAACGCCCGCTCATACAAAATCTGCTGAGCCTCATAATCATAAATCATGCCGCCGTTATAGACAATGGCAGGGCAATTGCAACGAATAAAATCAAAGACCGGCAACACGGCCTTTGTACTGCGGCCGGTCGCAATGGTAAAAAGGCCGCCTTCCTGTTGAAAACGTTGAATGGCCTCGAGATTTCGAGCTGGCACTTTTCCCTCGGTCATCAGTGTGCCGTCGATATCGCTTGCCAAAAGGCAACCGCTAAAGATCCCCATGGTTCATGCTCCTATGCAAAAATTCCTGAAAATAGGCGGGCAACTCGCTGTCAAACTCGAGGTACTGCCCTGTCGTCGGATGGACAAAGCCTAGCTTTTTCGCGTGCAGGCACTGGCCGTCAAGCCCCGGCGCCACTTTTTTGGGGCCATAGAGCCGGTCGCCGGCCACAGGGTGGCCGATATAGGCCATATGGACGCGAATCTGGTGCGTCCGACCTGTTTCCAGGCGCAATCGCACATGGGTAAAGGAGCGGCCGCGATCCAAAACCGTAAAATAAGTGACAGCACTGCGAGAGGCGCGGTCTGTGACCGCCATTTGCTTGCGTTTGACCGGATGCCGGCCGATGGGGGCATCGATTTTGCCTGATTCTTCTTTTATCACACCATGCACAACGGCCTCATACTCGCGGACAAAAGAGTGATCTTTAATTTGCGCGGCCAAAAATTGATGGGCTTTATCATTTTTTGCAACCATCAAAAGGCCGCTGGTATCTTTATCGATGCGGTGCAGGATTCCCGGCCGCATCACGCCGTTGATCCCTGAAAGGCTTTGCCCGCAGTGCGCCAAAAGCGCGTTGACCAAAGTGCCGTCCCAATTGCCGGCGGCCGGATGCACCACCATGCCCTTCGGCTTATTGACGACCAAAAGGTCATCATCCTCATAAATGATGTCGAGCGGGATCGGCTCAGGTCTGACGTCAAGCGGCACAGGGTCGGGAATTGCCACAGTCAGGATATCGCCCCGTTTGAGTTTATCATGCTTCGAAAGCGCAACGCCGTTCGACGAAACACAGCCGCTCTCAATCAACTTTACGGCGCCAGAGCGGGTCATGGAAAGCGCCTGCGCCAAAAAACGGTCGAGCCGTTCGGAGCAATCGCTCTCATAAGTTAGGATTTCGGTTCGCATGGAGATTCATCTTGCGCCGCATCGGCTGGATCCGCCGGAGCCTTTTTCCGAGAACTCCCAAAGGCATCCAGGATGAAATACAGAATGAGCAAACCGCATCCGATGACCACGCCGCAGTCAGCGACATTAAAGACCGGAAAGTTGGGCATAAAATGCAGATGCAAAAAGTCCACCACATTGCCCCCGCGAAAGATCCGATCGATCATATTGCCGAGGCCACCAGCCAGTATAAAACAGATCGACCAAAACATGAGCTTACTTTTAAAGCCATTTTTGAGCAACAGGGCGATGCAGATAATCATAATGACAATGGTCGCCGCCAACAAAATCCAAGTGTAGCCGCTGAGCATTCCCCAGGCGCCGCCTTTATTGTGCACATAGGTAAAATCCAGTACACCTTCAATAAACGGGCGGGATTCCGACAAGGTAAAATGGGTTACGATGTAGTGCTTGGTCCATTGATCGGCCACCAAAAGGAGCGCCGAACAAACAGCCGCAAGTATATAAGACAAAGAACCCTCTCCTTTCGTTAATGGATCACATGGGCGCACCGATCGCACAAATCAGGATGCGCTACGTCTTGCCCGATGGTTTTGGAGTAGCTCCAGCAACGCGCGCACTTTTGCCCTTCGGCACGCGACACCGAGACCGACAGACCCGCATCTCCGCGGAAGGTGCCTTCCGCACCCTCTACGAGCTTCACCGCCGAAACGATAAGCACCTGCGGCAAAAGCGTCTCGACCGACTTTAAAAATTCATAGGTTTCTCCCTCGGCATAAAGGGTCACCGCCGCATCAAGCGACGCACCGATTACCTTCTCGTTGCGCGCAATTTCGAGGGCCTTCTTGACATCCTCGCGCACGGCATGGATCCTTTCCCAGCGGGCAAGGAAGGCCGGATCGGTCTGCCTTTTGGCCTCAGGAATCGAATTGAAAATAATGTTACGGGTATCGTGATTCGCTTCATGGGGCATAAATTGCCAGATCTCGTCGGATGTAAAGGCCAAAATCGGCGCAATCAGCCGAGTAAGGGTATCGAGCACGCGATAAATTGTGGTCTGTGCGGCGCGGCGCGTTACACTATCCGTTTTTTCGACATACAAACGGTCTTTGAGCACATCGAGATAGAAGTTGGACATATCGATCACGCAGAAATTATGAACCGCATGGAAGACCTGATGATATTCAAATTTATCGTATCCGTCGCGACATTTCGCGATTAAATCATCCAGCCGCATCAGCGCCCATCGGTCGATTTCTTCCAGTGCTTCATCTCCCACCTGATTGACATCCGGATCAAAATCTGAAATGCAACCCAGGATAAACCGGGCGGTATTGCGAATTTTGCGATAAATTTCGGAGAGCTGTTTTAGAATCTCGGGCGAGACGCGGATATCGGCGTGGTAATCCGACGACGCGACCCAAAGGCGCAATACATCGGCGCCATACTGCTTGACGACATCATCCGGGATGATGGTATTCCCCTGCGACTTGGACATTTTTTTGCCCTCGCCATCTACCACCCAGCCATGGGTGACTACGGTTTTATAGGGGGCCACGCCCTTTGTCGCCACAGAAGTGAGAAGCGAAGACTGGAACCAGCCTCGATATTGGTCGGCGCCCTCTAAATAAAGATCGGCCGGGAATTTTAAATAATCCCGCGCATCAAGCACCGCCGCGTGCGACACGCCGGAATCGAACCAAACGTCCATAATGTCCGTTTCCTTGCGAAAATGCTGTTTGCCGCATTTCGGGCAGGAAAATCCCTCCGGCAACAACTCGGCGGCCGGCAATTCATACCAGGCGTCAGCGCCTTTTTCACGGAAGATGGAGGCGATTTTAGCGATGGTCTCAGGCGTTATGACGGCCTCGCCGCAATCCTCACAATAAAAGATCGGGATCGGCACGCCCCAGGTGCGCTGGCGGGAAATGCACCAGTCGCTTCGGTCGCGGACCATATTGGTGATTCTTTCCTCGCCCCAGGCAGGCACCCAATGGACCTTTTGGATTTCTGAGACAGCCTGATCTGCGAAGTCGGAAATGGAGCAAAACCACTGCTCTGTCGCGCGGAAGAGAATTGGCGATTTGCAACGCCAGCAGTGCGGATACTGGTGGATGATTTTTTTGAGCGCAAACAGATAGCCGTTCTCGTCCAGCCAGGTGGCGATGGCTTTATTGGCGTCATCCGTGGAAAGTCCGGCAAAACGGCCGGCTTCTTCGGTCATGACGCCCCGATTATCGACCGGAACAACCATTTCAATCTCTGGATATTTGCGGCAGACCTCAAAGTCGTCGACACCGTGCCCCGGCGCAGTGTGAACGCAACCGGTGCCGCTATCGAGCGTAACGTGATCGCCCACGATCAAAAGCGAATCCCGATCCATAAAGGGATGGCGCGCCCGCATATATTCGAGTTCGCTTCCTTTAAGGGCACCGACGATCTGATAATCGGAAATGCCAGCGGCCTCCATCGTCGCGGCGACAAGCGCTGTGGCGATCACATAGGACTCGCCGCCCGCATTGACAATAGAATATTCATATTCCGGGCCGACACAGATCGCCAAGTTTGCAGGCAGAGTCCAGGTCGTCGTCGTCCAGATGACAAAATAGGTTTTGCCTGCAATGGCGCCCTTTGCCGTCAATTTTTCCTCGCCTTTGGTCACCGGAAATTTCACATAAACCGAGTAGCAAGGGTCTTCTGAATATTCGATTTCCGCCTCGGCAAGCGCGGTCTGACATTCAGGGCACCAATAAACCGGCTTTAAGCCCTGATAGATGTAACCCTTCTGGGCCATTTCCCCAAAGACCTCAACTTGCTTGGCAACATAGGCGTTTTTGAGGGTCATATAAGGGTTTTCCCATTCGCCCAAAACACCCAGGCGCTCGAACTGGTGCCGCTGATCCTCGGCAAATTTTGTCGCAAAATCGCGGCAAATCTTGCGCAGTTCCAATGCCGAAACCTGCTCAGAAGATTGCATACCGGCCTGCTTGCGAGCCTTCAGTTCAGTCGGCAGGCCATGGGTATCATAACCTGGCACATAGGGCGCTTGATAGCCCGTCATATTTTTATAGCGGAGAATAAAATCTTTGAGCGACTTATTCAGCGCCGTTCCCAAATGGATGATGCCGTTGGCATAAGGCGGGCCGTCATGCAATACATAAAGCGGTTTGCCTGCATTATGTTGCATGAGTGCGTGATAAAGATCGGCTTCCTGCCATTTTTTGAGTGCCTCAGGTTCCCTTGTAGGCAGATTGCCACGCATGGGGAACTCAGTTTTTGGCAGGTTTAGGGTCTGATTGTAATCTTGGTCCATTGATGAAACTCTCCTACTTGTTGCGTTTTCGAAACAGCCCCGCTGGCTCTTTTTCCTCGATATCTTCTTTCACAGACTCACCGAGGATATCGGTCTGGATTTGAAAGCCCATCTGTGTAGCGGAAACCGGCGGCGCAGAAGAAGGCGCGACTTTTTCAGCCGCTTCCTCAGGCGCAACGGCCTCTTGGGGCTCCGGCTCCTGCGGTTTTGGCTCTTCAGTAGCAGTGGTAGCCTCGCTGGGGATAAACTGGCTTAAATCGGGCTTTTCCGTAATCAAAGCGCAGAGCGCATCAGCCGCATGGCTGGCGTCAAAAGGCACCTCGTCGGGAATTTTGCTGAGAAGCTCGACATGTTCTTTGTATTTTTGGGTGATCTCTTGTTTAAAGGAAGCAATTTCTGCCTTCAGCTGGTCAAAGAGCAATTGCTGGCGCGCAACGCTATCATGCGCCGCAGTAATCATACCCTCCGACTTCTGGACCGCCTCTTTCATCATGGAGGCAATTTTATCCTCGGCGATTTTTTGCGCAACGGCCGCTTTCTTGTCGGCTTCCTCGGCCGCGGCTTGAGAAGCTTTCAAAGTATCAGCGGCGTCGATTTTGGCCTTCGCAGTGATTTCTTCTGCCTTTGCCTTTGCGTCATTGACGATTTGATCGGCCAGCAGTTGCGCGCTGACCAAGACGTTCTGAATGCTGTTGCCGGCTGTGCGCAGTTCGTCGTTTTCTTTTGTAAGGGTGGCAATTTTGGCTTGCAAATCCGTTACAACCTTGCCGAACTGTTGATAGTCCGCCTCGATGGTATCGAGTAATTCGTCGACCTCGTCCTGCTTATAACCGTTCATCGACTTCGCAAAGGTCGCGTTGCTGATATCACTTGCTTTTAACATGAAGGATCCCCCTATCAACTATATTTTTTGGCGCGCAACACGATGCGGCCTTTCTTGGTCCGACCTTGCATCGAGTCGACGACAAATTTCCCATATCCCCGCACTGTAATGCGGTCTCCTTCTTCGATTTGCTTGGCGCATTTTTCGCAAGGAAAAGAATTGACGCACACACGCCCCTCGGCGATCAATTCCTCTGATTTTGAACGGCCGCAACGGACGAGCGCCGCAACGATACAATCGAGCCGGGCGGACGCGACGGTGTCTTCCACAAAAGAAAAGCTTCCGCGCGCCGGCAACGGTTCCAAAAAACCAGTTGCCGCTTTGACACCAGCGCGGCCGACCATTTCGAGTTGAGATAAAACATACGGCGCGATGTCTGAGGCCAGAAACACGACCGCACGACCGGGCTCGACGAGGATATCACCCACTGACTCGCGCGAAATGCCAAGTGCCATTAATGCGCCCAGCACATCCCTGTGCGAAACCGGGTCGCAGGGCCGAAAGGTAAGCGTAAACGCCGCGACTGGAAAGGAAACCTTTTCGGGTTCGCACCAATCCGGCAGAGCACAAAAGAAAGTCCGATCGGCTTCGTCAAAGCCACCCCAAAGACAAAAGCGCCCGCGAAGATTTTGGGCAATGCGGCACGCGAGCGCGGCCTCGCCCTCGGTTAGAAAGCCGACGAAGTGCGGCGTCTGGCGGCGCTCAGCAATCAAGAGCGCGTCTTCGATGCGCTTTTCAAGCAGTTGCGGATCCATCAGAGGTAAAGTTTACCTTCCTCCAGATCATCGATCATTAGCTCTCCCATGACATCGACATCGGTCGGCGCGATGATGAAGGTGCTGTTAGCAACCTTACGGATGCTACCTTTATTCGCATACGCCACCCCGCTCAAAAAGTCAATCAAACGGCGAGAAGTCTCGCGGTTGGCCGACTCCAAATTCAAGAGCACGGTCTTTTTCTCGTTGAGATGATCGGCAATCGCCGGCACATCTTCAAACCGTTCCGGTTTGACTAGCACCACCTGCATGGAACTATTCTGATTAAAACTCACGACTTTCCCCCTTTTGTCATCGCGGGCTCCACGCACGGGTGGTTCCGCCTTTTTCGTAGACGTATAGGTATCATCGGAATCGTAATAGGAATCCTTGCGGCCCTTCGGCGCTACCTCTTCTTCGGTGTATTCGGTATCGTCATACTCATCCTCATCGGATACGCTGACCATTTTTTTGAAATTTTCCCACATACCCATCGTAATCACTCCTTTATGTTTCGCTCGACGGCTTCACAGCCGGCCGCTTACCGAAAAGGGAAGAACCAATTCGAACCAGGTTCGCTCCTTCGGCGATGGCCACTTCAAAGTCGCCCGACATTCCCATAGACAGAATGTCCATAGTACTATTATCTATTTTTTGACCCTTAATGTCAATAAACAGTTTGTGCATTTGAGAAAAATATCGGCGCAGTTCGTTTATCTCTTCGCAAATCGGCGGAATCGCCATGAGACCGCAAACGCGAACGCCCGGCAAAGTCGCTATTTCCGCCACTGCCTCAGTTACCGCCTCTGGGGAAAATCCCGATTTACTCTCTTCCCTGCCAATATTTACCTCGGCCAAAACCGGCATCACCTTGCCGCAGGCCATGCAGTGATCACTGATCACTTGCGCCAATTTAAGGGAGTGCACCGACTGAATCATTTCAACTCGGCCGACAACTTCCTTAACCTTATTGGTCTGCAAATGACCAATAAAGTGCCGGTGCGGCATGGGTGATAAAAAGGGTTCCTTCTGCACAAGCTCCTGGACACGGTTTTCCCCGATTAGCGAAAGCCCAGATTGAACCGCATGGTTGATGACTTCAGCTGGTACCGTTTTCGTAGCCGCCAGCAGGGTGATCTCATCAGGCGAACGGCCGGCCTTTTGGGCGGCATTCGAAATTGCTTCCAAGATCCGTTTATAGTTTTCATCAAAAGCGGCAAACCGCTCATCGTATGATTTTTCCATCATAGAGCCCCTTTCCCTTCTCCACGACCTCGTCATACAGGCGAAGCGCATTGTCGGATTCATTGTCAATTTTGCAGATAACATATCCGCCAGTCGAATACAATACCTCAACGGGCACAAACTTGACCTGCATGCCAGAGACGACGAAAACACCGGTCGCACCGTCTTGCACCCGCAGGGATTTGCTACTGACCCGCAGGCCGCTATATTCCTGCAGGATAATGGTCATGGGGCCACTTCGAAGCCTCGCCAAGTCCCGATTCATTTCTTGGCAACTAAAGACAACAACGGCCTTCTCCGAGGCCTCAGAGACATTGACCGAAACAACCTCGACAGTCAGCTCAGGGCTGGCTTTGACAGGGGTCTTGAGCTTCAACTTATCACCGGCGCGCAATTGCAGGGAATCGCTGACCGGGATCGACGCCGCAATGTACCAAGTATAATCCGACACAATCTTGCCAAAAGATTGGTTTCCAGTTTCTGCCAAAGGTTGCACACTCTCTAGCTTTTCAGGGGTAAGGCTTGCGAGGTCGTCGGTTTTCAGCACGGTTTCATACCCGTCGACCGCCGAGACAAAATAGCCCGACTCCGGCGAGGTGATCTGCCTGCGAACTGCCGTCACCGAAGCTTCAAGGGAGCTCAATTCGGTTTTCAGAGATGCCAACAACGTATTGAAGTTTTCAGCCTCGCCCGTTATAATTTGCCGCCGATTGAGCAGATTCAAAAGTTGAGCGCTAAGCTCGGAAGCGCTAGAAAAATCAGCGGCGCTACAGGAAAAAATCAGGTCGCTGAGCGCGGCGTTCATCTTTGTGTTCACAAGGTCGATGTCGGTCGCTGAAATATCGTTATAGTTCTGGATCTCCTCGATGTTTTTGATCTGTTCCTCCAATGCGGAAATCTCGGTCAGGGCGATCGAGGCCGCCTCCGAATCATATTCCTGCGCTATAACGCCGCCCTTGGCGACACGTTCGCCGTCGGAAATCACATAATGCAAAACGCCGGATGGATTGGCCTCCAACACGGTCTCGTCCCGGATGATTACCCCCGTGATGTCGATGCCGTCGTCGACTTCATAATAAATAGCGGTTCCGGTTGTTAGAGGGTTATAGAGCGAAGCATAAAGCTGATAGCCAAAAAACGCGACCAGCAACAATATGGCACCGTATTTTAAAATCGCATAACCTGTCCGGTTCATCTTTCAGCCCATCCTTTCTCACAAAGCAGTTCCTTTGCGGCCGCAAACGGGTCGCGCGCCTCATCAAGATAAATCCAGTGGATCCGCTCATCCCGCCGGAACCATGTGAGTTGCCGTTTGGCATACCGGCGCGTTTCGCGCTTCAGGCGCTCAACGCATTCGCTAAGGGCCTGTTCGCCGCGCAAATAGGGGAATAGTTCCTTGTGTCCAATGGCCTGCGCCATGCCTTTGCATGGCGTTTCGAGCATTTTTTGCGCTTCTGCCAGAAGGCCTTTTTGCAACATCTGCTCAACCCTTTCATCAATTCGGCGATAGAGCGCCGCGCGATCACGGTAATTCAGGCCAATGATGAGCGGGTCGTAAGGTGATGCCTCAGCCTTTGAGAGGGCGTTCTGCTCCGATAACGTGCGGCCCGTCAATTCATAGAGTTCGAGCGCGCGAAGAATCCGGCGTTTGTCATTCGGATGCAATCGCGCCGCCGTGACAGGGTCAACGCGCGACAATTCTTCGAGCATGACCTGCGAGCCGACTTCTTGCATTTTTTTGGCCAACCGGCCCCGCACGACTCCGTCGGCCGGCGCCGGCAAAAACCGGATGTGATCGACGACCGCTTCTATATAAAGCCCGGTTCCTCCGACAAGAATGGGAAGTTTGCCGTTTTCAATGATAGATTGGATCGCGGCATCGGCCAAGGCCGCATAATCAGATACAGTAAAAGTAGCGTCAGGTGATAAGATTTCCATCAAATGGTGCTTTACGCCCTGCCGCTCCTGGGAGGAAGGAACAGCCGTCGCAATCGGCGCGCCTTCATAGACCTGCA
Source organism: uncultured Eubacteriales bacterium (assembly GCA_949292695.1). Classification (GTDB taxonomy): domain Bacteria; phylum Bacillota; class Clostridia; order Oscillospirales; family Acutalibacteraceae; genus CANQSG01. Next base: position 9,103 of record CASFAP010000047.1, on the reverse strand, counting down.
TAGAATCGGCCGAGACGATCTCGCCCGAAAAGTATTTTGCCAACTTGACACCCAACGCGGTTTTTCCTGTAGCCGTCGGCCCGACAATCGCCAACAAGGGAATTCGGTTTTTATCAAACAATTCTGCCAAAATGCTTTTCGATCTCCCGTTTTTTGAGTTCATATGCCACCGGCCGCCCATGTGGGCAGTAGCGAATATCGTCTGCTTCGAGCACCTGTTTTGCAAGAGAAAGCAATTCCTGCGGCGTCGAATGGTTCCCCGCCTTGATTGCGGCGCGGCAAGCGATGGTGTGATAGAGGTGATCCATCTTTTCGGGCGCCACGTTCCGGGAACCCGACTGCAAGCCCCCTGCAATTTCAGAAAGGACTTCGCTAATGTTCTCATCCCGAAGCGGCGCAGGCACTGTACGGACAAGAAGCGTGCCATCTCCAAAATCCTCTAGCTCAAAACCAGCTTTTGCGAGCAAATCGAGGTGCTCGGTCAGTATGGCGTACTCCTCCTTGGGCAGGCCGATCGCGAGGGGTTGCAACAACATCTGCCGGCCAACGTCCTGCTCCTTTTGCAACCGTTCAAAGAGGATGCGTTCGTGCGCCGCGTGCTTATCGATCAGGAACAGGGAATCTCCACGCTCAACCAATATATAGGTGGTAAAGGCCTCGCCAACATAGCGCAGGTCCTCTGCGGATGTAGCTGATGCGGCGAGAATATCGTCCTTTACGGACTTCGAAGCGGCACTGGGGTCTGATTGAGAGGAAGCAATGTGGTCAGGGCCAGAGGTTTCAGATGTGGAGTTGGGGTTCGACTCAGATGGCGCAGGCGAAACGCTAGCGGTATTATCAGAGGGTTCCGGCCTTTGCACCACATAGACTGGATGCGGGGCCTGCGGCGCGCGCGAAGCCGGATCGTCACATATCACATCAAGGAACGCAGGCTTCGCGGTGTCCGGTTGCGCCATAATATCGCGCAAGCGGTATTCGGTTTCGGGCCGGACGGCCGGCTTTACAGGCGCTGAAACCGTTAATTTAGGTTGCGCATAAGTCTCATTCTGAAAGCCGACGCGAGGATCAGGCGGCGTCAGCTTTAAATCCGGCCGGGGGTCGCTTTGCAGGAGGGTGGTCTTGACGCCGTAATATATGCAGTCAAAGATGTGGCGTTCGTCCGAAAACCGCACCTCCATCTTTGAAGGGTGCACATTGACGTCGACCGTTCCAAAAGGAACCTTAAGGTTTAAGACGCAGGTTGGGAACTTCCCAACCATGGAGGCGTTTTTGTAGCCCTGTTCGAGCGCCGCAGTCGCGGTCCCGGACCGGACCAATCTGCCATTTAAAAAGAAATATTGCCCATTGCGGTTGGGGCGGCAGTTGACAGGCTTGCAGATAAAGCCCTCGACTGAAATGGGCCCCATTTGGTTCGACATTGGAATGAGTGAGGAGGAAAAATCACGGCCCAGCACCGCATAAATTGCAGAAGACAGTTTTCCGTCCCCCGCCGTGCAGAGCGTCTGCTTTCCGTCCCGGATCAGCCGAAAGGATATTTCCGGATGGGACAGCGCGATGCGGTCGATCACGGCGGCAACAGCGTTGGCCTCGGAAACATCTTTTTTTAAAAATTTCATGCGAGCCGGGGTGTTATAAAACAAATCCCGCACCAAGATGGTGGTCCCGGCCGGGCATCCGGCGTCTTCGAGTTCACACGCTTGGCCGCCCTCAAGGCGATAGCGTGTGCCCGAAAGGTCCTGCTTTTGGCGCGTAAGAAGTTCGACCCTCGAAACCGCGGCGATGGCGGCCAACGCCTCTCCCCGGAAGCCGAGGGTGGAGATCGCCTCTAAGTCGTCGGCATTCGAAATCTTACTGGTCGCATGGCGCAAAAAGGCGGTTGGGACCTCATCCCGCGCAATGCCGCAACCATTGTCGGTCACGCGGATATACAGGATACCGCCGCGCTGGATTTCTGTCGTGATTTCACGCGCGCCGGCATCGATAGCGTTTTCTACCAGTTCTTTTACAACCGAAGCCGGCCGTTCGACAACTTCACCGGCCGCAATCAATTCGGCGATTTGTTTGGGTAACACATGAATCTGTGGCACTGCGGTATCCTCCTTTTTGCTTTTTTAGACAGACTTTGCTTTCGCAGAGAGCGCGAAAAGCGTCTGCATTGCTTCAATCGGGGTTAACGTGTTGACGTCTAGCGCCTTCAACTCCTCCAAGAGCGCCGAAGCCTCCCGCATTTCAAGGGGCAATTGGCTCTCAGCCGCAACCTCCTTGCGGTTGACGACGATCCCATCCGCTTCGACCTGCTTTAAAATCTGCTTGGCACGGTCGATAATGCCGCTTGGCAGACCTGAAAGCTTGGCGACCTCAATGCCGTAGCTGTCGTCGGCGCCGCCGCGCACAATGCGGCGCAGGAATATGATATCATCCCCCCGCTTTTTAACGCTGACGTTATAATTTTTAACCCCTTGTAGCTCCTCTTCCAGTTGGGTCAGTTCGTGGTAGTGGGTCGAGAAGAGCGTCTTCGCGCCGAGCTTTTTCTTATCCGCGACATATTCGAGGACCGCTCGGGCGATCGACATGCCGTCAAACGTCGAGGTTCCGCGGCCGATTTCGTCGAGGATCAAGAGGCTCTGCTTGGTGGCGTTTTTAAGGATGTACGCGACTTCGCTCATTTCAACCATAAAGGTCGATTGCCCAGAGGCCAGATCATCTGAAGCACCGACGCGCGTAAAAATCGCGTCTGTAACGCAGATATTGGCCGACTCGGCCGGCACAAAACTGCCGATCTGTGCCATGAGTGTAATGATTGCCACCTGGCGCATGTAGGTCGATTTGCCTGCCATGTTGGGGCCCGTAATAATGGCGCAACGGTTGTCGCCATTGTCCAACAGGGTATCGTTGGCGACAAAAGGCGCACGCAGGACCCGCTCGACCACCGGATGGCGCCCGGCGGTAATCTGAAGCACGCCATCGCTGTTGAGGTGCGGACGCGTATAAGAATTTTGCACGGCGACTTCGGCAAAGGAACAGAGCACATCGAGCGAAGCTATGGCGGAAGCCGTTTTCATAAAACGGTCGAGCGCTTTGGCCGTCGTGTTGCGGACCTCCTCAAATAACTGGTATTCGAGTTGAACGATCCGCTCCTTGGCGCCCAGCACCCGCGCTTCGATCCGCTTGAGTTCATCGGTGATGAACCGCTCACCGTTAGTCAAGGTCTGCTTGCGGATGTAATCTTCAGGCACACGGTCCAAAAAGGAATTGGAAACCTCTATGTAATAGCCAAACACACGATTATACCGGACCTTTAAATTGCGGATGCCGGTCCGTTCCCGCTCAGTGGCCTCAACTTCGGCCAAGACATCGGTGCCGTGTTCGATATCGTGCCGCAACTGATCGACTTCTTCGTTGTAGCCATCGCGGATCATTTTACCCTCGCGGACGACAACCGGCGGGTTGTCGACAATCGCGCGCATGATCAGGTCCTTGATGTCTTGCAGTTCGTCGATCCGGTCACAGATGCCGGAAAGCATCCGGCTCTTCGCGCCAGAAAGCAATTTTTTGAGGGTTGGAAGGTGCACAGACGACTCTGCCAAAGAGCGCAATTCCCGCGGCCCTCCGGTGCCGTAACCGACGCGGGAGATTAAACGTTCGATATCATGGATCCCGCCGAGAGCCTCGATCAATTCTCCTCGCAACACCGTCTCGCTATAGAGCTCGTCCACCGCGTTTTGCCGCGCAGTGATTTCGGCGATATTGACAAGCGGCTGTTCGAGCCAGCTATGCATAAGGCGCTTGCCCATGGCCGTTTTGGTTTTATCGAGCACCCATAGAAGCGAGCCACGCTTGCTTTTTGAACGCATCGTCTCGCAGAGCTCGAGATTTCTCAGCGCCGTCAAATCCAGCCGCATGTACTGCGATTCCGTATAATAATGAACTTCCTGCAGGGAGCTTAAGCTCTGCATTTTGGTTTCATAAAGATACTCAAACACCGCGCCCAGCGCCGCGACAGCTGGCCCGCCTTTGGCTAAGCCGAGGTTTTCGACGCTGATGACATGAAAATGCGCCAAAACGCGTTCTTCGGTTTTGGCCGGGTCAAACGAGGCGCCCGGCCGATAGGTCAGTCGGCACTCGGGATTCTGTTGCAGGTAGGCGCTCAACACCGGATAGATTTCCAGTACATCGGCGATTAACAACTCTCTCGGAGAAAAACGAGACAGTTCGTCGATTATTCTTTGTTCCACGCGGTCACCGCTCGCTTCGGTCAGATGGAGCGCGCCCGTCGACACGTCCACAAAACAGATGCCGGCCGTCTTTTCTTTGAGGCTGACGGCGGCCAAGAAATTATTTTTCCCCTCTTCGAGCATGCTTTCTTCAATGATGGTACCCGGCGTGATCACTCGAACGACATCACGCTTGACCAGGCCTTTGGCCGTCGCCGGATCCTCCATCTGCTCGCAGATTGCCACCCGATATCCCTTTTCGACCAGGCGGGCGATATAAGCCTCGCAACTGTGATATGGGACGCCGCACATCGGCGCCCGCTCCTCTTGTCCGCAGTCTTTGCCGGTCAGGGTCAAATCGAGCTCTTCAGAGGCGATCTGCGCGTCTTTATAAAACATTTCATAAAAATCACCGAGCCGAAAGAAGAGGATGCTGTCCTCATGCTGGCTCTTGATTTCCATATATTGTTGCATCATCGGCGATAAATTAGCCAAGCTCCACCATTCCCTTCCCCAAATTTATCCTTTCAATTAGTGGCAACCGCTACAACTCGCGCAACTGCCCGAGCAACCCGGCTCGTCCGGTTCGCAGGTCTCAGGGTCCTCGCCGTTAATTGATTTTATGATAATGCTATTCACCTCGTTAATGAGCGCATCCATTGCGCTTTTTGCGGCATTATAAGCGATCATGGAGGGGTTGGCCATGATTTCGCTGTAGACCGCGCGCATTTTTTCATTTAAATCTTTGACCTTATCTTCGTCCTTGCTCTCACTCGAAAGTTCCCGGTCGAGCGACATGCGAAGCAGGTTGAATTCGCCGATTTTTTCCTGCAAAGCCGCGTCGGCATCATTTTGTTTTTGCGCCTGGCGGAAAATGAGATAACGGTCGTCGGCCTGAATCGCGACGCCCAATTGACGGACAGCTTCGATCACATTCATTTTGTTGTTCCTTTCTGTTTTCACTTTATGACAGCGCCATATAGCGCGTTTGTCAATTCTTGGACGGTTACATTAAAATAACTGCCGATATCCTGCGGCACTCCTGGGAATTCCAGGACGATATTTCCGCTCGTATGCCCCGCGACATATCCCGGCGCCCGGCCGGTATCATCGCATAACACCTGATAGGTATGGCCAATCATTGCTTGATTCAAGCGTTCGGAGATTTCTTCTTGCGCCTTTAGCAATTGCTGGAACCATCTGCCCTTTTCCGCCCTTGAGATTGGATCGGACATCCGCGCGGCCGGCGTTCCCTCCCGGGGGGAATAAATAAAAGTGAAAAGCGATGAATATTCCACCTCCCGAATCAAGTCGAGAGTCTGCAAAAAATCCTCGTAGGTCTCGCCAGGGAAACCGACGATAATGTCGCTCGTGAGGGTAATCTCCGGCATTCTTTCTCGCGCGGCGGCGACCAACGCCAGATAATCCTCTCTTGTGTAACGGCGGTTCATTAATTTTAAGATTCGATCGCTCCCGCTCTGCACGGGCAGATGCAGATGCTTGCAAACCTTGTCGCAGTCTCTCATAGCGTCGAGAAGTTCGAGGGTGCAATCCTTTGGGTGGGAAGTCATAAAACGGATTCGAAAATCGCCCGGAAAGGCATTGAGCCTACGAAGCAGGCCTGCAAAATTTAGATCAAACGAAGCATCCAGTCCATAAGAATTGACATTTTGCCCCAAAAGCGTAATCTCCTTGATGCCGGCGGCAATCATCTCCTCTGCCTCAGCAAGAATCCGATCTGGTTCCCGCGAGCGTTCGCGGCCGCGCACATAGGGGACAATGCAATAGGTGCAAAAATTATTGCAACCGTACATAATAGGGAGCCAACCTTTTAAAGTTCCGTCTCGATGGACCGGCAAGCTCTCGACAATTCTGTTTTCTTCCATGGAGAGCTCGAAGATTCGCCCGCCACCGCTGAGGCGCCGGTATAAAAACTCTGGCAGGCGCCAAAGCACATGGGTGCCAAACACCAAATCAATATAAGGGTAACTGCGCCGGATCCGCTCAGCCACGCTTTCCTGCTGGGCCATGCAACCGCAGACCGCCGCGATCAGGCCGGGGCGCTTTTGTTTTTTGTTTTTGATTGTGCCGATGTTGCCCCAAACCCTGTCTTCAGCATGGCCGCGCACCGCACAGGTATTATACAAGATAAAGTCGGCCTCATCCATATTATCGGTCAAAACATATCCCATTTTGACGAGCATGCCCTGAATGCGTTCGCTATCACTGACATTCTGCTGGCAACCATAAGTCGTCACGCAGGCTTTTGGTGGCACTACATAGGATTCAGACAGTAAAGAAGCCACTCGTTCCATATAAGCCAATTGCTCAGCAGGTAATTCTATAGTATGTTGTTCGCGGTTCAACGACAAGACTCCTATATTAAAACTAAAATAATCACTTTATTATAGCGCATAAGCTCGATTTTATCAAGTAATTGAAACTTTTTTCCATTTGAAAAAATTTTATGAAAAGCCCTTTACAAACCGGTCTGCTTCAGTTATAATGTTCCTAGATATTTCAGATATCTTATTACAAAGTGAGGTTGAAAACAATGAAAAAAGTATTTGCAGTTCTTTTGACCGCTGTCTTGCTACTTGTTCCTTGTGCCGTCGGCGCGAGCGCAGAAGGTGCTCTGAATGAGTATGAACAACAAGTAATCGACGTTTTGAGTGGCACTGTTTCCAAAAACGGTTCCGACTTCCAAATCCCGGTTGAATACATCAATCAGGCCAAGGCCTATTTCCTGACCATCGATATGACCGAGGCGCAGAGCCAGGAAATCATCGGTTATATTAATGAAGGCGCTGAGCTTGTAGAGGCGCAGGACTTCCCTGCCGGCACGACTGTCAACTTCTCCTCTTTTTCTTCCGCTGTGAAGCAGGAATTATTGGCCCTTGGTCAGAGTGCTTGTGAAGTCGTCGGTTTGACCCTTACCTATGACGGTTCGAACGTCGTGATCAAAGATGGCGCGACCACTGTTTTCAATGCGAGCCCCATCGTCAAAACGACCGGTGCTTCGGCTGATATGACTGCCGCTGTTGCGACTGCCGGCATCGTTCTCGTTGTCTTGGGCGCCGCTTTTATCGTCGCGAAAAAAGCGCGTCTGTTCGTGAAATAATCGCGTGACAATTCGGAACTTTTTTAAAAAGCGAATGGTCTATTTAGTGCCATTCGCTTTTGCTTTGCTCGGATATCTGATGCTCTCCCCCATCATTTCCATGGCACGCGACACCTGGAAATTGATCGCCATGACGGAAACGCAGTCCCAAGCAGAAGAGAATCTTTTTACGGGCAAGGTATTCTATGAGGGAGACACAATTGCTTCGAGCACCATTCAATTCCCGCGGTTTGGCAATCAATATGGGGTGCTTTCCATCGAAGGCACGAATGTCGACGCGCCGCTTTATTTTGGCGATGACGATGCTTATCTGCGCAAGGGTCTGGGCCAATATGCCGGCAGTAGCTTTCCGGGTATGGGAAGCACCATCCTCATTGGAGGGCACAATAACACCTATTTTCGCGACCTGAAAAGCGCTAAAGTCGGCGCAAAAATCACGGTCGACACCAATTACGGCACTTATGTCTATGAGATCGAGCGCATGGAAGTCTTGCGCCACAACGACAAATCGGCATTTGACCTCGCTAGTGAAACCGAAAATATTGTATTGTATACCTGTTATCCCTTTAACATGCTCGGTCTGACGCCGCAACGTTATTTTGTTTATGGCAAGCTGGTTTCGGGCCCTAGGATATTATTGGATCAATAAGGAGGGGTAAGATGGCAAAGCATGAAAAGCGCACAGAATCGGATGGACTGCGCACGGTTCTACAATTTATACTGTCATTTTTACTCGGTCTGACGCTGACCGCCTGCCTATTGGGGCTGGCCGCCCTCCCCAGCACTTCGGAAAGTTATCTGAAAAAACAGGTCGACTCAGAATTCCTCGAACAATCCTTAGAGGCCGCACGGGAAAAGTTAATCAGTTTGGCGATTCCAAGCGGGTTACCTGAAAACTTTTTTCAAGATAAACTCGATACTGAAACTTTCCGGAGTTCTTTACTATCGGTTATTGAACAGTCTTATGCGCAAAAAAGCGTTGTAATTGACACAGATTCACTTCGTCAGACGCTTGATGGTTATTTTCGCGAATACCTCGCCGCGCAAACCGGTGAAGACGCGCTAGAGGCTACAGAGGATGGCATTGCTTATCTGGTGGATTCTTGCGTAGAGACGTTAACGCCTTTTCTCAATCCATTATTGATTCGGGAAATTACCGGGATTATGGGGAAAGTGCACACGCCTGTTATCATCGCTACCGTTGGTTGCGCGGCCTTGAGCATTTTAATTGCTGTTTTTCTGCTTTCCATTTCAAAAACAGCCACACAGAAGCTTGCTTATCCCCGTTTGTCTTTGCTAATGTCAGCGCTTCTCCTGATTCCCATTCCCGCTTATTTACTCGCGACAAATGAGGTGAAACGGATCGGGATCCTATCCAAGCCATTGCATACTTTTGTGAGCCAGTTTATCGAATCTTTGCTCATTCATTGCCTGATCGCTGGAGGTGCTATATTATTACTTTTTTTGATCCTGTGCTTTCTCGACAGAAAAATAAAAAAAAGACTTGATTTTACCGCACCACCTGTTGTATAATAATTTTCGCTGGGTTCTTGCTACCCGCGGTTTGCCGGTGTGATGGAATTGGCAGACGTGACGGACTCAAAATCTACTTCGCCGTTTCATACCACTGTGGCGGAAACCCTTGATTTATCAAGGTCTTTGACAACTCGATATGTAAATGGTTTTTAATGTCCCTCCACGATGTCCCTCCGATTTCTCGGAAAGGGCATCGGGAGTAAGACTTAAAAATATAAATGCCGGTGTGATG
>CASFAP010000046.1 GCA_949292695.1 uncultured Eubacteriales bacterium | reverse complement strand
GAAAAATTCCGACACTGTTAAAGATGTAGAAGAGCTTCTGCCCTGGAACGCACCCGACGCTTGCAAAATTCAATAATTCTCTTTACCTGCCGTACTGTCTACGACAGGTATTTTTATACGCCTTTAGGTTTGACGCTTACTCCCTATCCACGAAAGCGATCCGCCGCGCAACTTTGGGATACAATGAACCCCGCCGGTTGAACCGGCGGGGTATTTCACATATAACAAAACCGGAAAGAAAATTCTTTCCGGTTTATCGTCGATCATTAAAAGGGGTCAAGTATTACTTTAAAAACAGATTAATCCATGGACTTGTATTCGCCGTTTTCAATGATCATGCCCTTAGGCTCTTTGTTCGGCTCGCCGCTGGCATCCCAAGTGGTGACACCCGTCGAACCGTCCAGCGTAATTTCCGTCATGGCAACCTTTAGTTTATCGCAAAGATCGCTGGCGCTGATCGAAGCGTCGGTAATGTTTGCTTGCTCCATTGCAGCCTTGATTGCATATATGGCGTCATAAGCATCGGCGGCAAACTGAATCGGTGTCTCATTGTCATACTCGGCTTTGTAAGCTTCTGTGAACGCGACTGCCTTTTCATCTTTTCCGCCGGCGGCAAAGGGGGTGAGTAGCATTACGCCCTCAGCCAAGGCAGAATCGGCGCCCAGCTGATTGACCAGGCCGTCTAAACCGTCGCAACCGAAAAATTTAACGTCCAGGCCGCTCTTGTCAGCTTCTTTAAGAATCAAAGCCGCCTCTTCATAATAGATCGGCAAAAAGACTAGATCAGCGCCGCTTTCGCGAATCTTTTGCACTTGGGTTGAAAAGTCGGTTTTGTTATCGCTTGTAAAGGCCTGCGGTTCAACCACTTCCAGGTTGAGTGACTCGGCTTCTTTTACAAACTGATCTTGAATGCCCGAAGAATAGTCCGAGGACGAGTCATAGATGATGCCGACCTTCGTCGCCAACTTTTTCTCAGCGATATAACGCGCCGATGCAGAGCCTTGGTTGATATCGTTGAAACAGACTCGGAATGCATTGTCATATTTCGTGCAATCGACAGCCGAACCGGATGGGGTCAACTGAAAGATGTTGTCGACATGGCTCTTCTCGGCAACCGCGATGCACGGATTGCTTGTAACAGTGCCCATCAAAACCTTCATATTCCTGTCTTTCAAGGTGTTATAGGCGTTGACGGCTTTTTCAGCGTTGTTTTCGTCATCCTGGAAATCCAGCTTCAATTGAATGCCGTTGACGCCTCCGGCCGCGTTGATTTCCTTGATGGCTAGCTCCGCACCGCGTTTGACGGCCTCGCCATACTGTGCCGCTGTGCCTGTTGTTGGCCCAATGCCGCCAATGACGATTGTATTGCCATCATCTTTCGGGCCGCAACCGGACGCAAGCCCTGCCACCATAACGGCCGCTAGGGCAAGCGAAGAGAGTTTTGTCCATTTTCTCATTTATCTTACCTCCATTTAAAACTGATCCTCATCCTTGCTATCTTCCGGAACAATTTGGAATATTATACTCCCTTTTTTGTTGATTTGCAAGAGTCTCCATAAAACATTTCACAAAACAGAAAAAAGCGCCGCGTTAGGTGCTTTTCTCTTTGTTCAAGATTACCTGAGCGCCGTGAAAAAATCAGATAACAACTGCCGGCACTCCGCTTCACAGATACCTGCATATAGTTCCGGCCGATGATACCACGAAAGGCGGAACAAATCGCCCACAGAATCGCATGCGCCTCGTTTTGGATCATTGGCGCCGTAAACAACCGTACTGATTCGGGCGTTGAGGATTGCCCCGGCGCACATGGGGCAGGGTTCTAAGGTGACATAAAGTGTGCAGTCATCCAATCGCCATGTGCCAAGGGTTTTACAGGCCATTGATATGGCTTCAATTTCTGCGTGCGCCAGCGCATTTTGGAGGGATTCCCGGCGGTTTTGCCCTGTTCCGACGATCTGTCCATCCTTTGTAATGACAGCGCCAACCGGTACTTCACCCGCTTGGCCGGCCTGACGGGCCAAAGCGATTGCCGCCTGCATAAACGTTTTTTCCATCCGACTACTCAACCCAAAACCGACTGCTAAAGCAAGTTATATATAATCAAAATCAGAATTTGAAGCGCAATCACGGCCAATCCTGCTACGACAACAGGGGCAGAAAAGAACCAGCCTAAATACTGTTTGCGCTTGCTCTCAGTCTCTTCTCTGAAGGAAAAGAGATCCGCTTCGCGGCCAGTAATCATCCGCAATCCAATAAATCCTAGGCCAAAAAGGACCAGAATCAGAAGGCTCTGCACAAGTACTTGCGCCGTAAACGCCGCATCGCCGACCGTATAAGATAACAAAATTGAAATGAGATTATTGAAAAAGTGGATTGCAATCGGCGTCCAGATCGATTCTGTTTTCACATAAGAGAAGCCTAAAACAATTCCCATCAAAAAGGTGAAAGGGATTTGTTCCAGATTGCCATGCATTGCAGAAAAGAGAATAGAAGACACAATGATGGCCAATCCGTCGCCATACCGACGCAAAGAGCCCAGCACAACGCCGCGAAGGGCAAATTCCTCCAACAAAGCCGGCTCGACAGCAACTGTTAAAATGCTCAAAGCAACGCCAGTAAATCCGTTCGGCAACGGCAAATCAGCCATTTCAGCGGTCAGGCCAATATTCGACAAAAACTGCGTAAACATTCCGCCCAAGACATTCGCGACCATGCACAGGGCAAGACTGATCAATAAAATCGGCAAAAAACGCCCTTTGGTAGGCCTTTCGAAGGCGATTACTTCAGAAAATCGGCGGTACTGCATCCATACAGCAATACTATATGGTAACGCGAACATAAGGATCGATCCAAACAGCTGATAAAGCAGTTGACCGTAAGGAGTTAAAAGAAAATCAACCCATTCAGGTTGCACTCTTCCCAAAAGCCCCACGCCAAAACTGACCGCGAAGGGAAGCAAGGTCATCAATAGAAAACCTGTGCCGATTGCTGTCGCTGTTTTCCGAAAATTATATTTTTCCCAATATATTGTGCCAGCAAGGCTGGCGGGCGGAGTCATCTGAGATTGCATCGCTACCATCCTCTTTCTCTTGTTGTGATGTAGTCAGCAAATAAAGCCTATATAACAAAAGATCGATTGTAAAGCCATCATTCTTCTGTCGCCGCTTCTGTTTCATCCTGCTCGGTTTCTTCCGAATCGATCTCATCGACCTCAGCCGCATCATCTTCGGCCGCCTCCGGGTGCGCAGTCTCTTCGCTGTCATCATGAGTAGCTGTCGCAATTGAAAGGATTTTTTCGCCTTCATTGACCCGCATGACCCTCACACCCTTTGCCGGGCGCGCAAAGATGCTAATTTCCGAAACCGGTATGCGAATTATAATGCCATCTGAAGAAATGAGAATAACGTCCTCCTCATCGTTGACACTGAGTACTGCGGCGACTTTACCGTATTTGTCAGTGCGGTAATTTGTAAGGCCCTTGCCGCCTCGGCTCTGCAAACGATAATCCTGCACGTTGCTCCGGCGGCCGTAACCGGTTTCGGTTACCGTCAATAGCGTTTCGTTGTCCGCGCATACCGTCATGGCCACGACCTCGTCGCCCTCATGCATTTTGATCGCACGCACGCCGCGCGCCGTTCTGCCCATCTCGCGCGCCTGTTTTTCATCAAATCGGATTGCCATACCGTCTCGCGTAGCCACAAGCAACTGATCGTTACCTGTTGTCTTGCGGACAAAGCTCAACTCGTCATCCTCGTCAATATTGATTGCAATCACACCGGTCTTGCGCACGTTTTTGAAAGCATCGAGCGCCGTTCGTTTGATTGTACCTTTTCGGGTCACCATGCAAATGTAACTCTGATCCGCAAGATTGTCCCCAACCGGCAGTATCGTGACTATCTTTTCGTCAGGCATCAAAGGCAAAATATTGACAATATTCATACCCTTTGAGGTCCGGCTTCCCTCAGGGATTTCATAGGCCTTGAGCCGATAAAGACGCCCTAGATTGCTGAACATCATCACATAATCGTGCGACGAACAAGTAAACATGCTCTCCACATCATCGCCCTCGCGCGTCGTCATACCTGTGATGCCGCGCCCGCCGCGGTGCTGGGTATTATAAGTATCCGACGGCAACCGCTTGATATACCCTTCGGTCGTCTTTGTTAAGACGCATTCTTCCACCGGGATTAGGTCTTCGACGTCAACCTCTCCTGAAACCATCGAGATTTCGGTGCGGCGGTCGTCCGCAAATTTGTCTCGCAAATTAAGCGCTTCGGTCTTAACAATATCCAGCACCTTGCCATGATCGGCAAGAATGCCTTCCAATTCTTTAATAATAGCGCGTTTTTCGGCCAACTCTTCTTCGATCTTCTGGCGTTCGAGGCCGCTCAGACGCCCGAGCGGCATCTGTACGATCGCTGTCGTTTGCTCGTCGTCCAAGCCGAACCGATCGCTTAGGGCCTCCTTGCTCTCAGGAATCGATTTTGAGGCGCGAATAATTTGAATGACCTCATCGATATAGTCGAGCGCGATTTTTAAGCCTTCTAAAATGTGCGCTCGCGCTTTGGCCTTGGCGAGATCAAA
>CASFAP010000045.1 GCA_949292695.1 uncultured Eubacteriales bacterium | reverse complement strand
CTTTTTCGGACGAAGCGGATCATCATCCGATGCATAACCGACCGCTAAAATCAGGCGAATCCTAGCCTGCGTTTTTAAAAGTGCCTGAAGCTTTTTTTCGTCAAACCAGCCGATGATGCAACTCGAAAGGCCAAGCTCGGTCGCCTGCGCCGTGAAATATGCGGCGGCGATACCGATATCAATCGAGCGGTAGTCCTGATGTTTGCGCTTTGCACCCACAGCCGCCGTAGCGTTATAGGGGGCTTCCGTTACGACAACCAATGCCGGGCAATCGGCAGTAAAACCGTTCAGCCCCATGCTCCTTGTGCAGGCGCCCACCGCTTTGGCCGCTTCACCGGTCGCGACATAAAAATGATACGGCTGACTATTGCAGGCACTGGGCGCTAGCCGAGCCGCCTTCAGACAGGCGTCCAGCTTTTCGCGCTCTACATCGCGGCGGGGATTAAAATTACGGCAACTCTGCCGCGTTTCGATGAGTTTAAAAAAATCCATTTAAAGAGCACCTCCCGGTATTGTCATTACATAGAGCAGAATCATGAGAAAGTGCAGAATGCTTCCTGCCAAAACGAACAGATGGAACACCGAATGCATGTACCGCCATTTCTTGCCGAGGCCAAACAAAACTGCGCCGATGGTATAGGCGACGCCTCCCGCGACAAGTAAAAGAATGCTTGGGAAATTGAGTACTTCAAGCGTAGGTTTTAAAAAGAATATAATGCACCAGCCCATGCCGATATAACAGATCATTGAAAAAACGCGGTAACTTTTTAAATCAATGGCAGTCAAGGTGGCGGCCAGAAAGCAAAAGCCCCAAACGAGGCCAAATATTGTCCAGGCGACGGCCGGATGGGCCGGCCTTAGGGCCGATAGAGTAATCGGCGTATAGGTGCCGGCGATCAAAAAGTAGATGCTACAGTGGTCGATGACCTGAAACACCTTCTTGGCCATATTCGGGCGCAGGCCGTGATAGATACTTGACATGGTATAAAGACATATCATTGTAATTCCGAAAACCGCGCCACCCACAACGCTCCAGGCGTTTTTATGGAGTGCGGCCACAGTTACGCATAAAACAAGTGCAACAATGGCAAAACCACCGCCTACGATATGCGAGACCATGTTGAATATTTCTTCACCCTTTGTGTAAAAAGGGAGTTGCCGGTCGGCTAGTTTTGTCCTTGGCATGCAGTCAATTCTCCATTTCTTTGCCGCTCTCGTGCGGCGGCAGAATAGACGCAACCGCAGTAATCCTGCCGGTACAGCCCGTATTGGTATGAGAGGGCGATGGATTTTTTGTAGCCGTCCTTTTTTTTGAAATCAGAAAACAGGTAAGGGACGCCATATGCTTCCGCCAACCGGCCACCCAATTCATTGAGGATATCGGCGTGTTTATAGGGGCTAACCGATAGCGTCGTCGTAAAGTAGTCGGCGCCAAGCGTTTTGGCCTGTTTGGCGGCGCGTTCTAAGCGGAGCGCATAACAGGCGCGGCAACGCTCCCCACCTTCGGGTTCGGACTCGTACCCCTTCGCAATGGCCAAAAAGGGGGCAGGATCATAATCCGCCTCAAGATAGGAAATGGCATGGCGTACCGGCAAAACTGTGAGCAAACGCTTTACTTCGTCCGCACGTTTTCGATATTCCGCCTCGGGAAATATGTTGGGGTTATCGTAGAACAGCGTAATGGAAAAATAGTCACTCAGGTAGGCGAGTACATAACTCGAACAGGGCGCACAACAGCCGTGTAACAAAAGCTTTGGTACCCGCCCTGATTTTGTAAGGGCGAGTAAGGTTTCATCCAATTGCCGTTGATAGTTCCTTTTTTGCATGATGCACCGTCCAGAAAAAGTTCACTAAAAATATTATATCACATCTAAGCCTTTCGCGCCATCGAAAGATGTCACAAAATTCATAGGAAGGAACAAGCTCTTTTTTGCGCCCCTCTTTGGCATAAAAAGGCGGCGTGGTATTCACCACGCCGCCAAATCTTTAACGGGCGGATAATCGTTTTACGGTTTGGATGAGACGTTCATCTAAAGTGCCCGGTGAAATCCGCCACTGCCAATTTCTCCCGAGAGTGGACGGAAGGTTGATGCGCGCTTCGCTTCCAAGGCAAAGATAATCCTGAAGCGGGATGATTGCATATTGGGCGCGGCTTTTCATCGCATAGCGTATGAGAGCGTGCGCCGGCGGTTCGTTATGGTGCACAGAAACCTTTTCCCGGAATCGCGCTCTGACCGGTTCGGGTGCAGACGCATACCAGCCCATGGTGGTATCGTTGTCATGCGTACCGGTATAACAGACGCAGTTTGCATCATAATTCGCCGGCAAAAATGGGTTATCGTCTCCGCCGTCAAAGGCGAACTGCAAAACTTTCATATTTGGGAATGCAGTCTCTCTCAGGAGTGCTTCGACGTCGGGTGTATTCCCTCCAAGATCCTCGGCGATAATCGGCAACGGCCCTAAGGCATCGCGAAGCGTCCGAAAAAGGTCCATGCCTGGCCCATCTTCCCACGCACCGCATCGTGCGGTATCGCTCCCAAAGGGAATGGTATAGTAGCTGGCGAAGGCGCGGAAATGATCAATGCGGATGAGATCAGTGAGGGTCAGTAGATGGCGCATTCTTTCGATCCACCACTGGTATCCGGTGCGTTTTTGATATTCCCAATCATAAAGCGGGTTGCCCCAGAGCTGGCCGTCGGATGAAAAAAGATCGGGCGGAACGCCGGCGACCTTTGTCGGCGTTCGATCCTGGCCGAGGCGAAACAGCTTGGGGCTTGCCCATACGTCGGCACTGTCGAGCGCTACATAGATGGGAAGGTCGCCGATGAGTCGCACACCCTGTTTCGTTGCGTACTCCTTTAGATGATACCATTGCCGAAAAAACCAGTACTGAACAACTTTATAATAGTGTACATCCTCGGCGTGCTGAGAACTGACAGCGGCAATGGCGGCTTGATCATGCAATTTGAGCGGTTCGGGCCAGCCAAAAAAAGAGCCGTTGCCAAAAAGGCGCTTGATGGTCATAAAGAGCGCGAAGTCATCGAGCCAGGCCTTTTGTTGTTCGCAAAACGAAAGGAATGCCTCGTCGTCCTGATGGAATCTTGCGACGGCCCTTCGGAGCATCCCTTCTCGTTCCTGCCAGAGTCGGCCGTAATCGACGGTATCGGCAGGCCAATTTGCAGCGTGTCCTGCGAGTTCAGCATCGGTCAAAAGCCCTTCGCGGCCGAGCAGATCGAGATCGACAAAATAGGGATTCCCAGCCATCGACGCCGGCGACTGATAGGGGGAATCGCCAAAGCTTGACGGGCAAAGCGGAAGGATTTGCCAATAGTGCTGGCCGGCGGCCCGCAAAAAATCGATGAAACGGTAGGCGGCATCGCCAAACGTTCCGATCCCATAGGGAGAGTCGAGCGAAAAAACCGGCAATAAAATGCCGCTTTCGCGTCGGTTATCCTTTGACCGCACCGGCCGCCACTCCCTTGATAATATATTTCTGGCACGTCAAATAAAAAACGACGACGGGGATAATCGCCAGCACCAGCATGGCCATCAGCGCCCCCATGTCAATCGACCCGTAGCCGCCTTTTAGATACTGAACCGCAATGGGAATCGTCTTGTAATCATTGCCGATTACGAGATAGGGAAGCAAATAGTCGTTCCAGATCCACATCGTGTTGAGAATGGCCACCGTGATGGTTGTGGGCTTGAGCATCGGAAAAACCACACGGAAAAATACGCCTACTGGTCCGCATCCATCAATCGTAGCGGCTTCCTCTACACTTTGTGGCAGGCCCCTTAAAAATCCGCAGAATAAAAATATTGAGAGCCCCGAACCGAACCCCAGGTAGATGATTAAAATCCCAACTGGATTGTCAAGATGCAAAACATTGGCCATTTTTGACATGGTAAACATAACCATCTGAAAGGGGACGATCATTGAAAAGAGAAATAGATAATAGAGCGCCGAAGTAAACCGGTTTTTTACTCGGACGATGAACCAGGCCGTCATAGAAGTGCCGAGCACGATGAGCGCTACGCTTCCGACCGTAATAAAGAGCGACCAGCCGAAGGCCGAAAAAAAGCCTGTGTCGGCAATGCCGCCCACATAGTTATCAAGCCCTGTAAAGGTCTCGGCGTTTGGCAATTCAAACGGCGTTTGACTGATAAAGAACCGGCTTTTAAAGGAGTTCATGGCAACGATAAAGATCGGGAACAAAAATGCGAGCGCGAACAAAGTCAAAACCGGATACAAAACCCAGTCGGCCGCAGTTGGCCGGGCCCTTTGCATTTTCATCAGCTGTCATACTCCTTTCTGCGTGTCAGGTAAAGTTGCAAAAGCGCTACGGCCGCGACCAACAAGAAGAAAATGACGGCTTTGGCCTGCCCGACTCCTTCATAACCGGCCCTGCCATAAAAAGTCTGATAGATGTCGAGCGCCAGCATAGAGGTGCGGCGCGAAGGTGCGCCAGCTGTCAAGGCCAGGTTTTGGTCAAAGAGCTTGAAGGCGTTGGTCAGGGTCAAAAAAAGGCAAATGGTAATGGCCGGCATCACAGACGGAATTGTAATCCGCCATAAAATCTGTGGGCCAGAAGCGCCGTCCACCCTTGCGGCTTCGATCTGCTCGGTGGGGACATTTTGAATGCCGGCGATATAAATGATCATCATGTAACCGATGAGTTGCCAGTTGGTCATGATAACCAGTCCCCAGAATCCATAGGTCGGATCGGCTGTGATGGTGGTCCCAAACCCATACAACACGCCGTTGATAATCAGTTGCCAGATATAACCGAGCACGATGCCGCCGATTAGGTTCGGCATGAAAAAGACCGTCCGGTACAGTGCGGTGCCCGGCCGGTCCCGGGTGAGCATCAAGGCCAGCGCAAAGGCCAAAACATTGACGCTCACGACCGAAACGAGGGTAAATTTTACTGTGAACCACAGCGCATTCAGAAAATCCCGATCCTCTGAAAAGGCGCGGATATAGTTTTGAAAACCAACAAAGGTTGCATCATTGACGGTGGTGAACTCAGTGAAGGATAAATAAATCCCCGCGATGAATGGGATCAAAAACGCCAACAAAAAGGCGATTAAGGTCGGCAGGGCAAAGAGGGGAAAATATTTTTTTAGCGTGCGCCCGATCATGACCTACCGCTCATTCTTCCAGGTTGTTTTGACTGTAGTCACGACTTCGTCCCAGCTCTTGGTTCCCTGCGCATATTCCAAGAGCGCATTGCCGAAGGTGACCTTAAAGTTTTCACTGGGAAATGCAGTGAAAATCCAGGGGATCGTTTTGATATCCTCTTTTTTCATCCAGCTGGCGACCTCGCGTGCGAGCGGATCATCAGGCTGTTGCTGTTCTGTAAAGGTGTTGAAAGGGGTAATAAAACCTAATTTATCGGTTACATACTGCTTGCCAGCGTCGCTCGAGAATAACCAATCGAGAAAATCGAGGGAGAGCTTTTGCTTTTCTTCCGATACCTGTTTATTGATCGCCAAATAATTTTCGGTCCCGATGCAAAGGCCTTGGTTGGCTTCGCCCTCGACACCGGTATAGAGCGGTAAAAATTTAACATCATCGGCTTCAACCGTGTTGCCGGCGACTTCGGCAATCTGCGACCATCCCCAGTTGCCGTTTTGGATCATTGCGCATTTGCCGAGGGCAAATTCGGCCATCGAGTCGGCGACGGACTTACTGCCGAGCAATTTTTTATCAATGACGGAGTTGTTGAGATATAAATCGAAAAGGTTTTTAAAATTATCGGCAAACTGGAAGTCGATTTCCTTGGTCTCAAGTCCGGTCAGGACAGGATCTTTGTCGGCCGCCTTGGCGATAAATTCGTAATAGAAGGGGACGTTGGCCAGATGGGTCTGCCAGCGCCAGTCTTCACCGGAACTAAGGGAAGTCGAGCCGAAGACACCGTCGATACCAAGCGCCTCTTTTTTGGACGTCATATCCTCGACGACAGCTTTTAATGTTGCGAAATCTGTGATTTCGCTGGCCGAGCTGATCGAAACTTGCTTGTCGGGCATCGAAAAATATTTGCGCATAATACTGTCGTTATAAATGATACCATACCCCTCGACCACATAAGGAATTCCGTACACGCCGCCGTTATCGGTAATTGCCATGGATTTATCGGTCAGATAGGAATAAAGCTTTGAGTCCGACAGATCCAGGCAATAGTCCTTCCAGGACTGGTAGCCGATGGGGCCGTTGATCTGGAAAATAGTCGGCGCGTCGCTTTTTGCAATTTCGGATTTTAGGGTCTGCTCATAGGTGTTGGCCGCAGCCGTTACGACCTTGACCCGCACTCCTGTTTCCTGCTCATAGTCGTAGGCGATTGCCTTGTAGACACTCGCTGATTCCGGCTTAAAATTCAAAAAATAAATTTCGTTTTCTGCTGTCTTTTTGCTACAACCGGCCAGCGTCAGACCGCTGATGCACATCGCAAGGCAGAGAAAAAAAGCCGTCAAACGTTTTTTCATAAAATCATCCTTCCAATTGTTGCGATTTGTGATATTAGGTTGCCACACTTTATATAAAACATACAAAAAACCGAAATTTTCGCTTTTATTTGGAGCGAAAAGCTTCTCAAAATAAAAAAGCCCCCGCGCCTGCGTGCGGCAGGTTTTCAGCGGAAAATGTCACAAACCAGTTGACAATCTGGTGCTTGTATGGTATAGTATATTTCGCTGTTTGTCCTATGCTGGTGTAGCTCAGTTGGTAGAGCAGCTGATTTGTAATCAGCAGGTCGGGGGTTCAAGTCCGTCCACCAGCTCCACCATTTAGA
This sequence comes from uncultured Eubacteriales bacterium, assembly GCA_949292695.1. GTDB lineage: Bacteria > Bacillota > Clostridia > Oscillospirales > Acutalibacteraceae > CANQSG01. Next base: position 119 of record CASFAP010000045.1, on the reverse strand, counting down.
ATCTTGTTTGGCAGGCAAGCAGACAATTGAATATGGGAGTGTTCCCGAGTGGCCAAAGGGGGCAGACTGTAAATCTGTTGTCTTCGACTTCGGTGGTTCGAATCCACCCGCTCCCACCA
>CASFAP010000044.1 GCA_949292695.1 uncultured Eubacteriales bacterium | reverse complement strand
CGCCGTTCAGATCGCCGAAAATCAGCACAGGATAAGTATAATAAAGCTTGCTTCCCTGGTAGACCTTGACAATGTCACCCGTAGCAACTGTGCCAGAGGTCTTTTCCGCATCTGCGGCGGTATAGAGTTTCGCAGTTCCATTCTTAACGCCAAGCTTTGCCAAGAAAACAGCGGTGCTTGTGCCAGGTTGCACGCCGGTGACCTCTGAACCGATCGTATAAGACCCGTCAAAGGTCGGCCGGCTTTCGTCTCCCGAATCGGATGATTTAAAGATTTGAATGGTATAGGTGCGAGTAACCCCTGTCGGTGCCGTGACGACAATCGACACAGTGTTGTTACCCGCTTTTAGCGCAACAATTCCGGTTCCTGTCACCGTGGCGGCAGGATGACTTTTTTGAGCTGAAATCGTCACCGCACCGACATCAGCGCCGACAACCAGCTCATAAGAGGTCTGATACCGGCTAAAGCTCGGTGTCAACGTATATCCGGCGACGCTCAAGCCGATCAGAGTGTTGTCGCTCTTTTCAGCACTATTTGGCTTTTCGCAGGCCTCGGCCGGCATATTGTTGTAGATCGGGATTTTAAACACAAAGGCAGTATTGTTAAGCATCTCATCCGTATATCCGCGTTTTGAGGCCAGTGCCTCCGAAGAGGGGGCCTGAATGCTTTGCATGTATTGATGATAATAAAGCCCATTGCCCCCATCGACAACGTCGAACTTTTCGAGATAAGGTGTATCCTGCCCCATGTTGATGTAGTTCTTGCCAATAAAGATCGCGCCGCCGTGAATCGATTTATATTGGTTGGTCCAAGGTCGGACCGTTGCAGGATCGGTTCTCGAGGCGTAAATCGCGCCGTTGCGCAAGACATCGGCATCCGTGACGCCATTGGCCTGGATATTGTAAAAGTTAAAGATATTTGCATATCCAGGTACTGTACCGAGCCCGAGCGGTGAGCCGTTTACCCCCTGCTCCAATCGGGCGCGTGTGGCTAGATGATAGGCGCTTACGTTGGTTAGCTTTGCGATTTCGACAAACGTCTGGGCGTAAGATTTGGTCTCTTTTGTGTCCGGGCAGGTATAATTCCCGGCCATAAACGTGCCCTTTAACAGGTTTGCAACCCCTTCGACCGTATGCGCCGAAGAATAGGACTGGTTTTCGAATTGGAAAATGTAGGTCTCGTCGAGGAAATTGCGCGGATCCATATAATAGGCCAAAATCTCCCGCGAGGCCTTGACCCAATCGCCGCCGCTGTAGGTGTAAAATTCGCCGGTTTCCCAATTGTAGCCGTCGGCATCCATCGACTTCCAGGAATCAGGGCTCGATTTTGGCACTAGATTCCTGTCGGCCTTTGACTCCTCGTCGAGCACCGTCTGAAAATCGAGATTGATCTTTTGGGCGGTAAAAATCCATTTTGGGTATAGCGTATGTAATTTTCGAAGCGGCTCTTTATAACTTTCCGGAAAGCCCTGACTTGTCAAGTAAGCCTCAAAATCCTCGTCCGGCACAATGTCAATTTCAGGCTCCACCCGGATATAATCCGAATGCACATAGCCGTTTGCAATGCCCGAAGCGCTGATCCGGTACCAGGTGCCGCCGTCCGTGCCGGTCACCGACTCGAGTATGTTAACGACATCGCCGTTATACAAATCGCCGATTTTATCATAATTTGTGCCAGGACCCGCGCGCACTCGCAGGTTATCGTCAACAACAACAACTCCCGTACCAGTCAAAGCGGCGACGCCAAATGCGCCGGTTCCGCAAAGCGGCACAACCAGCAATACAGCACACAACAACAAAATTTTAATTCGTTTCCACTTCATACGTCTGTCTCCGTATTTTTGGAATTGATAAACTTGCCATTATTGTTTTATTATAGTCGAATTATGTCAACCTGTCAACTGACGAAATCCTTACAATTTCTCCCGCAAAAGTTTGAGACTCTCCTTCGTTTCTGCCGGCACGCGGCGGGAGTCGCAACACTTTGATATGGCCCGCCTTAGAACCGCTTCACTCCAGAATTCGGACCGCATAAGCGGTAAAGTCTGATCCGGATATTTAGCGACGGCCACCGACAGGCACCAGGCGACCGCCATCTGCACATAATAATTCTCACATTGGACCTCCTGCAACTTTGCAAGCACGCGGTCGACAAAATCGCCGTCAAGAAAATGATCGAGCGCCATTACGACAGCAAATCGCACGGAAAAAGGCGCTTCCGCGGCAAAATAAGGCGTCAAAAAGTCCCAAACCGTAGATTTTTCCTCTTCTAAAACCCGAAAAGAAGCGCAAAAGCTATCGCAGACCGACCAGTTATCGATTTGCGGCAGAAACTTTTTTGTCCATTCCAGCCGTTCTGCGAGCGGCACGCGCATTGTCCCTATGACCATGCCGCGGAGCATGGTTTCTTCAAAATAGACGGCCGGAGCTTGCTCCTCCAAAAATGCGATGGCGCCGCCAGATGCGATTTCTCTTGCTAATTTCCGCAGGGCCGGTAAACGAACACCCAGCATCTCAGCTCCCGGCACTAAGGATAAAGAGAATTTTTGATAATCAGGTTCTGCCAAAGCGCAGAGTCGCTCTCGCAAGTCATCCATCATACCACTTCCTTTCTTGCATTTTAACGTCAGTTCTGCTATGATGTCAACAGAGAAAATTGTTGTATCAACGAATAGGAGGCAGTTTATGCGTATTTTATGTATCGGCAACAGCTTTTCAGAAGACGCCACCCGATTTTTGCACCGTTTTGCGGCCAGCGATGGCTATCATTTAGACATCGATAACCTTTACATAGGTGGGTGTTCGCTCGAACGGCACTGGCAAAATCTCGTCTCTGGCGAAGCGGTTTACGACCTGATTGAAAACGGCGAGCGACATGGCAAAAAGGTCTCGCTAAATGAAATGGTCGGCGCAAAGCCCTATGATTTCGTCACGATGCAACAGGTCAGTGCCTTCAGTGGGATTGAGGCCTCCTATCACCCCTACATTGAAGGGTTGTCAGGGTATCTGCGCGTTCATCTGCCAACGGCCAGGCAGTTATTCCATGAAACCTGGGCCTTTGAAACCGATAGCACAAATGAAAACTTTTTCCGTTATGGCAACGATCAAAAGACCATGCATGCCGCCATCCACAAGACTGTAGCCAATGTCACTTCACTACTTGGCATCGGGTTTATTCCCTGCGGCGATGTCATTCAGGCCCTGCGCGCAACGCCACGGTTCGATTACGCGAACGGCGGCCAGACGCTATGCCGCGACGGATTTCATATGGACCTCATTTACGGCCGCTATGCGCTGACCGCTACATGGTATTATTATTTAACCGGCAACGCAATTCTCGAGAATTCTTTTATTCCATCTGAGCAAAATGCACCCTACCAAGCCGAACCGTCTGTACTCCGCGAAATTCGCGCCGTTGCGACGGATATTGTCGACAAAACAGTCGGCAAGGGGCGCGTTCGCGAATCATAACAAGCGGAATAAAAATCCGGATTCAATCAATCGGCCTTTTAATTTAAGTTGCATAGAGGAGGAGCAACGATGAAATCCATTACCCGCGTTTTGTCCTGTGCGGTTGGATTAGCCCTATTGGCTCTAGCACTGGGGGCCTGCGCGCCGCTCACGCAAGATCATACGCCGGCGTTGACCTCTCCGCCGGCATCTGATGCTACGCAGGCCATAACGGGCCGCTATCATCGGAACATCGAAGATTTTGCGGCCGATTTCAACAGCTTCGCCCAAGAAGAAGCGTGCAAGATCGGCAATTGGCAGGCAGATGAGCTTCCTGGCATCTTCCGTTATACCTTTGACGGTGGACTGCGCCTGACCGTCGGTATTTCGCCAAATGAAGAACATCTTGTCTATATCCCGGAATTCTCGGCCAAAACTTTGTCGTGTTCCGAAGTGCCACACTTTCAGGCGCTGTTCTACCAGATGTTAAAGGTGGGGGATCCGGCCCTTACCGATTCGCAAATTGAATCAGCCCTTGAGAAAATCACACTTTCTGAAATCGAGCAAAAATTAGCGCAATATAATCCCCAACTTCGAGAGGTAAACGCCGGCAACGTCAAAATATCTGCCATATATGAGCAAGATCACATGTATCTATCTTTCACGGAGGAGCCAAACAGGGCCGATTCTACAAAATCTACGTTTTAGCATTAAAATTCATTATGGCGTGGCATAGTCGCCCGGCTTGTCCGGCTCATATAGTAGGAGAGGCAAGCAAATTTCGCATCGCCCTTTTATTGAACAAGGTAGAAAAAGTACATGACCTTGGCATATCAGCGAGAGATACGATCTGTCGGGCTCATAAAGTAGGAAGATTGGGCTTCTTTTTCGCTTGCGCTTGACTTTAGCGCGCTAATGTGCTATCCTTTTAAAAAATAGTCGTTTTTAGCGGCAAAAAATCTTTTGGGGGACTAAATATGAAAAAAATTATCGCAACGATTTTGTTGCTAGCGCTGAGTGCAACCTTTATTTTGAGCGGTTGCGGTCAAAAAGGCGATGCCGATTTGTCGGGCTGGGAATACATCGAAAGCAAAGGCAAATTGGTCGTCGGCCTGGACGATACCTTCGCGCCCATGGGCTTCCGCGACACCGACGGCAACTTAGTCGGGCTCGATATTGATCTGGCGACCGAAGTCGGCAAAATTTTAGGGGTCGAAATCGAATTCAAACCCATCGTCTGGAACACAAAGGAAACAGCGCTGGCGCAAAAGACAGTCGACTGTTTGTGGAACGGCATGTCGGCGACGCCCGAACGCCAGGAAGAAATGGCGCTGACCAAGAAATATTTAAACAATCGAATCATCATTATGGCTTTAAGCGATGATGTAAAAGTCACATCAGCCGCCGATCTCCAAAATTATAAGATCGGCACCCAGGCCGAGAGTGCCGCGCTTGAGGTCATGGAGGCTAACTCCGACTATGACATCTTCAAGGACAACATCCTCGAATATGACACCTATGACGAAGCACTTTTGGCCCTCACCTCCGGCCGGGTCGACTGCATTGTCGTAGACGAAGTGCTGGGCGAATACAAGAACTCCAGGCTGGAAGAAAAAATGGTGGTCTGCGACTATAACTTCGGAGACGACTACTATGCCATCGGATGCCGCAAAGGAGAAACCGATTTGGCTGACAAGATATCTGACGCCATCGCCACCTTGATTGAAAACGGCAAGGCCAAAGAGATCAGCGAAAAGTGGCTGGGCCGCGATCTCATTATCCTCCAATAACCGGTGCGATAGCAATGCGCCTGGGCGGCAAGCGATTGCCGCCCTTCTTTTGCAGGAAGTAGGTTTAACATGGGAACATTTTTTGCAGAACTGTCCGAGACCCTCGCTTATGTTGGCGAGCTAATGCCAGCGTTGCTTTCAGGCGCTCTGGTAACAGTCGAACTCTTTATTTTGACTTTGCTGTTTGCGCTCCCGCTAGGGCTTCCCTTTGCGCTCGGAAGCAACAGCCGTATTGCGCCGCTTCGGTGGCTGAGCAAAACTTACATCTGGCTGTTCCGCGGCACGCCGCTCATGCTTCAGCTCTTTTTCTTTTACTTTTTTCTTATTCCGCTGATCAACCGGACGACCTCCCTGCAGATCGACGAATTTGCGACGGCACTTATCACTTTCTCCCTCAATTATGCCGCCTATTTTGCCGAAATCTACCGCGGCGGTATTGAAAGCATTGACCGCGGGCAATACGAGGCGGCAAAATCGCTGGGTCTTACAAAACGGCAGACTATGTTCGGCATCATCCTGCCCCAAACCGTCAAGCGAGTCTTACCACCGATCTCAAACGAGGCCATCACCCTCATCAAAGATACGGCCCTCGTTTCGGTCATCAGCGTCGGTGAACTGTTAAAGGCGACGCGGGGAGCCGTCAACCGTGACGTTAATCCTACGGCCTATTTAATCGCCGCCCTTATCTATCTCTTCTTTACCTTTTTGCTTACCATGCTCTCGCGCTACTTGGAAAAACGTTATTCAAAATACGACGTAAAGGGGGATTGAAATGGCGATACTCGAAATGACCGGCATTGTCAAGCAATTTAAAACCTGCCGCGCCCTTGACGGCGTCGATTTTGCGGTTGAAGCCGGTGAGACCGTGGCGATTATCGGTCCTTCTGGATCAGGCAAATCGACACTGCTTCGGTGCGTTAACTGCCTTGAAAAAATAACGAGTGGCAAGATTATTATCGACGGCGACACTCTGGTAGATACGAATAACGAGGGAAAAGCCGTATATCCAAGCGAAAAGGAGATTCGCCGCATCTGTCTTGAGACCGGCATGATCTTCCAACACTTCAACCTTTTTCCGCATATGAGTTGCATTGAAAACATATGCTACGCCCCCATCAAGGTGCGCGGTAAAACGAAAGAAGAGGCGATGGCGACGGCCAAGGACCTGCTCGAAATGGTCGGCCTGGCCGACAAGGCTGAGGCCTACCCCGTCCAACTTTCAGGTGGGCAGAAACAGCGTGTTGCGATTGCGCGTGGCCTTGCGATGGAACCGTCGATCCTCCTCTTTGACGAACCGACGAGTGCGCTGGACCCCGAGCTCACCGGAGAAATTCTCAAGGTCATCCGTGATCTTGCGAACCTAAAACGCACAATGATCATTGTCACGCATGAAATGGCCTTTGCTCGCGATGTAGCCGACCGCATTGTGTTCATGGATGAAGGAAAAATCGTCGAAAACGGAACGCCGCAGGCCGTCTTATCGGAATCGCAGAACCCTCGCATTCGCCAATTTTTGCAACGGTTCCATGATGTAGGTCAAGGCCTGCAAAACTGATTTTTCCGTCGTTCGGCCAAAACTTTCCAAAAGATACCGTTCATGTAGCTAAATAAAGCGCGCTTGCCACTCCATAGCAGTAGCCACATAAGCCTCGCTAAAGGTTGCCAATGCGCGTTCCAATTCATCCAACAGAGATTCCCTAGTTGTGGCAATAAAGCCATAATCCTTCTTGCAGTATCAGAATCCAAACGGAGGTGTTTACATGCAATACACAACCGCATATTCATCCCCACTTGGCAATCTATTGCTTGCGGCGGATGGCAAAAACCTGACTGGGCTCTGGTTTGAAGGCGCAAAATATTATGCCAAGGGTCTGGAACCGGCGCATGAAATGCGAGCTTTACCGGTTTTTGAGAAAACGGGGCAATGGCTCGATCTCTATTTTTCAGGGCGCGAGCCTGACTTTATGCCGCCAATTCGTTTGAGCGGATCGTCCTTCCAATTGACCGTTTGGGAGATACTGCGCAAAATCCCCTACGGGCAGACGACTACCTATCAGAAGATCGCAAGCGAAATTGCTTTTGCAAAGGGGATTTCACATATGTCGGCCCAAGCCGTGGGCGGCGCTGTCGGGCATAATCCAATCTCGATTCTTGTTCCTTGCCATCGTGTTGTCGGTACGGATAGAAGTCTGACTGGGTACGCCGGTGGAGTCGACAAAAAGGCCAGACTACTTGCGCTGGAGGGTGTCGACCTTACGCAATACGCCATTCCAAAAAAAGGAACGGCAATATAACCATGGAGAGAGTTTTAAACGAAGATTTGATTTATAGCGTGTTGTCGGTCGTGGAAGAAATCCCGGCGGGATGCGTTGCCACCTATGGGCAAATCGCACTGTTGATCGGCAAGGCACGAAACGCGCGGCTTGTCGGTAAGGTCCTCAGCATGGCGGATTACTATGGAAGTTTCCCCTGCCACCGAGTCGTTAACCACGCCGGAAGATTGGCGCCAGGTTGGACCGAACAAAGGAATCTATTGCGCAATGAGGGAATTCCCTTTAAAGATTGGGACCACGTCGATTTGCAAAAATGCCAATGGAGCCCATAACATTAAAAAGCAGGAGTTCTACCCGGACAATTCCCGGATGGAACTCCTGTTTTTTATTACCGCCGTTTGCCCGTCATCGATTCTACATCGAGCCGGAGCACAACTGTTTGCCGCACGACCTGTTCTGGGAATTCATAAGTCTGACGGTCAACGTAGTGCCGCATCAAGTTTTCAAGCCCCTTTCGCTTTTCTTCCTCCGGCACAATTTGCAAACGCCCATAGCCCATGACACTTTCATACCGCATTGTACAGTGGGCGTTGTTTTCAGGCGTAATCAATTGATGCGAGCAATCCGCTTCAAAGGCGACGTGATCATTATTCGCCAAAAGTTCATATTTTTTCCCGCTCTGCGCGCCGTGAAAATAGAGCGCCAACCGCCCTTCTGTTACTTCTATCCCAAAGTTGAGCGGAAGTATATACGGATAAGGTTCATCATGGAACGCCAGCCGACAGACATCGCACTTTTCGAGGATTTGCACGAGTTCATCAAAATTTTGCACCGCCCGATCAGCTCTTCGCATTTTGTTTTCCTCCCATCAACCGTTTGAGCGTGCCGCGGCAACGCCGCAACCAGACTGTGCCGCCCCACGTCCACAGGCGGCAGTAGAGCCGATAACGCCAGTCGTTCACTTCATAACGCTTCCCGTTTCGCACAAAGGCTACGACAATACCAACAATCTGTTCGTCACGTATGCCATATTCTTTGGCACATTGGTGGTCGCCACGCATAATATAGCCCTGCGCATCCTTGCCCACCACACGGTGCAGAACATATTGCCCGTTCTTGCGTTGGTATAGTGGCAGATCATATTTTTGAAGCGACCCGTTTGGCGCGCGCAGGATGACTGTATCTCGATCGGAAGTGAGCATTGGCCACATACTATCCCCCGACGGCGTAAATAAGGCTTCTCCGCCCGCACAAAGCGTTTCTTCGAGCAATCCGAAAAATTCAGACTGCGGCAATCGATTGAAATCTGTCATGGCTGTCTGCGCATGGCCAGATACGCCATTTCGGCCGCCGAAAGGTTCATATTGCAACCCATCCGCCAAAGTGGGGCCGCAGTTAACAAGCGGTCCATCTGCTCGAGCAATCGGGTCATATTCTGCATGGGAAGCCTCCTCAGCGTCTGCTCAAGCATCAAAGGAACCGCATCTTCCTTTGCCAGCGGCTCGATCCAATTGGCTTTTGAACGCGACAAAAAACAGATCCCGCCGAGCTTTATTCGCTCGTTGCGATTTAAATCCGATTTGCCGCTAAACGGTGTACCGTAAACATAAAATTCCCCATCTTCCTCCCGGACAGCTGGTTTATCGTCATTCAAAATAAAAGCGCGTTCTCCCAAATAGCGGCACCAAAGCTGGGTGTGGGTCGATTTCCCGGTACCGCTGTTGGCCGAAAAAAGATAGGCATAATCCCCGACTGCGACGGCCGACGCATGCAACATCATGCCGCCAAAACGCAACAGCTTGCGGTAAAAAATACTGCCGTAAAGCATGTATTCCCAGTCGTCGCGCGAGAGAATCGGATGCTGCTCAGCCTGCGAGCGAATATTTTCCTCGGTCACCCGCAAAACGATATCGGGCGCAATGTCGGTTTTTATGCGATAAGACTCAGCCTGCCGCACAAGGCGCCTGCCCGTGCAGGGCATATCCACCACCAAACCGGCTATTTTATAAAGTGGCATCCGACTTCCCTCCTTTTGAACTGTAAAGTTAAACAGCGGCCTTCGCCACAGCCTTTGCCATGGCAACCAGCCGCCGCTTTTAAATTGAGATCCGATGCGCCATTTTGTACATATCGTAATCGAATTCCTTTTTCATTGCCAAGGCCTCGTAAATGTCGTCATTCACGATGGTGTTTGCGCGATAGGATATGACACGGTTTCCAATCCCCTTTGCCAGTAATTGCACTGCCGCATCCCCCATCTCGCTGGCCATGACGCGGTCACGCACGGTTGGGCTTCCGCCGCGTTGCACATGCCCTAAGATGGTCGCGCGGGATTCAATGCCGGTCTTTTCCTCAATCGCACCGGCAATCTTAAAGACCTCTTGGTGAATTTCACCGACTCCCTCAGCAACGACAATAATAAAATGCTTTTTGCCAGTTTTCTGGGTTTCGGTGATCTTATCGATGATGTCTCTTTGCAGGTCATATGGCACTTCCGGCACCAGAATCGAAGTGGCTCCCACGGCGATACCGGTCTGAAGCGCAAGATACCCTGCGTGCCGCCCCATTACCTCAACAACACTGCAACGCTCGTGCGACTGCGTTGTATCGCGCAAGCGGTCGACCATCTCCATCGCGGTATTCATTGCAGTATCAAAGCCGATGGTGTATTCTGTAGAGGAGATATCATTATCGATTGTCCCAGGCAGGCCGATGCAGGGGACGCCCCTTAATGAAAGGTCGCGCGCACCGCGATAGGAGCCGTCGCCGCCAATGACAACGATGCCGCCAATCTCCTCTTTCCGGCAGGTTTCTACTGCTTTTTGCAGGCCTTCCTCGGTTTTGAATTCGGGGCTTCGGGCGGTATAAAGGATGGTGCCGCCACGATGGATAATATCCGAAACTGAGCGAATATCAAGATCGATGATATCGCCGTCAATGAGGCCGTTATAGCCGCGCATAATGCCCTTCACCTGGAGGCCCATTGCAATGGCTGAACGCACGACGGCACGGACCGCCGCATTCATGCCGGGCGCATCTCCGCCGCTCGTTAAAACACCGATTTTTTTGATACTCATCCGATTCATCTCCATTTGGATCTTAAGTGTCTATATTTTTTACATTATAACAAAACAGGGCTGACTATTCAACCAGTTTTACATTCTTTTCTCCGATTTTTTCCGCTAATTTTACCCGCAAATCGCTGGAGCCGTCACACCAGAGCGATTGCGGCGCCGCATAACGCTTTTGATCGGAAACGCAGTATAAATAGACCGGAACTGTACCGATGTGACCAGTAAGGAGTTCCCGAACCACTTGAAATTGCGGCGAGCCCATGCGGTCGATCCGCAGATAAAGTCCTGCCTTGGATCCTCCCGATTTTGTTGCCTGCGCCGCCGATTCTGCGCCGGCTTTTTCATGCTCTGCAGACTGCCTGGCACCTGCAGTCTGCCGGGCATCCTCCTGCCGCTCGGCATCAGTGCTTTCTGCCGCATCCCGTTGCCGCTTCAAACTCACCTGTTGCCGTGCCCGGGCGGCTGTGGCGGCAGTGACCGGTTCGATTTTATCGCAAACTAGCTCCACCGGGCGGTCCTCTCGGTCGGAAACCCTGCCCGAAAGGAGCACTACTTTTCCCTCTTCGAGTAGGGTCCGGTATTGGCTAACCGCCTTCGAAAAAACGACGACACCGATAGCATCAAATCGGTCTTCAGCCTGCAAGACTGCGAAGGTTTGCCCGCTCTTGTTGGTGCGAAAACGCACAGAGGTCAAAATGGCCAGCAATGTGACCCGCCGGCCGTCCTCGTATTTGTGGGATGCAAGATCGGTCGACCGTACAGTACCCAAAGCATCAGCCAATTCGCTGTAAGCCTCCATCGGATGGCCCGAGAGATAAAGCCCTGTCGCCTCTTTTTCGAGTGCCAACAGTTCGTTCCTCGTCATTTCAGATGTTTGTACGAGTGGAACGTCAGGGTCGATTGCCATGGTACCGAACAGGTCCATCTGCCCGGCGCCGGCGTACTTTTTTTGTGCCTCTACAGCCTGCAAAACCGCGTCGATCGACTGGAGCATCTGCCGACGGTTGTCGGCCAGGCCATCCATGGCGCCACTCTTGATAAGCCCTTCGAGAGCGCGTCGGTTGAAATCCCGCCCAACATTACGCGATACGAAGTCGAACATCGAGGTATATGGGCCATTCGCCTGACGTTCGTTGATGAGCTTTTCGATGAGGCCGTGCCCCAGGTTTTTGATAGCCAGGAGCCCGAACCGAATTTCGTTGCCTGACGCGCTAAAAGCCGCCTGGCTCAAATTGACATGCGGCGGCAATACTTGAATGTGCAGACGTTGGCACTCGGCGGTGTAAACAGCAATCTTACCGGGTGAATCGAGGACACTGGTCATGAGTGCCGCCAAAAACTGCGCCGGGTAGTGGCACTTTAAATAGGCCGTTGTATATGACACCGTCGCATAGGCGGCGGCGTGAGATTTGTTAAAGGCGTAGGAGCTGAAGGCCGACATTTCGTCAAAGATCTTCTGAGCTGTCGCTTCATCGACCCCTCGCGCCACCGCACCTTCGCAGATTACATTGCCATTTTCGTCCTTTTCGCCAAATACAAAGGCCTGCCGCTCGCGCGCCATGACATCGTGCTTTTTTTTGGACATAGCCCGCCGCACGATATCGGCGCGGCCGAGCGAATACCCGGCTAACTCCCGGAAGACCCGCATGACCTGTTCTTGATAGACAATGCAACCATAGGTCACGTCGAGAATTGGCTTTAAAAGCGGCGTATCATACCGAATGTCTTCGGGGTAGTGGCGGTTATGAATATACTTGGAAATGGAACTCATCGGCCCGGGTCGGTAAAGCGATGTGATGGCGATCAAGTCCTCAATTCGCTCAGGGTGGAACGTGCGGAGTACCTTTTTGATGCCCTCGGATTCGAACTGGAATATTCCTTCAGTCCAGCCTTGCGACAGCATCTGCATTGTGGCCGGATCATCCAGCGGGATAGCATCCTGCGTAAAGCTCGGCTCGATCTTCTTTATTTCACGCACCGTATCGGCGATGACCGTCAGGTTGCGAAGCCCCAAAAAGTCCATTTTTAAAAGGCCCAATTCCTCTAAAACCGTCATGGCATATTGGGTGACGATCGCATCATCATTTTTGGCCAGTGGCACATAATGCGCCACCGGCTGATCCGAAATGACAACGCCGGCCGCATGAGTCGAAGCATGCCGCGGCATGCCCTCGACCTTGCGGGCCATTTCGATGAGTGCGGCAATCTGTTCGTCTGCCTCCATCAGGCCTTTAAGCTCCCCAGAGGAAGCAAGTGCCGCATCGATGGTCATTCCCAATGTATTGGGAATCAGACGGGCGACCTTATCGCAGGTTGCGTAGGGCAGATCCATCACCCGCCCGACGTCCCGCACCGCGGCGCGGGCCGCCAAAGTCCCAAACGTTACAATCTGGGCGACGTGATCGGCACCGTACCGGCTGACGACATAGTCGATGACCTCCTGGCGACGGACATAGCAAAAATCGATGTCAAAATCAGGCATTGAAACCCGTTCCGGATTTAAGAACCGCTCAAAAAGCAAATCGTACTTGATCGGATCGATGCCGGTAATGCCGACGCAATAGGCCGCCAGGCTTCCGGCGCCTGAGCCACGCCCGGGGCCGACCGGGATGCCGTTTTTCTTCGCGAACCCCACGAAATCCTGCACAATAAGGTAATAATCGACATACCCCATTTTTTGGATTACAGAAAGCTCATAGTCGAGGCGCTCTTTCAGCGCAGGGTCGGCATGATTCCCGTAGTGCGCTTCAAGTCCCTTATAACAAAGCTCCTTTAAATATTCGAAGTGATCGCGCTTTCCGATATCAAAATAAGGGAGCTTAATCTGCCCAAAGGTAAAGGTAAGGTTGCAACGTTCCGCAATTTTCACGGTATTTTCGATGGCCTGCGGCACAGTTGAAAACAAGTCCGACATCTGAGTGGCCGACTTTAAATAGAACTCATCGGTTTCGAAAGCCAGCGGATTTTCCTCAGATAGTTTATTCCCAGTTTGAATGCAGATGAGGACTTTTTGCATTTTCGCATCTTCAGGCGTTAAATAGTGGACGTCATTGGTGGCGACCAAGGGAATACCGGTTTCTTTTGAGATGCGAATCAGATAAGGGTTGATCTGTTTTTGCACTGCGAGGCCGTGATCCTGGAGCTCCAGATAGTAGTGTTCAGGCCCAAAGACCGAAGAGAACCAGAGCGCCGCTTGCTTTGCACCGTCATAGTCCCCCTGTTCTAACCGGCGCGGCACCTCGCCGGCCAGGCAGGCCGAAAGGGCGATGAGGCCCTCATGATGCTTTTCAAGCAGTTCGCGATCAATGCGTGGCTTGCTGTAAAATCCGTCGATAAAACCCCGAGAGACAAGCTCGATCAAATTGCGGTATCCGGTCTCATTTTCGCATAAAAGTACGAGATGCGTATAGGCGCTGTCGAGTTCACGAACCTTTTCAAACCGGCTACGCGGCGCAACATAAACCTCGCATCCAATGATGGGTTTGATTCCCTCTTTCAGCGCCTGCTTATAAAACTCAATGGCGCCGTACATCACACCGTGGTCTGTGACGGCCACCGCAGTTTGCCCCTGCGCCTTTACCGCATGCATTAGCGGGCCGATCCGGCAGGCGCCGTCCAGCAAGCTATACTCGGTATGAAGATGCAGATGAACAAAATCCATGACTAATCCTTTCGTAAGGCATTAAATTTTTCGTAAAGCCACGGTATAGATTTCCGCGCGCAGATTCTCAAAATATGCGTCGCCTACAGCGCGTTTGAGCAATATTTTTGAGGTGAAGTGGCGCCAAATCCCACGGATCCAAAACCGGGAACGACCGGAACATCAGATATAAATGTTATGATCCAGAGCGATGTCGGAAGCGGTAAAACGCGTCGCAACTTTTTGCGCACCTACGCCAAGCGTGCTCGGTTGAGTTAGTCTCAACCTCTATCTTTATCTTAATGTGGGATAAGGTGGTTCAACAAAGATTAAATTGCCTCTAAAACGCGTTTTATTCCAAATGTTCTCTATATTAAAAGCACAATAAGTTTATTTATCCGTATTTGCCAACATTAAAAGCCGCTTGAGTCTATGATTGAGCCCTGAGCGGGTGATGGGTTCTTCGCTGAGTGCAACGAGTTCGCTGAGCGATGCCTCAGGATTTTCTTTCCGCAACTGCGCGACGGCCAAAAGCTCGGGCGGAAGGCTTTCAAACTTTCCGCTTTTTTCGAGTTTTTCAATGGCTTGGCGCTGTTCGATGGCGGCATCGACGGTTTTCAAAATGTTCGCCGTTTCGCAGTTCTTGATACGATTGATCTTGTTGCGGACGTCTTTATAAATTTTGGCGTGCATCAGCTCCAGCGTATGGTTGGTGGCGCTCATAACCGTCAAAAGGTCCTCGATGCGATCGCTCTCTTTAAAATACAAAACATAAGCCTTTCCGCGCTGTGCGCGCCGGGCCTGCATATGACGCTCAGCCAAAACGGCATCCAGCGCATCGGCAATTGAACTGCTCCCGACCAAGAATTCGGCATGATATCCTTTTTCAGGCGCGTTAACACTACCGCAACTGAGGAAAGCACCTCTCAAAAAAGCTCCCGCGCAACACTCCCGACGAACGATATCAAAATTCAAACCATCTGAAGCATGTAAAACGCCAAGCGCAATGCGGATTTTTTTGCGATCAATCGGGTTTTCTACCGCGACCATAAAGCGCTTTCGTTTTTCACCACGCACGGTTTGTGTAGCCCTGACATCGAAGCAGAGGCGCAACAACCTCGCAAAATGCGAAGCCACGACCTCATGCTCGGTCAAAAGGGAAATTGAACGATCAGAAAAAGTATGCCCGCACAAAAGCATGCCATAACATTCGGCCAGCTGGCAACATCCGGTCGCTCGAATTGCGACAAGCTCAGCTTTGACCTCAGCAGAAAAAGACATCGCCTGCATCTCCTTCATTTTGCACGCATTTCTATAATGGTGACCTGGGGTTGTCCGGCGGCGGCCCGCGGCCTTCAGCCGCGCCGCTCTGCGGCAAGGCCTGCCCCAAACTGCAACTGGATCTATACAAATCGCTATTTCTAAAGTTAGCCGCAGAGCGGCCGAACCCCAATGGGGCCCGGCCGCCGCCTCATTCCACCCTCTTCACGCCTTGGAAATATCCCGATGGTTGACGCTGACGCGGTACCCCTTGTCCTTCAAATGCTTATAAATCAACTCAGCAAAGGTCACCGAACGATGTTTCCCGCCGGTGCACCCGATGGCCACCACCAATTGGCTTTTCCCCTCATTGCAGTAAAGCGGGACACAAAAATCTATCAAAGACATAAGGCGCTCCATATACCCCTTGCTCACTTCAGAGTCCATAACGTATTCTTGGATTGCGTCGTCCAACCCTGTCAAGGGTCGTAACTCGTCTATATAATATGGATTTGGAAGGCAACGCACATCAAATACGAGATCGGCCTCGGTAGCCGCGCCGTATTTAAAACCGAACGACATACACTGGATATTAAGCCCCTGGCTGATATCCCCTAAGAATATGTTAAAGAGATTTTGTTTCAGTTGCGCAATCGAAGTCTGGGAGGTGTCTAACACAAAATCCGCCTGATCTCTAAGTACTCTCAGCAACTCTCGCTCTCGCCGTACTGCCTGCGCAATTGAGACATTTTGCGTATCACAAAGCGGATGCCGCCGCCTGTTTTCTTTGTAGCGTCGGATAAGCACTTCGTCGGTAGCATCGAGAAACAAAATTTTGAAAGAGACATTATGCTCCCGCAACTCTTGCAACACTCGGCTGACATCCTGGAACAGGGCGCCGCCGCGAACGTCTGTAATCATTGCAACCTTTTCAAGTTCACTTCCGCCCCGGCTGGATAGGTCGACAAAGGGGCGTATGAGCATCGGCGGTATATTGTCGACACAATAAAAACCTATATCCTCCAACGCATGCACCGCCTGAGACTTCCCGGCACCCGACATGCCTGTGACAATTAAGAGTTCCATATTTCCCTCGCATTTTACTTCATTTTTGTTTTTACTCGGCGCTACCCTAATGCATCCGCTTGCGCAGACCTGCCAACGATTGCAACTTCCTTCTCCAATTTGACACCAGTCTTTTCAAAAACTGTCTTTTGAATCTTTTCGATCAAAGCCAAGACATCGGCACAGGTAGCGCCGCCCCGATTGATGATAAAACCGGCATGCTTTTCGCTGACCTGCGCGCCCCCAATCTGCGCGCCCTTCAGGCCGCAAGATTCGATGAGCGTCCCGGCATAGTACCCTGTAGGCCGGCGGAAGACACTGCCCGCGCTCGGATATTCCAGGGGCTGTTTTTCCTTGCGCCGCTCCATAAGTTGGCGCATTTTTACCTCAATTTCCGCCGGATCCCCAGGTTTTAGCTGAAAGACAGCGCCGGTGATCCATTCGCCTGTCTGCTGGTAACGGCTCTGGCGATAGCCAAGCATTAGTTCTTCTTTCGAATAAGACCCTGTCTCACCGGATGGCGCCAAGTGCCGGCTCAAACGGATCACATCCGCCATTTCACCACCATAAGCACCGGCATTCATATAAATGGCACCTCCAACCGTTCCCGGGATGCCAAAGGCAAATTCAAGCCCTGAGAGCGCCTGTTGCTTTGCAAAATTGCACAGCGCCGTCAAACTCGCTCCTGCACCGCAATAAATACGATCGCCCGGAAGGCGTTCCAATCTACAAAGCGCACCGCTCATACGCGTAACAACGCCTTCTATGCCGGCATCTGACACCAAAAGGTTGGAACCGCGACCAATCAGAAAAAGCGGCGCGTGTTCTTCACGGCAAAGTTCTGCAAGCACCGCCAAACGCGCTTCGTTCGCCACTTCAACAAAAACATCCGCGTTGCCGCCTATTTGAAAGGTTGTGTGTCCCGCCATTGACTCATCTAGCTTATAGTCGAATCCGTATTCTGAGAGCCGCAAGGCCAGACGCCGTTTATTCATGAAACCACTCCAAAATCAGTGTAATCTGCAAAGGACCGCCGCGCCGATGATACCGGCATCATTGCCGAGCTTGGCCGCTTTGACTGCTGTCTGCTTTTCAACATTCTTTGAAAAGCGCTCTTCTTCGATCAAGCGGCGCAATGGTGCAATTAATGTTTCGCCCTCTTTAGAAATGCCACCGCCAATGCAAAGGATTTCGGGCTGGAAGATATTAATCACGTTCGAAAGTCCACAGGCAATATAACGGATGTATTGATCAACAACCCGCTTACCCGAAGCATCATTCTGACGCATGGCGTCAAATGCCGTCCGGCCGTTCACATTCTCAAGGTTGCGTTCGGCCAGCGTCCACATGACGCTGTCTTTGTCCGCTAACATGGCGGCCTTGGTCTGGCGAATGAGCGCTGTAGCCGAAGCGTAGGCCTCCCAACATCCCTTTCGTCCGCAGGTGCAGGGCTCTCCTTCATAATCAATAACCATATGTCCGAGCTCGCCGCCCGCATAATTAAAACCGGAAAAAAGCTTACCATCCAGGATGATTCCGCCGCCG
>CASFAP010000043.1 GCA_949292695.1 uncultured Eubacteriales bacterium | reverse complement strand
CCGCAAACGCATAAAAACACCCCGCTTTAGCGTGGTTTTCAGAAAACAAACGGGGGACGGTATATACCGTCCCCCATAAAAGTTTCTTATTTCACCGCCCTATTGCGCGGTGTTTTTTTGTCGATTCAGAGCACGGCCGCGAGAGGGCGCCTGACCCAAATCGCAACGGTCGACCACATATTCGCGGATCTTTGAAAGCGGCCGAAAAAACCGCCGCTCAGCCAGCTTAAGTCCTTTTCATGCGCATAGAAGTCGGGGAAATATTTGTGCGAGCCGATGTGATCCCAGTGAATATGCGTGGCGATGGCGGTGACCGGCAAATCTGTCAGACTTTTGACGGTTTCGGCAATGCTACAAATCCCCAGCCCGGTGTCGATCAGAAGCGCACGAGAAGTACCACAAAGCAGATAGCAGTGCGGCTCTTCCCAGTGGCGGTATTCGCTCAAACAGACCGTTTCGGAATCGATCCGGTCGACCGTAAACCACGAATTCATTTTTTACACCTCACAAAAAACAGCCGCTTTGCGGCTGTTTTTGCATTTATTTGTTGTTATAGGCTTCCACAATCTTTTTGATTCTGTCGACCGGGTCGAGCAGGCTACTGATGGAGTTGTCATAGTTGAGGGTGTCGATCAGGTAGGCGATGTATTTCGACATATTGACGCTACAGTACCACTCGCGGTCTTTCAGCGCCTGCGGCGTATAGATGAGGTTCGTCGTAAACACTTTATCGATGAGGCCATTTTTATAGTACTCATCGAATTTTTCGAGCCCCTCGACAAACAGGCCAAAGGTGGCGAAAATAAAGATGCGGCGAGCGCCCTTTTCCTTGAGCTTGAGCGCGATATCGAGCATCGAATCGCCGGATGAAATCATATCATCAACTAGAATGAGGTCTTTACCGGTGACGTCATTGCCTAAAAACTCATGGGCTTCGATGGGGTTGCGGCCGTTGACTACGACGGAATAATTGCGGCGTTTATAAAACATGCCGAGCTCAAGCCCCAAAACCGAGGAATAATAAATGCATCGACCCATGCCGCCCTCGTCGGGGGAGACAATCATGACCTGCTCGCGGTCGAGCTTGATATCAGGCACATTGCGCAAGAGCGCTTTGATCATCTGATAGGTGGCCTGGACATTGTCGAATCCGTCGAGCGGGATGGCATTCTGAACGCGGGGATCGTGCGCGTCAAAGGTGATAATGTTTTTGACTCCCATCTGGGCGAGCTCCTGGAGGGCCAGGGCGCAGTCCATCGATTCACGGGAAGCGCGGCGGTGTTGCCGGCCTTCATAGAGCATCGGCATAATGACGGTAATGCGGCGGGCCTTTCCGCCCAGTGCGGCAATGATACGTTTTAAATCCTGGAAATGGTCGTCCGGGCTCATGGGGACGGTTTGCCCATACATTTTATAAGTGACGCCATAGTTGAAGCAGTCGCAGATGATATAGACATCCAAACCGCGGGCTGTATGCCGCAAAACGCCTTTTGCTTCGCCGGTGCCGAACCGCGGGCAATCGGCCTGGATCACATAGCTGTGCTCCTCCGGCATGCCGCGCCACTGCATGAGGTAATAGTCGACCTGCGCGGAAATATCCTCGCAACCGCGCATGCTGATAATTGCGAGCTCCCCAAAGGGTGTATGCTTAAAATCGATACTTGCCATTGACTTCCCCTCCACCAAGGTCTTTGTTTTCATATCTATCATAGCACATTTCGCGCGCTTGCAAAAGAGGTTTTTTGCAGAAAAACAAATTTTTTGCTTTTTCGCCAAAAATAATTTTTTAATTGATATCCACTTTTGCATTTGGTATAATGTCTTTGCAAGAAATCTGCATTGCGTGACGGACGAAGATTCGGTGCATGAAAGAACGGCTGGATTCTAGGCGATCCGGCAGGTGGCGCGGCGGGATGCATAGCGGCTAAGAATGGACAGCCATGCTCCTTGTTTGGCCAGGGCCGAACAGGATTGTTTGGGCGGTGGGGAAGTTCCTGCTATGAATCAAAAAAACTGTCGGCCTTGCGGCAGGACAAAATTTTGTCTCTCGGTTTATTGTCAAGACTGCATTCGGGGCCACCGCCACTGCGCGGCGAGGAAAACAGCCGGCGCCCGGTGTGGCGAAACGCTTTGAATGGACGCCCATAAAATGAAAAGACGCTGTGCTGTACGCAGAGGGAAAACATTCGACAGATTGAATAGCCGGTGGAAAGTTTGCGCGTTTCAAAGCGGCATGCGCTACATTCAGAATTAACTTGAAGTCGCTGTTTGGCGCATCCGACGCAATTTTTGAAGAAACAGATTGGATTCGAGGAAGATTTTTATGGCACATGTAACACTCATATCCCATACACCGAACCCGGAGCAGGCCGTCGCGGCGGCGGCGAAGCTCTGCTATTCGCCCGCCTCGATCTCAGACATCCGCGAGGGGCTGACCGAAGAAAAGACCGCGTCGTTTGTCGAGATGCTCGCCGAGATCGGGCATGAGAGCCCAATTGAACACGCGAGCTTTACGTTCGGCATCGAGGGCGTATCCCGTTCCTTGCTGGCGCAGATCACGCGGCACAGGATGGCCTCTTTTTCGGTGCAGAGCCAGCGCTATGTGAAGGAAGCACATTTTGAATACGTCGTGCCGCCCGAAATCGCGGCCGACAAAGAAGCGGCCGAACTGTTCCGCGCGGCCATGGAAGAAGACCAGCGCACCTATGAAAAGCTGACGGCCATTTTAAAGCAAAAGCACGAAAAGGCCTTTTTAGCCGAGGGCCAAACGCCCAAAGCGGCGGCGCGCAACGCCGAAAAAAAGGCGATCGAAGACGCGCGCTTTGTTTTGCCCAACGCCTGCGAGACCAAGATGGTCTTGACGATGAACGCGAGGAGCCTGATGAACTTTTTCAGGCACAGGTGTTGCAACCGGGCGCAGTGGGAAATTCGTGACGTCGCCAACCAGATGCTGGCGCTTGTCAGCGAGGTCGCGCCGCATTTATTCGCGAAGGCAGGGCCGTCGTGTGTGGGCGGCGCCTGCCCCGAGGGCAAAATGTCCTGCGGGAAAGCGAAAGAGGTGCGGCAGTACTATTTGGATTTAAAATCCAGATAAGGGAATGGATTTATGGGAAAGCTAATTGTTATTGAAGGATTGGACGGCAGTGGCAAATCGACGCAACTGGCACTCCTGCCGCAAAGTTTAAAGGCGCACGGTGTCGATTGCCGGACTGTGTCCTTTCCCAACTATGCCTCCGACTCCAGCGCTTTGGTGCGGATGTATCTTTCAGGCGCGTTCGGGGAGAAGCCGGGCGATGTGAACGCCTATGCGGCCGCAACCTTTTACGCAGTCGACCGGTTCGCTTCCTTCCGGCGGGATTGGGGCGACTACTACCAGGCGGGCGGCGTCGTGATCGCCGGGCGGTATACGACATCCAACGCCGTCCATCAGACCTCGAAATTGCCGCGCGGGCAATGGGAGCCTTATCTTGACTGGCTTTATGATTTTGAGTACCGCAAGCTCGGCATCCCGAAGCCTGATCTTGTGATTTTCCTGGATATGCCGAATGAGGTTTCTCAACGCCTTTTGGCCCATCGCTATGATGGCGACGAGACGCGGCGGGATATCCACGAGCGGGATATTGTCTATTTGGAGCACTGCCGGCAGGCGGCACTCTTTACGGCCGAGCATTCGGGATGGGAGATCGTGCGGTGCGCGTCGGACGGCGCGGCCAGGCCGATCGATGAGATTGCGGCCGACGTGCTGGCGCTTACATTAAAAGCATTGGCAAAGGAATGAGAAAAGATGATTTATGTATTTTTGGCCGAGGGCTTTGAAGAAATCGAGGCGTTGGCGACGGCCGATATTTTGCGCCGGGCCGAATGCGACGTCGCGCTGGTGGGCGTGGGGCGCAAGGTGGTGACCGGGTCGCACGGCATCGCTGTGACGGCCGATGTCTTGGACTGCGAGGTCCTGCCGGATGATACGCTTGAAGCGGTTGTATTGCCGGGCGGCATGCCGGGGACGCTGAATCTGGAACAATCCGAAAAGGTGCAGGCCTTCCTCGACTGGGCGTACGCGCACGGCAAGGTCATCGGCGCGATCTGCGCCGCCCCCTCGATTTTGGGGCACAAAGGCCTGCTCGCCGGGCGGGTTGCAACCTGCTTTCCAGGCTTCGAAGAAACCTTGCAGGGCGCGAAATTATCGAACGAGCCGGTCTGCGCCGACGGAACGATCGTTACGGCCTGGGGCGCGGGCGCGTCGTTGCAGTTTGGACTCAAGCTGGTGGCGCTTCTCTGCGGCGAAGCGAAGGCAAAGCATTTGGAGGCGTCCATGCGATGCGTCCGATAGACATCCGCAAATACAAGCAGGAACTGCGCCAGGAAAGCCGCCAAAGGCGGGCGCAGATGGATGCGGCGCAAAAAGAAAAGCGCGACCGGGCGGTCGCGCGCAACGTGCGAAGGTTATACCAATACGGCCCAAGCAAGACGATGCTGGTCTACGTTTCGACCAGCATTGAGGTCGACACCCGCCGCATCATCGAGAACGCCTGGGCCGACGGCAAAAGGGTCGCAGTGCCGCGGTGCATCCCGTCGACACGTCAGATGGAATTCCATTACATTCGCTCCTTTGAGGAGTTGTCGCCGGGCGCCTTTTCGGTGCTGGAGCCCGACGCGTCGGCGCCGGTTGTAACGGATTTTGCGGGATGCATTATGCTTGTCCCGGGCATGGTCTTTGATTTAGACGGTTACCGCCTTGGATACGGCAAAGGCTATTATGACCGCTATCTATCGAGGTTCGACGGATTTACGGCGGGGCTGTGCTATAGCGGCGAACTCAAAAAAAGAATGTATCACGGCCGGTATGACCGCGCGGTCGACGTGATCGTAACCGATCAGTGGATTCGGACCTGCAAAAAATCAGAGCCTGCAGAACAGGCTCTGAATGGCAACTAATTGTTGCAGCATCCTAACAACACGATGAGAATCAGCAATACCCATGTCATATCGCCAGAGCATCCACACAAACCTCTGTTCATCAGATCATTTCACCCCTTCAATGAGATTTCATTACCATACTATGCCTAAAGTCAATTTTGGGTTACGAATTCGGAGGAAACACGATGGAACATGAAAATCAGTTCGATACCAAAGAAATGAATCCGGTCGGAAGGCCGGACGCGCAACCCGAACAGGCTGGGGGCGCTGAAACTGGGCAACCGCAATCTGAGAAGACGGCGCGCCCTGAGGACGCTCAGCCGGCCGAGGGGCAATTGGAGCAGAACGCCCAGGAGGCGGGCCCGCAATCTTCTGAGCAGGGCGCGCAACAGCCGCAAGCTGTCGAGGCGCGGCAAGGAGCTTTGGAAGAAGACCCGGCGGCTTTAGAGCAGGGCGCCTTTACAGGCGACGGCTTTATTTTGGGGGAGGACTTCGTCGTGGACGAGTCGGCCGCGCTCGAGGGTGAGACCGAAACGCCGGCAGAAGAGCCAGAAAAGGGCAAACACAAAAAACGCAAAAAGCGCAAGGGTTGCCTCGGCGCCGGGATTTGGATCGCGGTCATTGTCGCATTGTCTGTAGCACTGGCGGCGACGGTCATCGTGTTCGGCTCGGATTATTTAGGCATCGGCCCTGGGCGGGGCGATGAAGTCGTTGTCGAGATCTCCCAGGGGATGACTACGAAAGAAATTGCCGGCAAGCTCAAAGAGGTCAACGCCATCAACAGCGAATGGATGTTCCGATTGTATACCAAGCTCAAGGGTTATGACGGCACCTACAAATACGGCGTTTACACCTTCAACAACGAAAACGGTTACGAAGAGCTGGCCAAGATGCTCCAGACCGATGGTGCCAAGGCCGAAACGGTTGAGGTCACCATCAAGGAAATGTCGACCATCGACGATATGAAGGAGTTGCTCGAGGAAAAGGGCGTTTGCACGGCGTCGGCCTTTGTTCGAGCGGTCCAAAACGCCAGCTTCAACTTTGACTTTGTCGAGGAGATTCCGGACAATGAGGTGTATTACCGGCTGGAAGGGTATCTATTCCCCGACACCTATCAGTTCTACAGCTATGATGATGAAAAGTGCGCCGAGCTGGCGGTCCAGAAGATGCTTGAAACCATGGATCAAAAGTGGACCGATGAAATGCGGGCGCGGGCCAAGGATATGGGCTATACGATGCATGAGATTTTAACGATGGCCTCGATTGTAGAGCTTGAGGCCGGCGGAAGCCCTGACGAGATGGCGAATGTCGCGGCGGTCTTTTATAACCGGCTCTCCTGGGATGAGCCCAAAATGCTGGGCTCCTCGCCGACGGCCGAATACCCGCACGGCGGCGGCCGGTATGACACCAATGTAAATGAAGGACTGCCGCCCGGGCCGCTTTGCGCGCCCTCGCTCAATTCGATCATGGCGGCGCTTTATCCGACCGAAGATTTTGACTACACCTATTT
>CASFAP010000042.1 GCA_949292695.1 uncultured Eubacteriales bacterium | reverse complement strand
GGCAGATGGAAAAGCGCTTCTCGAACCGTCGCCTCAATAATGCGAGAGGATAGCTGTTGCGTCGCATGATAGATCGGCCGGATTTCGGCAAAGCCGACGGCGCGGATTTCAGGGGACGCCATCTGCCGGTGCAAAAGATTGCCGGTCATCTTGCCGTAAAACAAATATTCCGCCCCGACGTGAAGCCGTGCGGCGAGATAACGGTTATTAAAGAGCGTTATGGTGACCGGCCCGGAGGCGTCGGCCGCCGTAAAGCGGTAAAGGGTCATGCCGCGCCGGACGACATGGGTCTGCACCTCGCTCAGTAGCTTTGCTCGGATGCAACAGACCCGTTCGAGGTTGTCCGAAAAAATTTCGCAGGGGTGGCTCCAGTCCTCATAGGCGCGGGGGTAATACCGCAAAAGGGCGCCGACCGAATCGACGCCCAGCTTTTGGAAGAGCTGAGCCCGCTTTTCGCCGACGCCCTTTAAGTTGCGAAGTGATGTTTTAGATGCCATATGGCACCTCCGTGGTCATTCCACCGAAATGATAAAGTAATAGATCGGTTGCCCGCCGTTGATGAGTGTGATTTCGACGCGGTCGCCGAATTTAGCGTTCAATTCCTGCTCAAGCATGGCGGCCTGGTCGTCAGAGACGTCTTCGCCGTAAATCAGGGTGACGAAGGAACTATCGCGCTTGAGCATCTGGCGTACGAGTTTTGGCAGGCATTTTTCGAGCGACTCTTCTGTAAAGGCGACCTTGCCGTTTTCGAGCGCTAAAAGCTGGCCCTTTTTGATGGCGTGCCCATCATAATTGGAATTGCGGGCGGCAAAGGTGATTTGCCCCGTCGCGACCTGGGCGAAGGCCTTTTGCATCGCAATGGCGTTTTGTTCGTCATCCAATTCAGGATCGTAGGCCAGCATCGCTGAGACGCCCTGCGGGATGGTCCGCGTATGCAACACAATGACCTTGCGAGTGCTGATGGGAATGGCCTGTTCAGCGGCCATGATGATGTTTTTATTGTTTGGCAACTCAAAGACGGTCTCGGCCGGCGTCGCCTCAATGGCGCGCAGAATGTCATCCGTGCTGGGGTTCATGGTCTGGCCGCCGCTGACGACGATATCGACGCCCAAATCATGAAACAACGTCTCGAGCCCTTCTCCTGCCGAAACCGAAACAAATCCAACCGGCTTTTCGGGCGCGACCGGCGTGATGACCTCAGTGCGGTCGGCCGTTTGCGCTGGGGCCTTCTTGGCCATTTCCGCGTCATGCTTTGCGCGCTCATGCTGATCGCGCATGTTCTCGATTTTCAGATGCACAAGCTGGCCGAACCCGAGGGCGTTCTCGATGGCGTTGCCCGGATGATCGGTATGCACGTGGACTTTGATGATCTCCTTGTCGTCGACTACGACGACGCAGTCGCCGATCGTTTCTAGATAGGCTCGCAGTTCTGCCGGCTCTTTTGCGATGGATGCATCGCGGTTGACGATGAACTCCGTGCAGTAGGTGAAGGTGATATCAGCTTCGGCCTCGCCTGCGGCATTGCGGCCTTCAGACTGCGCCGCCTCCTCGGTTGCGGGAGTAGCGTCAGACTGGATCATAACGCCGTCTTTGAAGACCGAATACATCCCTTCGAGAATGATGACGAAGCCCTGGCCGCCGGCATCGACGACCCCGGCCTTTTTGAGCACCGGCAATAATTCCGGCGTCTGGGCCAGCGCTTCTTTTGCACCGGAAAGCGCCGCTTC
Organism: uncultured Eubacteriales bacterium; assembly: GCA_949292695.1. Classification (GTDB taxonomy): domain Bacteria; phylum Bacillota; class Clostridia; order Oscillospirales; family Acutalibacteraceae; genus CANQSG01. Next base: position 3,313 of record CASFAP010000042.1, on the reverse strand, counting down.
AAAAACGCCGAGCGCGTCCTTGCCTTCTTCGAGCGCTTTTGAAGCTGATTCGGCGGCGACGCGGGCAACGGTCAAAATCGTCCCCTCGGTCGGCTTCATGACAGCCTTATACGCGGCCTCGACGCCGAGCTGGAAAGCGGCCGTTAGATTCTCAGCCGTCACTTCTTCCTGCCCTTTGAGCCCCTTGGCAAAACCGCGGAACAAAAGCGATGTAATGACGCCCGAGTTGCCTCTGGCGCCGCGAAGCAGGGCCGATGCCGCAACCGATGCGACCTGATCGGCCGATTCATCTTGCAGGCGGGAAAGCTCCCGGGCGGCGTTGCCGATGCTCATCGACATATTCGTGCCGGTGTCGCCGTCAGGGACAGGAAAGACGTTCAACTCGTCGACCGTGCGCCGGTTGTTGGAAATATGGTTGGCCGCCGAGATGATCGCGTCACGCAATGTGTTACCGTTATACAATTCGAACAACTCCTTAACTTACGATAGGCGTTACGCTTCGATTCCGTCAACTCTGACGGTGACCTTATCCACCCGAATCCCGGTGGCCTCGCCGACGGTATATTTTACTTTATGGACAATGCTCTTGGCAATGGCGTTGATGTTCATGCCGTAGGAAACGATGATATGCAGTTCAACCGAAATCGCGTCGGCGTTACCGCGCACGCGGATGCCCTTGTCGAGGGCCTCGCGCTTTGAAAACAGATGGAACAGACGTTGCCGGCCGCCGCTTGGCACCATGCCGACGACGCCAAAACAGGATGTAACAGCCTGGCCGATGAGTTTAGAGAGGTATTCCGAAGAAATGTGGATCGTGCCGATCCTGGTCTCATAAGCGATCATAATAATCCTCCTTGCATTTTGCGCCGGCATAGACCGGCTCTATTTCGTTCGCTGAAGCGACTCGATCGAAAAGAAAACATCACTGACCGAAGGGGCTGGCTCAGGGGTCAGATCGGTATCATAAAACAGGATGCCATTGCGGTGGCAAACTGGGACAATCGGCATTTCAGACAAAAATGCCGTAATGACATCGCCGATGGTGTTCTGGCCGCTATAAAACCCGGCGGCCGCCGTCGCGGCGGTGTATATCTGGCCATTGCCCTGTGCCGCGCCTTCAGATGAAGTGCTGGAAGAGTCGGCACCTTCGGAACTCGAGGCGCCCTGTTCGGATGAAACCGGTGGTTGGGACGAATCCGAGCTGGCTTCTGCGCCCTCGGAACTGTCGGCCGGAATGCCATAGGCCACGCTTCCGCCGTGGGTAACTAAGGGAGTCAAGTCCATATTATTGGTCAGTTTAACCTCTGCGAGGTAAAGGTCAAAGTCGCCGGCCTCAAGAGCGGCCTTGTATTCCGCAAAGGCTCGTTTTTCTAAAGTGATCTCTATGCCACAGGCCGCGAGCTGTTTGACAATCAGGTCTGCGGCTGTAGCGCGGGACTGGTTTTCAGCGTTAACCAAAAGCCGAAAATGGAGGCGATTGCCTGCTTCATCCACAAAATAGCCCTGGGAATCTTTCTTATTATAACCTATTTGTCGGAGATTCTCAAGAGCGATTTGCTCGTTTGGTGTCGATTGCAATGTTTGATACCCTTTTGCGCGCTCCCAGGCCGACGGAAAAGGCCCTTCGGCCGCCGTTGCGTTTTCATAATAAGCGGTTTTTACGATTTCTGTGCGGTCGATTGCCGACGAAATCGCATACCGCAGATAAGGATTTTTCAGTTGCGCTTGCTCCAAATTGACTCCGATAAACACCAGATGATTCAGGGGGACCTCGACCTTTTTGGCGCTCATGCGGATGATCTCACCATTGCTGACATCGGTATAATATAGATCCGTACTCCCAACCTCAACGTTGTGGGCGATGGACTCATCATCGGGCGTATTGGTCAAATAGATCGTACCGATATTGACCTTCCCGCCGTGATAGTTGGCATTGGCTGTCATTTGTGTTTTGGTGTCGTCGATGGTGTAGCGTCCGCAACCGATGGGAGGCAGAGCGACATTGTCGCCATTGACCCGTTCATCGCTCCCCTTTTTTAAGATGGGGAAATCCAGTAGTAAATAGGCGTAAGGATCGCTTTTTGCCAACGTAAAACGCACGGTATTGCCCGAGCCGGACGCCGATAAGACATCCTTTAATTGCGCTTCAAAGCGCTTCGAAGCCTTGGCGAGATTAAATGAGAAAACGACGTCTTCGGCCGTAAGGGCCGAACCATCTGTAAAAGAAATTGATTTTAGCGTAACCGTACAGACGGTCCGCTCTACATTTGCACTTTGCGCAATAACATAGACCGGCTCGAAATTGCGGTCTAGTTTTATAAGCGGATCGAACAGCAAGCTTGATAATTCTTGATTGGTTTTGGTGATCGCGGTGTAGGGATTCAGCGAATCGTTGCCGCAACACAAAAGGCTTAAGGTCTGCGCGACTGGCGTCTCAGTAGGCGCGCTGGCAGAGCTGTTTTCTTCAGTCGTTTGTTTTCCGGCACAACCCGCTGTAAACAGCAAAGCGGCGGTAATCAGCAGGCACAAAGCAGTTCGCAGTTTCATTTTGTTCTCCTTGCTTCTTCTACGCGGACCCGCGTCGCGGCAAGGCAGGCGCCCTGTCGCGGATCGATTTCAAACAGACAGCCTTCCGCGGCGCAGTAGCCCTCGGCCAGGCTGAATTTTTCGGTCTTGCCGCCTCGCATGCGCTCGATGATAATCGAGGACTGCACACCGAGGACCGATTGCACAGGCCCGGTCATGCCGAGGTCGGTCATATACCCTGTGCCGCCCGGCAGGACCTGGGCGTCGGCCGTTTGCACGTGGGTGTGGGTTCCAAACAGGGCCGAAACCTTGCCGTCAAGGTAAAACCCGAGCGCTCGCTTTTCCGAGGTGGCCTCGGCGTGAAAGTCGACGAGAATGACGCGAGCCCCGGCTTTGCGGGCCTTTGCTACGAGCGCGTCGGCGGCGTGAAAGGCATTGGTAGCGCCTAAATTTTCAAGGTAGACGGTGCCGATTAAATTGATAACGGCGATGCAGGTGTATCCGCAGTCGATCAGTGCAAATCCGCTCCCGTATTTTGCCGACGGCAGATTATCCGGCCTTAACAGGCGCGGATTTTCATCGAGCAACGCATGGATCGCCGGACGCCGCAGGGTGTGATTCCCGCCGGTGATGACATCGGCTCCTGCGGCAAACAGAGATTCGGCGCTTTCGGGGGTGATGCCGTTGCCGTCAGCCGAGTTCTCTCCGTTTACGATGACAAAGTCCACGCCCTGCGCTTGTTTTAAGGAGGGCATTAACGATTGGAGCGCGCGGCAACCGATGGAAC
>CASFAP010000041.1 GCA_949292695.1 uncultured Eubacteriales bacterium | reverse complement strand
TTGCATTGGTACATGTTGACGTCGATGGCGTCGTACTTTTCGAGGGTGGCGCGGTCGATGTAGTCCTGGATGGAGGTGATTTTGTGGTCGACAAACAGCTTGTTCCCGGCGACGTCGCGGGTGAAGCCCCGCACGCGGTAGGCCAGCGTAATGATGTCGGAATCAAAGCTTCCGATTTGAAAATCCAGGGTCGAGAGGGGTGTGATCTCCCCGCAGGTCGAGACGTCGATGTCGACCCGGAAGGTCGCAATCGAGGTTTCGGGGTGGTATTCGGGGTAGGTGTGGACCGTCACGTGGCTTTTGTCGAGGTGGGCCACGACGGTCTCGCCGCTCCGCTTTTGCACCTTGCTCTCTTCGGCGATCAGAAAGGTGACCGACGCGCCCTGGGGCTCGTAGTCCTGCTTGGACCTGTTGAGCACCGTCGCGCCGATCATCTCGGTCAGCCGGGTGAGGATGTCGGTCAAGCGCTCGGAATTGTACTGCTCGTTGATATACTGGATATAATCCTGCTGTTCGCGCGCTGTTTTTGCGTAGCAAATATCATAGATATTAAAGCTCAGCGATTTGGTCAGGTTGTTGAAGCCGTAGAGTTTTAATTTGTCAGCCATCGTAATTACCCCCAAAAGAAAAAGGTGCATCGAAAACGATACACCTTGCAAAATCAGTCGAAAAGCGCAAGCCCCCACTAGGAGCGCTTTTTAGGATCAGAGTCTGTATAGCAAGAATTACTTTTACTACTCTTATTGACCATTTTACAAGTGTGTACCCTAGTACACTTCGGGCGCATGAACCCAACAGGCAATTAAGTTGCCAGCTTATAAAAGTTGCGCTCTTAACGCAATCAATAATGCGGATTGCTCCGCAAAGTCGCGGCGAACCGCAACGGCAGTTGACCCGGCTGTCCGTATGGCCTTGCCCCGATGGGCTTCAGGCGTCCGAGAAGATCGCGTTTGGAAGCTTTTTAATATTCAAGCATTCCGGCCGCATCTCGTCTCTTTTGCCTTAGCGCCGTTCGAGTGGTCTGTAATTCTCGCCAAATAGGCTTAAATTGTCTTAGGTATTATAATCCTTCATGCACAGTTTGTCAAGCGCGACTATAAAAACAGTTTGCGCGCCAGCCGCGCTTTGAGCGGCGCGTTGGCGTCGATCAGAAAGACGATGACGCCGAAAAGCAACATCGTCGCCGCCGGATAGGGCGACCAGACGAGGTCGAAGGGCTTATGAGTTGTTATGCGCACAAGAATTTCGGTGAGGGTTAAAAACAGGCCGATCGCCAGGATGGCGCCGCCCAGGATTTTCAGGCGGGAAGTGCCGAGGCGGCGGCGCGCAAAGCTGAGCGCCCAGACCGGCAGAAAGGCGCCGGCCGTCAACGGCAGGCCGAGCGTCAAAAACCAATCGCCGCCCGTAGCGAATTCGATCAGCCAGAGGTAGGCCGCAATGCCGACCGAGTCGGCAAATAAAAACCACAGCGGCCGCCCCTTTTTAGAAAGGATGGGCGGGATGGCAAAAAGGGCTAGAAGCGCGCAGGCGCCCAGGCAATAAATCGACCAGCTGACCCGGCGATTGATGCTCAGGTCGCTGATCAAGGTCAAAACAGCCGGCAACAGGAGCACGAGCCCCACGATTGCGGCAATGCCGCTTTTTCGGACCGGTTGCTCGACGACTGAGCGGTAGGGCGGATAGGGGGCTTTATACGGCCCTTCTTTGCGGCCGGGATGGACGACGGGTGTCTCACAAAGCGGGCAGACCGTTTCGCCCTCGCTCAGTTCGACGCCGCAGTTGACACAGTAAGACATAACGGATCCCTCTGATTGCTTTCGATTTTGACGGGCACCCCGAGGCGGCGCAGATTCGTAAAAAAGACCCGCTCCAGGGTAGGTTCTTTGATGCCTCGGATGATGCTGATATAAAGCCGGCCGCCGTAGGACACGACGCCGCAGTTGTGCGGATTAAAGGCCTGCGCGCCCAGAACGAAATCGGCGCGCTCGACAAAATCGCGCATCTGCGCGGGAAGCGCGACGGCGCCGAGATTGGATATGGTGACCGACGAAAACCGCTCGCCGACCATCCGATAGGCCAGCTTCATGCCGAAGTTTTTGAGGAAGAGCGGCATAATTTTCAGGGCCGGGTGCTTTTCGGAGCGGACGTTGGTCGTCAGCCGCGCGCCCAATTGCTTGGCGGTCAATTCGCTCCCCATCTGATGGTGGACGGCCTCTAAAATCTCGTCGAAGGTGTAGTCGCCCATGCGCGGGTCGACGCCGGGGGTGATATAGAGCGCGAAGTTGCGTAGCGTCCGGCTCTCAAAAAACCGCCGCAAATTGACCGGAATCATGACCTTGACCGGCCTTTGCCGCCTTCGCACCGGTTGGCGGTCGTTTTGGATTTCGAGGATGCTGGCGATCATGACGGCCGCGAGGTAAGTGGTGAGGCTGACCCCCTTTTGCCTGGCGAGCGAAAGGATGGTCTCGAGCGGGAGAATGCCGGTCGTCAGGTTCAAAAAGCCGTCGGGCTCTTTTGAACCGCGCAGATGATAGGCGACGGCCTCCCGCCGGCCGGCGGCTACAGCGCCCTCATGTTGCAAAAAGCTGTCTTCCAGCTCTTCGGCCGCGGGGGGCTCATTGCGGTCGAGCACGCCGTCGGTGCAGGGGATTTTGACCCCATAGCGCCGCTCGAGGTAGTCGGCGGCCAGGGTCTTTAAAAAGATGAGGCCGCCGGTGCCGTCGGTCAAAACGTGGAAGAACTCGACGGCGACGCGGTTTTCGTAATAGAGCACCCGAAAGGCGCAACGCCTGATTTCTGAAAGCGGCATTTTGGCGCATGGGTAAGGGCCATCTGGCATTACGGTCGGGATTTCTTCGACCCGTTCGAGGTAATACCAAAACAGCCCCCGCTTTAGGCGCATGGCAATGGCCGGGAAGCGAGGTAGCGTCGCATCCAGCGCGGCCTGCAACAGCGCCGGATCGACCTTATCCCGAAAGCTCAGCGACAGCCGGAACATCGAGCTCCAGCGCCGGCTTCGCGCGGCGGGGTAAATTTTGGCGGCGTTATCGAGCCGCAACCAGGTCGGGTTTTGGGGTTTCATCCGAAGACTTCTTTCAAAAAGGCGCCAATGCGCCTGTGATCGTCGGCCGAAGCCTTGACGCCGTAGAGCAGATAGACATGCCACATGCCGGGCGTAATAATCAGCTCGCTTCTGCCCCCATCGGCCAGGAGTTTTTGGTGCATGCGCGCCGCGTCGTCGAGCAAAATTTCATCCCCGCCCGCAAAAATCAGGGTGGGCGGCATTTGCCCGCAGTCGGCGAAGAGGGGTGAGGCCAGCGGGTCGGTAGGGGTATCTGTGTATAAAGAGGCGTAATAATCGAGCCGCTCTTTGGTGAGAGAAGGGTCGTTCTCGCGGTTGCGCGTATAGGAATCGCCCGACTGGGTGAGATCGGTCCAGGGCGAAATGGCAATGAGTCCCGCCGGCAAAGGCAGGCCGAGGGATTTTAAACGCAAAGTCAGCGAAAAGATGAGGCCGCCGCCCGCCGACTCGCCGCACAGAGCGATTTTTTGGGGCGCGTAGCCCTCTTTCAGCAAGAACTGATATGCCGCCAGCGCGTCGTCGACCGCGGCGGGGAAAGGGTGCTCGGGCCCCAAACGGTAGGCCGGGCAAAACACCTTGGCGCCGTTTTTGGCCGAGAGAATCGCGCCGAAGCCCTTGGCGTATTCGAGGTCGCCGGCGACGTAACCTCCGCCGTGCAGGTAGAGGATGACGCCATCGGTTTTTAAGGTTTTTGGGATGACCCAGGCGGCCGGGAAATGGGGGAAGGTTTTGTCCAAAAAACGAACCTTTGAGCGGTGCGTATTGGCCATCAGCTCGCCGATTTTATCCTGCGAGGTGCGGGCGAGTTCGAGACTGCACCCATTCATGATGGGTTTTAACAGATTCAGTTGCATGCGCAAAAATTTCGCCGAAAAAGCCATAACGCACCCTCTTTCTGGTTGCAGTATACCATGTTTTTGCAGGCGCGTCAATGAAGGCGGGGGACAGGCGAGCGAAAGGCTTTGTTCGATGATTTTTTCTGTGGCGCGTCAAGAAAGACCCGGCATGGAAAAGAGAGAAATTGGCGGAAAGCCTTATTTACATCTGTGGTATAAAAATATGGATGCAGATGCACTGTTTGTTCGAGAAAATAGATTTTAGCGAGGAGCCTGCGGAAGGGCGCGCCGGGATAGGATGGCAATGAGGAAGTGACGCGCGGCGGCGCGGGCCGCAGGCCCGCGGGGCCGAACGCCGGTGGGGCGCTTAGCGAACCGAAAAACCGGATTTGGGCGTTCGGCCGGGGCGAAATTTCGCCCCGGCCGCCGCGCGAGGCATAACCGAGGTCCCTTTCGCATACGATACCAATGGACGGGCTGTCGATGCCGCCCCACAACGCATCGGCGCCTCACCATACTATACGATCCGGCTATGCACCCGGTTCCGGCATCGCGCCGCGCAGATGGCGGCCAACGCATCGGCCGCATTAAAATTTTTAAAGTCCGTTTTTTCGGACAGAGCCTTGGCTATACTAAAATTAGAAGCGGCGGTGCCAAGGCAAAACCCGGCCGGGGAATCCGCCGCGAATTCGTCCGGGCCGTTTCACTTTGCTTGGTTTGGCAATTTAAGATGCAAGACGTTTTCGGCTTCTTTCAGCGCCTGGGTGAATAAAAAAGGGCTTGACAAACCTTAAAAAAGTGTGTAAAATCAAAAAAGAACATTTGTTCGATAGGAGAAAATGAAAATGAGTACAGCTTACATCCTGCAAACCGTATTTGAAATTTTGGCCGGCGCCGGGCTGGTTTGGGCCATTTTCCATGAGGATCGGCTCATCGCCTTCGAGGAGCGCATCGCCGCTGGCATCCGCCGCCGCAAAAAACTGCACATCATGAAAAGTCAGCGCCTGGAACAACCTGAGCGGCGCAACCACATCGCCGGTTAATCCATAGCGGCAATCAGTGATGTATTATGCCGCAATCAATATTCCGATGCCGGCGTCAAAGGCAATTTGATCCAAAAAAAGGGCCGTTTGTTTCGGCAACACCAGATAAGGAAGTCTAGAAAAACACCCTCCAGAAGAGTTTGTTCCTTCGGAGGGTGTTAATTTGTGCAATAATATACTCATTTTGTCTCGCTAATTCCAAATTCTATCAGCAGATTACGATACCGTTCCATTTCCCGCTGTGCTATGGGAAACGCAGTATTGTACAAACAGTGATCCATGACAATGCATCTTTCAATACTTTTTAAGCTTCGTAGCGGCCGTATTTTTTGACAGCCTCATGCATCGCGATCAGATTGGCGGGCGGGGTGCCGGGGGCAAGGTTGTTGGCCTCCTTGATGATAAACCGGCGGGTGTGCGGCTTTACCGCCTCTAAAATGGAGCGGGTTTGGGTAGTGATCTGTTCGGGTGTGCCGGACCGTAACGTTTCGATATGCGGGCCGCCATAAACCGTAATGTCGGGGCCGAGCTGGCGCACAATTTTGCCGTGATCGATGGGAAAGCCGGTGTCAAAGGAGGTGATCTTTAACTCCTTTGCGAGCAACGGGAAAAAGCGGGAGGCGTCTCCGCACAGATGGACGCTTGCCTGTCCGCGGCCGTTGCTGAGCTCGCGTTGCAGTTTTTTATGCAAGGGGAGGATGAATTCGGTATAGGTGTCGATCGATAAAAGCGCAATGCTATCATCGGCAAAAAAATAGGTGTCAGACTGGTCTGGTAGGCCGTAATAGCGGCGTAATGCCTTGATCCTGACTAGGATGGCTTCGGTGATATAGTCCAGCAGTTCCGTCATAAATTCCGGCTCCTCCATTAGGCCGATGCAGGCCGCGGTGGCGCCGATAAGGTTGCAGGCGATGGTAAAGGGCCCGTCGGTGATGAGGCCGGCGGTGCCCGGTTGGGCCAGGGGCTTTCCTTTGTAGGTGTAGCCCTCCTGCCTTTTTTTGCGAAAATAGGCGTCGTGCGCCAAAAGTTTGGCAACAATGCCGCCGAGCGGGTCGGTAAAGGGCTTTGTATTTTTGATCAGATCGTATTTTGTGTCTTCGTCGGCGCAGGGTATATTCACCGGTTCGTTGCAACCGTGATAGACGATCTCAGCGCCGAAACATGCCCCCTCCAGCACGTTTTGAAAGTCGGGATACACCGGAATTTCCTCTAAGTTTTCAAAACCCATGATCCGGTCGCTGATGAGGTATTCCGCGCAATATTCCTGAAACCGGCATTGGATCTCCAGCATGGTTTGCGAATCCTCCAGGTAGGTCTTGAAGGGAATTTGCGCGGGATTCAAAGCCGGATCAGATAGGATGATCCGAGGATTCATGGCGAGAGACATCATCACCCGTTCGCAGTTGCCCTCCCGCTGTTGCGCTTGCAGTCTTCGCACTTCCACGTTATGGCGTTCGAAATTCATAGGCTTCCTCCTTTGGCGTTTTTTTCATGATACAGGATAATTGCCCCTTTCGCTTGCAAAAATGAATGATCCTCTTTTTTTGCACAGTGCATTGACTTCTAAAAATGCCCATGCTATAGTTGCTTTACAAAGGTCAGAAAAAGGGGGCTTTTGATGCATATTACCACCGAGTTCGAGGGCATGGATTTGCCCCATATCCGCTCTTTATCCAGAGTCGAGTACGCCGGATCATGCAATCCGCCGATTGCGCCCCATATCCATCGGGACTGTTTTGAAATATGTTGCCATTATGAGGGGGCGCAACATTACGAACTGGGCGGCAAGGTGTATGAGGTGCATAGCGGCGACATCTTTATTGCCATGCCGGGTGAGCTTCACTCGACCGGCGCCTGGACCGAAGAAAAATCCAAATTTTATTACATCATTTTTTCCTGCCTGCCCGACACGGCGCATTTCTTAGGCCTAGACAGTGCCGCCTCGGATGCCATCCGGGACACCCTGTTTTCAATCCAGACGCGTCTGTTTCACGGAACCCCTGCTTTGAAAAAACTTTTGGAGGAAGTATTAGAGATCAGCAAAAGCGATTCTCCCTTTCGGCGCGCCCGCACCGTCGGCCTTTTGACCGAGTTTTTTTATCAGTTGACTCGAATTCTCGGTGGAAAAGTTGCGACAAAGGAAGCCCTACCAGACGACATCCGGGAAGCCGTGCGCTATCTTGAAACGCATCTCGAAGAACCCTACTGCGCCGCGGATCTGGCCCGCAGGATTCATCTTTCGCTTCCACAATTCCAACGCAAATTCCGGCTGAGCACAGGGTTTTCGCCGCATGACTATGCGTTGCGGTTGAAAATGGAAAGGGCGAGGTCGCTCCTTGCCGATTCGCCCCTGAAGGTGACCGAAATCTCTTATATGTTGGGCTTTTCTTCCAGCCAGCATTTTTCCAACGCCTTCCGGCAATACGTCGGGCAAACACCCACTGCATACCGAAAAAAAGCGGCAGGAACATAAAATAGGAATGACCCGTCCCGGCTTTCAGATTCCTGAAAGATAAGGAAGGGTCATTTGTTTATGAAAAATTTCCGGATGCGCCTGCATGTGTTTTTAGCGCCGGGCACAGCCCTTATGCGGCTTAATTTATGCGTATGCTTCCCGCGCGGGTTCGCAACGCTTATTTTGAATGTTCCTGAATGTATTCGACGACGTCGCCGATGGTTTTGAGCTTGTCAATCGCGTCGTCTGGAATTTCGACGTCAAATTCGTCTTCAATCGACATCAGCATCTCGACGACGTCGAGGCTGTCGGCGCCGAGATCCTCGGCGATGTCGGTTTCCATCGTCAGCTTATCAGGCTCGAGATCAAGCTGTTCAGCTAAAATATCACGGATTTTTTCGAATACCATAAAATAACCTCCTAAAAATGCCATGCCGCCCTGTTTTCTCTGGACAAAGGGGCGACAAATGTGATATATTAAAAAATACCTAAACAAATAATATGTTGCAAACAGCACTTTGTCAACAGTTTTCTTTGGGAATTTTCTTAAAGTATCTTAAATTTGATTGGAAGGGATGCTTAATGCCAGAAACCTATTGCGTCATCGGTTACCCCATGGGGCACACACTTTCGCCCCTAATCCATACCCGACTTTTTGCCTTTAGCGGCCGCGATGCCGACTATACCGTCCGCGAAATTCCGCCCGAAAAAATGGAAGAGGCGCAACCCCTTTTGCGAAGCCTTAGCGGATTTAATATCACAATCCCCCATAAACAGCGGATCATTCCCTACTTGGACGAACTCGACGCCGTGGCCGGGCGGTATCAGTCGGTCAATACGGTCAGCCGTTCTGGCGGCCGCCTGATCGGGCACAATACCGACGCCTTTGGCTTTTTAAAGGCCCTTGAGACGGCCGGCATCGAATTGTCGGGCCGGGTGCTTTTGTGCGGCACCGGCGGCGTCGCCCGCACGATGGCGCATGAATGCATGATGGCCGGGTGCGAACTGACCCTCGGCTATCGGGAAGCCGATCTTGCGCAGGCGTCGACCTTGCAAAGGGAACTCGAAGCGGCCTATGGACGCGCCCCAAAAATGGAAATTACTGCTGATATCGATGCCGATTTTGAGCTGATGATCAACGCGACGCCGGTCGGCATGTATCCAAAGGTCGATGCCAGCCCTGTGAGCCAGTCGCAGGTTGCCCGCTTTGCCGCCGTCTTTGACGCGGTCTATAATCCGCGCGAGACCAAGCTCATTCGGATGGCAAGGGAATGCGGAAAGAAGGTCGGCTACGGCCTGCCGATGCTGGTCTGGCAGGCGGCCAAGGCCCACACCTATTGGTATGACGCCTCCTTTTCGCCCGCGCAGATCGCTGAGATCACGGCCGCGGCCGAAGCGGAACTGGCCCGCGCTTTTCAGCGGGACAATCTCATCCTCTGCGGCTTTATGGGGAGCGGCAAGTCGACGGTCGGCAAGCGCTTGGCCGCCAAGACCGGGCGGCGGTTTGTCGACACTGATACGGAAATCGAGCGGCGCATTGGCATGACCATCTCCGACTACTTTGCGGCCCATTCCGAAGAAGCCTTCCGCGCGTTGGAGTCCGAAGCCCTCGCCGATCTGCTCAAAACGGACGGTCAGGTCGTGGCGCTCGGCGGCGGCATTCCGGTGCGCGAGGAAAATCGCGCCCTGCTGAAAATGGGCGGCACCGTCTTCTTTTTGGATGTCTCACCGCAAACGGTGCTCGCGCGGTTGCGGCACGATCAAAGCCGGCCGCTGTTAAAAGGGGCCGACAAGGCGGAAAAGGTTGCGGCCTTGTTGGCCGAGCGCAGAAGCGCCTATCTCGCGGCGGCCGATTTTGTCGTCAGCGGGGAAGGGATACCCGACGCGGTCGCCGAGGCGATTCTCTCGCAAAAAAAGGAATCCGGTAAGGAAAAGCCGTAATGAAACAGGGTCTTTTGCAGTGCTCACACGAATGCAAAGGGCAAAAGCGCAAAATCAAAGGAAACCTTGATTCTGATCCCAATTTTTGATACAATATTTTGAAGGCGCATTTTCCGCCTTCGGACGATAAAACCATTCCAAGGAGAGCTTTCTTTCATGATTATCGTATTAAAAACAGGTACGACCGAGCCGCAACTCGAAGCCTTTTCGGAGCGGCTCACCGAAAAATATAACGTCCAGGTCAATGTCTGGCGCGGCACGCAGTCGACGGTGCTGGGCCTGCTCGGCGACACCCACACGATCGACATCGAGGCCATCCAGGCCAACGAGATCGTCGAGAGCGTCAAACGGGTCCAAGAACCCTATAAAAAGGCCAACCGCGCCTTTCACCCCAATGACACTGTCATCTCGGTCGGCGGCGCCCGCCTTGGCGGCGGGAGCCTCCAGCTGATCGCCGGGCCTTGTTCGGTGGAGTCGGCAGAGCAGATCATCGGCATTGCCAAACGGGTCAAGCAGAGCGGCGCGACCTTTTTGCGGGGCGGCGCCTTTAAGCCGCGTACCTCGCCTTATTCGTTCCAGGGCCTACGGGCCGAGGGCATTGAACTGCTCTTGGAGGCCAAAAAAGAGACCGGGTTGCCGATTGTCACCGAAATCATGAGCACCTCCCATCTCGATCTGTTCGAGGAGGTCGACGTCATCCAGATCGGCGCCCGCAACATGCAAAACTTTGAGCTATTAAAAGAAGTCGGCAAGCTGGACAAACCCGTGCTGTTAAAACGGGGCCTGGCCAATACGATCGAGGAAACGCTGATGAGCGCCGAATACATCATGGCCAGCGGCAACGAAAAGGTCATCCTCTGCGAGCGGGGCATCCGCACCTTTGAGACCTACACCCGCAACACCCTCGATATTTCAGCTGTCCCCATCTTCAAAAAGCTGTCGCACCTGCCGGTCGTCGTCGATCCGTCGCACGCCTCGGGCATCTCCTGGCTCATTGAGCCGCTCTCGCTGGCGGCGCTGGCCGCCGGGGCCGACGGGCTGATCATCGAGGTCCACAACGATCCGCCGCACGCATTGTCGGACGGCGCGCAGTCGATCACCCCCGACCGCTTCGACCAGCTGGCGAAGAAACTTTTCTCTGTGGAACGCGCCCTTCGGGGATAAAGGGGTTTTTTGTATGACGACAATCCGGGTGAACACCGCGCCGGGTTATGATATTTTGATTGCGCGGGGCCTACTGAGAGTTTGCGGTGAGACCATTGCCGCCACCCTAAAGGGCCGCAAAGCGCTTATTATAAGCGACAGCACCGTTGCGCCGCTCTATGCCGAACGGGTGCTGGCTTCCTTGCAGGACGCCGGCATCGAGGCGTCGCTTTACGTTTTCGAGGCGGGGGAGGAACACAAGCAACTCTCCACCGTCGCCGGCATGCTGGGCGCCATGTGCGAGGCGGGGCTCAGCCGCGCCGATTTCGCCGTCGCGCTGGGCGGCGGCGTCACAGGGGATATGGCCGGCTTTGCGGCCGCGATGTATTTGCGCGGCATTCCGTTCGTCCAGATCCCGACCACGCTTCTTTCGCAGGTCGACTCCTCGGTCGGCGGCAAGACGGGGTGCGATCTGCCGCAGGGCAAAAACTTGGCCGGCGCCTTTTATAATCCGGCGCTGGTGCTCATCGACCCCGACACCTTACATACCCTCCCCGCCCGCTTTATGCGCGACGGGATGGCCGAGGTCATCAAAACGGCTTTGATCCGCGATGCGGCCTTGTTCCGGCGCTTAAGGGAAGAGGACCCGTCCACCTTTCTCGAGACGATCATCGAGACCTGCGTGAAAATCAAGCGCGACGTCGTCGAGCGGGATTTTAAAGAGCGGGGCGAGCGGATGCTATTGAACTTCGGACATACGTTGGGGCATGCGATCGAGGCCTACCACCATTTTTCCGGCCCGAGCCACGGCGAGGCCGTCGCCGCCGGCTGGGCTATGATTTCGGCCGCGGCCGCACGGCGGGGGCTGACGCCAAAGGGTATTACGGAGCAGATTACCGATTGCCTTACAAAAAACGGTTTGCCGACCGGGACAGATGTCCCGCTCGAAAGCCTGCTACCATATCTTGTGCGCGACAAAAAGCGCCACGGCGACAAAATGCACCTCGTGCTCTTGCGCGATATCGGCGACGGCTATGTGTACGACCTGCCGGCTTCTGATTTGCCGGCCTTTTTGGAGGGAGTGCAATGAACCGCGTGCAGATCTCACCCGCGGCGCTTCGGGGCGAGGTGACAGTCCCGCCTTCGAAAAGCGCGGCCCACCGGGCGCTGATTTGCGCCGCATTGTCGGGTGCGCCCTGCCGGATTACGCCGCACTGCGAATCCGACGATATCCGCGCGACGTTGGGCGCCCTTGAGGCGCTGGGAGCGAATATCACAGAAAAAAACGACGGATTTTATTTTGGCGCATTGCAAGACGGGCGGTCGGAACCCATCGACTGCGGAGAATCCGGCTCGACGGTTCGGTTTTTGTTGCCCATTGCGGCGGCGTTGGGCCGAAATGTAACATTTACCGGCCGCGGCCGTCTGCCTGAGCGCCCGCTCGGGCCACTGACTGCGGCGCTGAAAGCCGGCGGCGTGCAGGTGTCGAGCGACCGCCTGCCATTGACCATCGAAGGCAAGTTGCGCCCCGGGCAGTACTGCCTGCCGGGTGATATCAGCTCGCAGTATATTTCAGGGCTATTGTTCGCGTCGCCCCTGACGGGCGGCGACTGCGAGATCGTGCTCACGACGCCCCTCGAATCAACGGGGTATATCGACCTGACGCTACAGTGGATGGCGCGCTTCGGCATTCGGGTGGAACAGACCGCCGCCGGGTATTTCGTCCCGGGCGGGCAGGCCTACCGGGCGACCGACGCGGCGATCGAGGGCGACTGGTCGCAGGCCGCTTTTTTTCTGGCTGCGGGCGCGATCGGCGGGGAGATCGCGATCCGGGGCCTTAAACGCGATTCGCGCCAGGGCGATCGGGTCGCGGCCGATTTGATCGCGGCCTTCGGCGCGAAGGTCGATTGGCGCGGCGATACGCTCTGCGTCAAAAGCGCGCCGCTTCATGGCATCACCATCGACGCCTCGCAAATTCCCGACCTTGTGCCGGCGCTGGCGGTCACCGCCGCCTTTGCCAAGGGGAACACCGTCATTCACTCAGCCGCGCGGTTGCGCCTGAAAGAAAGCGACCGCCTGTCCGCGACGGCCGCGGGACTGAAGGCCATGGGCGTCGATGTGGAAGAAAAGCCGGACGGGCTCCTCATCACCGGCGGCCGGCCGACGGGTGCGGCCATTTCAGGGGAAAACGATCACCGCATCGTCATGGCCTTTGCCGTTGCGGCCGCATTTGCAAAAGGGGATAGTACGATTTCCGATGCGCAGGCGATTCGCAAATCCTATCCGACCTTTTTTGAAGATTTTGAAGTGCTGGGAGGAAACAGCCGTGCCATATGAATCGAACGCAGGCGTCACCCTGTCGATCTTTGGGGAGAGCCACGGGCCGGGCATCGGCGCCGTTTTGGAGCACCTGCCGGCCGGCGAGCCGGTCGACGAAGCGCTGATAGAAGCGCAACTCGCCCGCCGCGCGCCGGGCCTTGACCCGACGGCGACGGCCCGCAAAGAGCCGGACAAGCCGGAGTTTCTCTCGGGCGTTTTGAACGGATACACGACCGGCGCGCCGCTGGCTGTGTTGATCCGCAATACCGACACTCGCTCCCAGCATTATGATAACATCCGCGCCTGCCCGCGGCCGTCCCACGCCGACTATGCCGCGGCAATCAAATACGGCGGGTACTCCGACGTGCGCGGCGGCGGACATTTTTCCGGCCGCTTGACGGCGCCGCTGGTCGCCGCGGGGAGCATCTGCCGCGGCATTCTGGCCCGCAGGGGTGTCGTCGTCGCCGGCCATGTCAGTCAGATCGGCGCAGTCAAAGATGCCGCGCTCGATCCTGTGGCGCCGGACAAAGAACTGCTTGCGCGTTTATCGCGGGAATACTTTTCGGTCATCGACCCGGCCGCCAAACAGGCCATGGAGCAGGAGATTATGGCGGCCAAGGCCGATTGCGACAGCGTCGGCGGCGCGGTCGAGCTCGTGGCCGACGGATTGCCCGCCGGACTCGGCGACCCGATGTTCCAGGGGGTCGAGAATGTCGTGGCCAGTGCCCTTTACGCCGTCCCGGCCGTCAAGGGCGTCTCGTTTGGCGCCGGCTTCGAGTTCGCTTCGCTTCGCGGGAGCGAGGCCAATGACGCGATGCATTATGAAAACGGAACCGTTCGCACGAAAACCAATCATTGCGGCGGGATTTTGGGCGGGATCACCAACGGCATGCCGCTCATAATTCAGGTCGCCCTCAAGCCCACGCCCTCGATCGGCCTCGAACAGCAGACCGTCGATTTGCAGTCGGGCAAGGACGCAACGCTGAAAATCACCGGGCGGCACGACCCCTGCATCGTCCCGCGGGCGCTTCCGGCCCTGGAGGCGGCCTTGTGCGTCGCGCTCCTCGACTTGATGGAAAGGGCGGGAAAGTGATGAATCTGGATGAGATTCGACAAAAAATAGATGAGATCGACCGCCAGCTCGTGCCGCTTCTCGCCGCGCGCATGGACTGCTCTGAGACGGTCGCGCAGATCAAACAGCGCGAGGGCCTGCCGGTCTTGCACCCCGAACGGGAGCAAAAGATCCTCGATAAGGTCCGGGAAGCTGGGGGGAAGCGCGGCGATCAGGTCGCCGCGGTCTACCGCGAAATCATGCAGGCCAGCCGGGCGCTCCAGCTGGGTTTGATCGCCGGCGATACGCCTCTCAAAGCGGAACTTTTATCGGCTTCCAATGCCTTGCCCGAGGGCTCGGTCGCCTGTTTTGGCGCTGAAGGCGCTTTTTGCCATGCCGTCGCAAGGCATTGTTTTCCGGAAGCGCCGATTGGGTATTTCGGCCATTTTGCCGATGTCTTTGAGGCGGTGGAATCCGGCCGGGCGACGCTCGGCGTCGTCCCGGTCGAGAATTCCAACGCCGGCTCGGTAGGGGAAGTTTATGATTTGATTTTGCGGTATCGGCATTTTATCGTCACCTCGGCGGTGTTGCCGGTGCGCCAGAATTTGCTTTCGGTCCCGGGTGCGACGCTCGAAGAAATCACCGACGTCTATTCCCATCCCCAGGGCCTCAGCCAGTGCGCCGCCTTTTTACAGCAACATCACCTCAAAGCGCATGAATGCGACAGCACTGCCGCGGCGGCCAAGCAGGTGGCCGAATGGGGCGACAGGCAACGGGCGGCCATCGCTTCGGACGAGGCTGCAAGGGTGTATGGACTTGCGGTGTTAAGGCCCTCGATTCAAACTGTGCAACATAATTTTACCCGCTTCATCGTTATCTCCAAGCGGCTCGTAGCGCTTCCAAACAGCAATAAAATCAGCGTCGTCTTTACGGTGCCGCACGTCACCGGTTCGCTCTACCAGGTGCTCGACCGGTTTGCCATGCAGGGGCTGAATCTCACAAAAATCGAGTCCCGCGCCGCCGGCAACGGCAACTTTGAATACCAGTTTTACCTCGATTTTGCCGGCCGCGCGACCGACGCGGGTACGGTCTCGCTTCTGAGTGCGCTTTCGGTGGAACTGCCGCAGTTCAGCTTTCTCGGCAACTACCCTGAAATTGAGTTGGCCTAAAACGCGAGGCTTCGGCAAACGCAGTTGCACAGGCCTGACGTGCGGGCGAGCCGCAAAAATGCGTCCGGCGGAAAATGCGGGTTGCAATTATCTGTTTCTCGCTCTATAATAGGCTTACTTTGATAGAAAACGGTGAATTTTATGTCAAATGAGAAAATGGTCAAATCCATCACCTCCATGGAGGAGGATTTTGCAAAATGGTATACCGACGTCGTTCTCAAAGCCGAACTCGTCGATTATTCGAGCGTCCGCGGGTGCCTCATCATCCGCCCGTATGGGTATGCCATCTGGGAGAATATCCAAAAGCTTTTAAACGAGCGGTTCGTCGAGACGGGGCATGAGAATGTCTACATGCCGCTCTTTATCCCCGAGAGTCTGCTTCAAAAAGAAAAGGACCATGTCGAAGGTTTCGCGCCCGAGGTCGCCTGGGTGACCCACGGCGGCAATGAAAAGCTCGAAGAGCGCATGTGCGTCCGCCCGACGTCGGAAACCCTTTTTTGCGAGCATTATGCGAATATCGTGCATTCCTATCGCGACCTGCCCAAGCTCTATAATCAGTGGTGCAGTGTCGTGCGTTGGGAAAAGACCACACGGCCGTTCTTGCGCTCGCGCGAGTTTTTATGGCAGGAGGGGCACACCATCCACGCAACGGCCGAGGAAGCTAAAGCCGAAACCATCCAGATGTTGGACGTCTATGCCGATTTTGTCGAGCAGTGCTTGGCTATCCCTGTAATCAAGGGGCAGAAGACCGAGAAAGAGCGCTTCGCCGGCGCCGAGGCCACCTATACCATCGAGGCCCTCATGCACGACGGCAAGGCGCTTCAGAGCGGCACCTCGCACTATTTTGGCGACGGTTTTGCCCGCGCTTTCGGCATCCAATACGCCGATAAAGACAACCAGCTAACCTATCCGCATCAGACCTCCTGGGGCGTTTCGACCCGCTTAATTGGCGCCATCATCATGGCGCACGGCGACGATAACGGCCTTGTGTTGCCGCCGGCCATCGCGCCCAAGCAGGTCGTCGTCATCCCCATTGCGGCGCATAAAGCCGGCGTGACGGAGAAGGCGACCGAGCTGTATGAACGCCTGAAAAAGATCGCTCGCGCTTCGATCGATCTTTCAGAGCAGTCGCCCGGCTGGAAGTTTGCCGAGTATGAAATGAAGGGCGTGCCGCTGAGAGTCGAGATTGGCCCGAAAGACATTGAGCAGGGCCAGTGCGTCGTCGTCCGGCGCGACAACCGCGAGAAAACCTTTGTAAAGCTCGACGAGCTGGAGGAAAAGATCCCTATGCTTCTAAAAGCGGTGCAGGACGGGCTTTACCAAAAGGCCCTTGCCCGCCGCGAGACTATGACCTACCAGGCGACAACCATGGAAGAGATGATCAAAACCGCCCAAGAGAAGCCCGGCTTTATCAAAGCGATGTGGTGCGGCTCGCGCGAATGCGAGGACGCGCTCAAGGAAAAGGCCGGCGTCTCCTCGCGTTGCATCCCCTTCGAACAGGAGCAGATTGCCGACAGATGCGTCTGTTGCGGCAAGCCGGCCGCCAAAATGCTCTATTGGGGGAAGGCTTATTAAGCCGGCAGACGTTTGCCGAACAAGGAGGAAGTGCCCTTGCAAAAACAGGAAAAATGGATGACCGTCGCACTCGTACTGGTCTTTTTGCTGTCGCTCGGGTCGCTGTGTTTCGCGGCCGCCGAGGAGGCGACTTCGTCGTCGGACACGGCGCAAACTTCAAGCGCCCCGCTCGAGACTTCGTCGGACACTTCGTCCGCGTCGTCTCAGGACAGTTCTGAGAGCGAGGGCGCGTCGAGCGACCAGGAGGAAACTGAAGATCCGCAATCCAGCTCCGAAGCGCAGGGTGGTACCGTTTCAGTCACGGTCGAGCCCAGCAGTTCGGCGCCGTCCGTGACCGTGACACCCAGTAGCCAGCCGGTCATCTCCGAGGATGAGCATGATCCCGGCCTGGCCGGTAGCGCGACGGCGCCGGGTGTCGTCATCTCGAGCGATCCGGTTTCGAGCCAAAGTGCGTATGAAGTCCCCAGCGACGACGGGCAAGAGGACTTTTCGGTCCCGGAAAAAAAGAACATGCCCGATATCGCCGGAAGTCTGCGCATCTGGATCATCCTGCCGGTACTTCTTGCCGTCGCGTCGATTGCGGCCATTGTATGGGTCAACCGCAAGCGGTTTTTAGATCCAAATGCGCCGAAGAAAAAGTGATTTTTTGTCGAATGATAGCGCCCGGCTTCATCTGGGCGCATTTTTTATGAATTTTTTGAAAAAAGTACTTGCAATTAAGAATTTTGTGTGGTATCATACCCAAGTACGTTATGCGTACAGATATGCGATGATGTGGGAGGTGGCCGGCCTCGAGCCGGGGAATTTCCACGGAGTATGTCCGATTTACAAACCGGGCGAAAGAACTTGAGAAAGGCGAAATGCGGGCTTGCGTGCCGCTTTGAGCCGCGGAAGTCGAAGATTTCCGTACCCGGATTTGACTGTGACCCCAGCCGATCCGGTTTTAAAATGTGCCAGCTTGAAACACACGGCACAGTGTAAAGTTTTGCCCGCCAACCAAGTATCAGGAGGCGAATGAAACAATGGCAGTCAAAGAAAAAATCCGCATTCGAATCAAGGGGTATGATCACGCCCTCGTCGACCAGTCGGCCGAAAAGATCGTCGAAACCGCAAAGCGCACCGGCGCCCGCGTTTCAGGCCCTGTGCCGCTCCCGACCGAA
The DNA here is from genome assembly GCA_949292695.1 of uncultured Eubacteriales bacterium. Lineage (GTDB taxonomy): Bacteria > Bacillota > Clostridia > Oscillospirales > Acutalibacteraceae > CANQSG01. Next base: position 9,974 of record CASFAP010000041.1, on the reverse strand, counting down.
AAGGAAGTCGTGACCATCCTGCGCGCTGTCCACAAATATAAAGACAGCCGCGAGCAGTTCGAAACCCGCACGCACAAACGGCTTATCGACATTCTCAGACCTTCCAACAAAACCGTGGAAGCGCTGATGAGTCTTGAGCTCCCCGCCGGCGTAGAGATTGAAATCAAGCTCTAAGCCCCGGCGTGGTCAAGTTGGCGAAAGTCAACCAATAACCAATAAGGAGGATATTTATGAAAAAGGGATTAGTTGGAAAAAAGCTCGGCATGACCCAGCTTTTTGACACCAAGGGCAACGTCGTCCCGGTCACCGTCCTCGAGGTCGGCCCCTGCGTGGTCAGCCAGAAGAAGACGGTCGAGAACGACGGCTACGAGGCCGTGCAGATCGGTTACTGCGATTTGAAGGCCTCGAAGGTGAATAAGCCCATGAAGGGCCACTTCGGCAAGGGCGATGTCGCGCCCAAGAAAGTGCTTCGCGAATTCCGGCTGGAGGATACGAGCGCGCTCAATGTCGGCGACGTTTTGAAGGCCGATCTCTTCGCCGAGGGCGACCGCGTCGATGTGCGCGGCACCTCGAAGGGTAAAGGTTACGCCGGCGTCATCAAGCGCTGGAATTTCTCCCGTTTGAAAATGTCGCACGGTACCGGTCCGGTCGCCAGACACGGCGGCTCGCTGGGCGCCTGCTCTACGCCCTCTCGCGTTATGAAGGGCAAGAAGATGGCCGGCCATCTGGGCCATGAGCGGGTCACCGTTCAGAACCTGGATGTCGTCAAGGTTGACGCCGAGAACAACATCATCGCCGTGAAGGGCGCCGTTCCGGGCCCCAAAGGCGGCATCGTCGTTCTCTTTGACAGCGTCAAGGCCTAAGGGAAGGAGTGTTGAATATGCCGAATGTAGCAGTTGTCGATATGGCTGGTAACAAAGTCGGAGATTTGGCTCTGAGCGAAGCCGTATTCGGAATTGAACCCAACGCGGTCGTCATGCATATGGCCGTTGTCAACTATCTCGCGAACCAGCGTCAGGGCACCCAGTCCACTTTGACCCGCACCGAGGTTTCGGGCGGCGGCCGCAAACCGTGGCGGCAAAAGGGCACGGGCCATGCCCGCCAAGGCTCGATCCGCGCGCCGCAATGGCGCCATGGCGGAATCTCGCACGGCCCGAAACCGCGCGACTATTCCTACAGCCTCAACAAAAAGGTTCGCAGACTCGCGCTGAAATCGGCTTTGTCCGACAAAGTGCTGTCGGGTTCGCTCATCGTCCTCGATGCGCTGAACCTTGCATCCTATAAAACAAAACCCGTCGCCGAATGCCTCAAGGCCATCGGCGCCGCCAAGAAAACCTTGATCGTGTTGCCTGAGAACAATGCAGTGGCCGTCAAGAGCGCCGCAAATATTGCGGGCGTCAAGACCGCCCAGGTCAACACCATCAACACCTATGACATCCTGAATGCCGATTCGCTCGTCATTGTCAAGGATGCCGTTGCAAAAATCGAGGAGGTGTACGCAGAATGAAGGCCGCGCAAGACATTATTTTGGCCCCGGTCATCACCGAGCGTAGCATGTCCGGTATCGCCGGCAAAAAATACACCTTTAAGGTCGCAAAGGACGCCGGCAAGGTAGAAATTGCCGAGGCCGTCGAGAAGCTGTTCAAGGTCGAGGTCGCAAAGGTCAACACCATGCATGTCCGCGGCCAGGAAAAGCGGATGGGCCGCTACAGCGGTTACACCCCGTCTTGGAAAAAAGCGATCGTCACCCTCAAAAAGGATTCCAAGCCGATTGAATTCTTTGACGGACTGCTCTAATTTTTGAGTCCTACAGGAAATGCCTAAGCGTTTCCGGTGATGTATGGGGATTTTCCCCGCTAAGCCGAATTAGGAGAGTGAAACAATCATGGCAATCAAGCATTACAAGCCGACGACCAACGGCCGCCGCAACATGACGACGATGGATTACTCCGAGTTGTCGAAAGTGGCGCCCGAAAAAAGCTTGCTGACCACTGTTCAAAAGAACGCCGGCCGCAACAGCTATGGTCGCATCACCGTCCGCCACCGCGGCGGCGGCAATCGCAAAAAATACAGGATCATCGATTTTAAACGCGATCGTTTCGGTGTCAAGGCTACGGTTTTGACCCTCGAGTACGATCCCAACCGCTCGGCCTTTATCGCCCTTGTGCAGTATGAAGACGGCGAAAAGCGCTACATCCTCGCGCCGGTCGGCCTGAAGGTCGGCGACACGGTCGTCAGCGGCCCCGATGCCGACATCAAGCCGGGCAACGCGCTTCCGCTGGCCAATATCCCGGTCGGCACCTTCCTGCACAACATCGAGCTCTATCCCGGCAAGGGCGGCCAGCTGGCCCGCGCGGCCGGCAACATGGCGCAACTGATGGCCAAGGAAAACGGCATGGCGCTCCTGCGCCTGGCGTCGGGCGAGCTTCGCAACGTTCCGGCCGGTTGCATGGCTTCGGTCGGCCAGGTCAGCAATCCGGAGCACAACAACGTCAACATCGGCAAAGCCGGCAGAAAGCGCCACATGGGTTGGCGCCCGACCGTCCGCGGTTCTGTTATGAACCCCTGCGATCACCCGCACGGCGGCGGCGAAGGCAAATCCCCGATCGGCCGTCCCGGCCCGGTTACCCCGTGGGGCAAACCGACCCTCGGCTATAAGACCCGCAAGAAGCATAAGCGCTCCGATTCGTATATCGTCAAGCGTCGTAGCTCGAACTAGTCGGCGAAAGGAGTTTGAACAATGGGAAGAAGCATTAAAAAGGGACCTTACGTGCAACCTGTGCTCTTGAAACGGGTCCGTGAAATGAATGAAGCCGGTGAGAAGCGTGTGCTCAAGACCTGGAGCCGCTCCTCTACCATTTTCCCCGATTTCGTCGGCCACACATTTGCGGTGCACGACGGACGCAAGCATGTCCCGGTCTATGTAACCGAAGACATGGTCGGACACAAGCTCGGTGAATTCGCCCCGACGCGCACCTTTAAGGGCCACGCCGGCGCAAAGACCACCGGCAAGAAGTAAGCGGTTGAAAGGAGAGTTTCGAAATGGAAGCGAGAGCTACCGTTAAATACGCCCGCATTTCACCGCGTAAGGTGAAGATTGTTTTGGATCTGATCCGCAATCAGCCTGCCGAAAAAGCGATGGCGATCCTTCGGTTTACGCCGAAGGCCGCCAGTGAATATTTGGAGAAGCTGTTGGCCTCTGCCATGGCAAACGCTGAAAACAATCACAATATGGATGTCTCTAAGCTCTATGTCGCGGAGTGCGCAGTGGCCCCCGGCCCGATCCTCAAGCGGATCCGCCCGAAGGACCACGGCCGCGCCCACCGCATCAACAAGCGGACATCCCACATGACCCTGGTGCTCAGGGAACGTGAAGACTAAAAGGAGGTTTTAGAATGGGCCAGAAAGTAAATCCCCACGGTATGCGTGTTGGCGTAATCAAAAACTGGGATTCCCGTTGGTTCGCCAAGGACAATGTCTTCGGAGATACTTTGGTTGAGGACTATAACCTCCGCAAGTACCTGAAGAAAACTTTGCGCGCCGCCGGCGTCCCCAAGATTGAGATCGAGCGCGACGCCTCGCGCGTTAGGTTGCACATCCATTGTGCCAAACCCGGCATGGTCATCGGCCGCAACGGCTCGGAAATCGAGAAACTGCGCGCCAAATGCCAGGAGATGCTGGGTAAACCAGTCATCATCAATATCGTCGAGATCAAGAATCCCGACTTGAACGCGACGCTGGTCGCCGAGAATATTGCGGCTCAGCTCGAAAAACGTGTTTCCTTCCGCCGCGCCATGAAGCTGGCCATCGGCCGCACCATGCGCTTAGGTGCGAAGGGCATCAAAACCCAGGTTTCAGGCCGCCTTGGCGGCGCTGAAATCGCCAGAACCGAACATTACCATGAAGGCACCATCCCGCTTCAGACGTTGCGCGCCGACATTGACTACGGCTTTGCCGAAGCCAATACGACCTATGGCCGCATCGGCGTCAAGGTCTGGATTTACACCGGCGAGGTCCTTCATGATGCGCGCAAACCGCGCAAGGAAGGAGGCGCACGCTAATGTTGATGCCGAAACGTGTGAAATACCGCAGGGTCCAGCGCGGCCGCCTGACCGGTAAGGCCACCCGTGGCACCACTGTTTCTCACGGCGACTACGGCCTGCAGGCGCTCGAGCCGGCGTGGATCACCTCCAACCAGATCGAAGCCGCCCGTATCGCCATGACCCGTTACATTAAGCGTGGAGGCCAGGTATGGATCAAAATTTTCCCTGACAAGCCGATCACCGAAAAACCGGCCGAACCCCGAATGGGTTCCGGTAAAGGCTCGCCCGAATACTGGGTGGCCGTTGTCAAACCGGGTCGCGTGATGTTTGAAATCGGCGGCGTGAGCGAGGAGCAGGCCCGCGAGGCCATGCGTCTGGCCGCCAATAAACTGCCGATCAAGTGCAAGTTTATCGCAAAAAGCGAAATGGGTGGTGAGCAGGCATGAATGCAAAGGAAATCAGAGAAAAGACTTTGCCCGAACTGAAAGAGCAACTGGCGAAGCTGAAGGAAGAGCTGTTCAACCTGCGCTTTCAGCACGCCATCAACCAGCTCGACAACCCCATGCGCATCGGCGCCGTCAAGAAGGATATCGCTCGCGTTCAGACCGTGATCCGCGAAAAAGAGATCCGTGACGCCGCCAACGCGTGAGAAAGAGGAGGCAAAATAGCTTATGAGCGAAAGAAACCTTCGGAAAACCAGAACGGGTAAGGTTGTCAGCGACAAGATGGACAAAACCGTTGTTGTAGCGATCGAAGACAACGTCAAACATCCGCTCTACAAGAAGATCATCAAAAATACCATTCGATTCAAAGCACACGACGAGGAAAACGCCTGCAAAGTCGGCGACCGCGTCCTTGTGATGGAAACGAGACCACTGTCAAAAGACAAGAGATGGCGTGTGGTTGAAATAATCGAAAAGGCGAAATAGTCTTTTGACAAGGAGGAAACCACTGTGATTCAACAACAGAGTTACCTCAAGGTTGCCGACAATACCGGTGCAAAGGAATTGATGTGCATTCGGGTTTTGGGCGGCTCCAAAAGGAGGTATGCCAACATCGGCGACGTCATCGTTGCTTCCGTGAAAAAAGCCACTCCGGGTGGCACGGTCAAAAAGGGCGATGTCGTAAAGGCAGTTGTGGTTCGTTCCGCGAAAGGCCTGCGCCGCTCTGACGGCACTTATATCAGATTCGATGAAAACGCAGCTGTGCTCATCCGCGAGGACAAAAACCCCCGCGGTACCCGTATCTTCGGACCAGTTGCCCGCGAGCTCCGCGAGAAGGATTATTTAAAGATCCTCTCTTTGGCGCCCGAAGTGCTTTAATGGGAGGTATAAAAATGAATACGCTTCACGTTAAAACAGGCGACACGGTCATGCTCATTAGCGGCGACAAAAAATACCGCGGCAAAACCGGCAAGGTACTGGAAGTCAGCCCGAAAGAAAAGAAGGTCATCGTCGAAGGCCTCAACAAGGTCAAAAAGCATGTAAAGCCTCGTAAGGCCGGCGATCCTTCGGGTATCATCGAGACCGAGGGCGCGATCTACGCATCCAAAGTGATGCTCGTCTGCCCCAAGTGCAATAAGCCGACCCGCGTGGCCCACAAGATCTACGCGGACGGCAAGAAAGACCGTATGTGCAAAAAATGCGGTGAAACCTTTTAAGTGGAGGAGGACATGACAAATGGCAAGGCTTAGGGACGAATATAAACAGAATATCGCTCCTGCGCTGATGACAAAATTTGCCTATAAGAGCGTCATGCAGATTCCGAAGCTCGAAAAGGTTGTCATTAACGTAGGTTGCGGCGAAGCCCGCGACAATGCGAAGGTGATCGACGCGATCATCTCCGATTTAAGCAAGATCACCGGCCAGAAACCGGTCGTCTGCAAAGCGAGAAAGTCCGTCGCGAACTTTAAGCTCCGCGAGGGAATGCCCATCGGCGCCAAGGTGACGCTCAGGGGCGAAAAGATGTATGAATTTGTCGACCGTCTGTTCAGCGCCGCGCTTCCGCGCGTACGTGACTTCCGCGGGATCAACCCCAACTCCTTTGACGGCCGCGGCAACTATGCCATGGGCGTGAAGGAGCAGTTGATTTTCCCGGAAATCGATTATGATAAAATCGACAAGGTTCGCGGTATGGACATAATCTTTGTTACGACCGCCAACACCGACGAAGAAGCGCGTGAGCTACTGTCGCTCATGGGCGCGCCGTTTGCGAGATAAGGAGTGGAATTATGGCGAAAACATCGATGAAAGTCAAGCAGGCCCGCCCTGCCAAATTTTCGACCAGAGCATACAACAGATGCAAAATTTGTGGACGCCCGCACGCTTATCTTCGCAAATACGGCATTTGCCGCATCTGCTTCAGGGAGCTCGCTTACAAGGGCGAAATTCCGGGTGTGAAGAAGTCCAGCTGGTAAACTGATTACGCAAAGGAGGTTGACTGCAATGCAAATCACCGATACGATTGCCGATATGCTGACGAGAATCCGCAACGCCAGCTCGGCCAAGCACGATTCGGTCGATATCCCCGCGTCGAATGTGAAAAAGGCGATTGCCCAAATTCTGCTCGACGAGGGTTATATTAGTAGCTTCCAGGTTGTCGAAGACGGGAAGCAGGGCGTAATTCACATGACGTTGAAATACGGCCCGAACAAGTCGCAGATTATTACCGGACTGCGTAGAGTTTCCAAGCCCGGTCTGCGCATTTACACCAACGTTGAGGATATGCCCAAGGTCATGAGGGGCTTAGGCATCGCAATCCTCTCCACCTCGAAAGGTATCATGACGGATAAGCAGGCGCGCCAGGCCAATGTCGGCGGCGAAGTCCTCGCTTTCGTCTGGTAAGGAGGTGCTGTGAGATGTCTCGTATAGGTAAAAAACCAATCGCGATCCCGGCCGGTGTCGAGGTCAAGGTGAATGGCAGTGAGGTTTCGGTTAAGGGCCCGAAAGGCTCTTTGACCCAGTCTTTTCGCCCCGAGATCTCGATCGCCATGGAGGGCAATGAGATTCTCGTGTCCCGCCCGAGCGATCAAAAGGAGCATCGTGCGCTTCACGGCCTGACCCGCACCCTCATCGCCAACATGATCGAGGGCGTGACTGAGGGCTTTAAAAAGGAACTCGAGGTCAACGGCGTCGGTTACCGTGTTGCCAAGCAGGGAAAAGACCTTGTGATGAACCTCGGTTTTTCGCATCAGGTCGTCGTTTCTGAAGTGCCTGGAATCACCATTGATGTCCCCAATCCCAATGCGATTGTGATTTCAGGCCCCGATAAACAGCAGGTCGGTCAGTTTGCCGCCGAAGTGCGCGAGAAGCGTCCGCCGGAACCCTATAAGGGCAAGGGCATTAAGTATGCTTCAGAGCGTATTCGCCGCAAGGAAGGCAAAGCCGGCAAGGGCGCAAAGAAATAATTAAAGGAGTGAATGAGACATGGTTCAGAAGACTGACAGCAATAAGGCTCGTCTGAAACGCCACGCCCGTGTGCGCGCAAAGATCAGCGGCACCGCCGAGTGCCCCCGCCTGAACGTATTCCGCTCCAACAGCAATATTTACGCCCAGCTGATCGACGATGTCAAGGGAGTCACCCTCGTCGCCGCCGCCTCCAATGAAAAGGATTTCGAGGGTGCGGCCGGCAACAAGGAAGGCGCCCGCAAGGTTGGACAGTTAATTGCGAAACGTGCCGCAGAGAAGGGCATCACCGAGGTCGTGTTTGACCGCGGCGGCTACATCTATCACGGCCGTGTCAAGGAGCTTGCCGAAGGTGCCCGCGAGGGCGGCCTCAAGTTCTAAAAAAGGAGGAATACGTTTGGCTACCAATATTGACGCCACTACTTTAGATTTAAAAGAGCGTGTTGTTGCCATCAACCGCGTATCGAAGACCGTCAAGGGCGGACGTGTAATGAAGTTCTCCGCACTTGTGGTCGTCGGCGACGGCAACGGCATCGTAGGCTTCGGCCTTGGTAAGGCCGGCGAAGTGCCGGACGCGATCCGCAAGGGGATTGAAGAGGCCAAGAAGAACCTGATTCAGGTTTCGCTCAAGGGCACAACCATCCCCCACGAGGTCATCGGCGTCTTTGGCGCCGGCCGCGTTTTGCTCAAGCCCGCCGCCCCTGGTACCGGCGTTATCGCCGGCGGCCCGGTTCGTGCGGTCCTCGAGACGGTCGGCATCAAGGATATCCGTACCAAGGCTTTGCGTTCCAACAATCCCTGCAACGTCGTTCGCGCCACCATTCAGGGCTTAACCTCCCTGCGGAATGCCGAGCAGGTTGCGGCGATTCGCGGCAAATCAGTCAAAGAGATCGTCGGTTAAGGAGGACCATTATGGCACCAAGAGCAAAAAAGGCCGCTGACGGCCTTAAAGTCAAACTGGTCAAGAGCTTAATCGGCTCGAAAAAGGACCAGATTGCCACGGCGGCGTCGTTGGGCCTGAAAAAGGTCGGGGACGAATCGGTCCAGCCCAACAACGACGCGACCAAGGGCAAAATAACAAAAATCATCCACCTCGTCGAGGTAACTCAAGCGTGAAACAATCTGCGTTTTCTTCACAGATGACCATGAAAAATGGGACGCGGCGTTTGCCGCGATGAAACAAGGAGGTGCGAATCATGAAACTGCATGAACTTTCTCCGGCTGAAGGGGCTACGAAAGACGTCAAACGAATCGGCAGAGGGCATGGCTCCGGCAATGGAAAGACCGCCGGTAAAGGTCATAAAGGGCAAAAAGCGCGTGCCGGTCGCGGCATGAGGCCCGGTTTTGAAGGCGGCCAGATGCCGCTCCAGCGCCGTGTGCCGAAGCGTGGCTTCAACAATATTTTTGCGCAAAAGTGTGAAATCATCAATGTTTCCGCTTTGGAGGCCTTTGAAGACGGCGCCACTGTCGACGCCGAGGCCTTAAAGGCAAAAGGCCTCGTCAAAAAAGCCGAGTATGGCGTAAAAGTGCTCGGAAACGGCAAGCTGACCAAAAATCTGACGGTCCGTCTGTCTGCTTTTTCTGCCACAGCGACCGAAAAAATTCAGTCTGCTGGCGGAAAGGCCGAGGTGATTTAAGTTATGTGGCAAACAATCAAAAATGCCTGGAAAGTAGCCGAACTGCGCAAAAAGATTCTGTTTACTTTCTTCATTATCATTGTCTTCCGCATCGGATCGGTCGTTCCGGTCCCGTATATCGATGTCGCGGCCCTCAAGGCCTCGGTTTCGGACGGCGGAATGGCAAATGAATTTTTCAACTATCTTTCGATTTTGACCGGCGGCGGTCTCGAATATGGCGCGATTTTTGCCATGTCGGTGACGCCCTATATCAACGCCTCGATCATTCTGCAATTGCTCTGCGTCGCCATCCCGCCGCTTGAGCGCCTTGCCAAAGAAGGAGAGGAAGGGCAGAAAAAGATCGCCCAGATTACGCGTTATGTCACGATTGGCTTAGGGCTGTTGCAAGGTTTGGTATATTATATTTACCTTGTGCGCAATGATTTCCTCAGCGTTTCGGGCGGCGCGCTCTGGTTCGCCGCAATCGTCATCATCTTCTGCTTTACGGCGGGCTCGGCCCTCGTCATGTGGCTGGGCGAACAGATCGACGTTAAGGGCATTGGCAACGGCATTTCGATTTTGCTGTTTGCAGGTATCATCTCCCGCGCGCCTCAAGCGCTCAACGCTTTGATCGCTTACTGGAACCTTGGCATGCAGGTCGCTGTGGTCGGCATCGTGATTGGCTTCTTGCTGATCATCGCCTTTATCGTCTGGATGACCAACGCCGAACGCCGCGTCCCGGTGCAGTACGCCAAGCGCGTTGTCGGCCGGAAAATGTATGGCGGGCAGAACTCGCACATTCCGATCAAGGTCAATATGTCGGGTGTTTTGCCGGTCATCTTTGCCAGCTCGATTTTGATGGTGCCGACCATGATTCTTTCCTTTATGAAGGTGACGAATCCGCCGAGCAG
>CASFAP010000040.1 GCA_949292695.1 uncultured Eubacteriales bacterium | reverse complement strand
CAAGTTGAAAGAACGACAAAAAGCCCTTAGCTATGAGTTACTACCCACAGCTAAGGGCTTTCTAATATGGATTTCTTTTGCCACACAACCGCTTGTCAATCATTCTGTAACCCATAAACCACCGGATTGCAAGAATAATGGCTCGTGTATGGCTGTTATCAAATTGTTATCAAAAGACTTCTTAGAACGCCGCAAACCCGCATAAATACTGGGTTTTTACGGTACTTCGTTTTATTCCCACTCTATCGTAGCCGGGGGCTTACTTGTAATGTCGTAAACAACGCGATTGACGCCGCGCACACCGTTTACAATCCGGTTAGACACACGCTCCAATAGATCATACGGGAGCTTGGCCCAATCAGCTGTCATAAAGTCGCTGGTTTGAACCGCGCGCAAAGCGATGGTATAGTCATAAGTGCGGGCGTCGCCCATCACTCCAACGCTCCGCATGTCGGTCAAAACGGCAAAATATTGCCCGATTTCACGATCCAAGCCGGCGGCCGCGACTTCCTCGCGAAAAATGGCGTCGGCCTCCTTTAGGATCTCCAGCTTTTCAGCCGTAATTTCTCCGATGACCCGCACGCCCAAGCCCGGCCCCGGGAAGGGCTGGCGGTAGACCATCTCTTCCGGCATGCCGAGCTCAAGTCCAACCTGACGCACTTCATCTTTGAATAAGTCGCGTAAAGGTTCGATAATTTCTTCAAAGTCGACATGCTCGGGCAGGCCGCCGACATTGTGATGGCTTTTAATTAATGCCGCGTCGCCTGCACCGCTTTCAATGACGTCCGGGTAGATTGTTCCCTGCACAAGAAAATCTACTTTGCCGATCTTTTTGGCCTCTGCCTCAAAAACACGGATAAACTCTTCGCCGATAATTTTGCGCTTTTGCTCCGGGTCGCCTACGCCGGCGAGCTTTTCTAAGAATTGGGAGGCGGCATCTACAGCTATAAGATTCATATCATATTGACCGCGGAACAATGATTCGACATCGCTCGCTTCATCCTTCCGGAGCAGTCCATGGTCTACAAATATGCAGGTCAGGTTGTCCCCCACTGCCTTATGCAGTAGCAATGCGGCGACTGAGGAATCGACCCCACCCGACAGCGCACATAAGACCTTGCGGTTGCCGATCTTTTCTTTCAGCTGTGCGACAGTACGGCGGGTAAAGGACGACATGGTCCACTCTCCTGCGCATCCGCAAATTTCAAACAGGAAGTTATGGAGCATTTGCATGCCCTGCGGCGTGTGCATAACCTCAGGATGGAATTGTACGGCATAAAGCTTTCTTACATCATTTTCCATCGCGGCAACCGGGCAGGACTCAGTCTTAGCCGAAATCTTAAAACCGATGGGAATCTGGCTGATATAATCGGTGTGGCTCATCCAGCATTGCGTTTTAGCCGGAATCCCACGGAATAACAGGCTCCCGGTGTCGAGCGACAAGCTGACGCCGCCGTACTCATTAGCGCCAGCCTCAACTGTACCACCAAGCGTATAGGCCATGAGTTGGGCGCCGTAACAAATGCCGAGTACCGGAATTCCCAATTCGAATAATGCTTTCTCATACCGAACGGCATTTTCACCGTAAACACTTTTGGGGCCGCCGGTCAGGATAATACCCTTATACCCGGCCGATCGGATTTCTTCAAGAGTGGTTGTATAAGGCCGGACCTCGGAATATACCCGATTTTCGCGCACCCTGCGGGCTATGAGCTGGTTGTACTGCCCACCAAAGTCCAAAACCAAAATCTTTTCCATGTTCCGCGCCGCCCTTTTTCAACTTTTTTACACAAAAAATATGTATTATTATAGCAAACGCGGAACGGTTCGTCAATACAATTTGCACTAGGGCGCTTGCATCCGCAGGCGCCCTGTGTTAAAATCATCTCACATGATGACTGCCAGCATCAGCATCTCCCGCAGTCGCTCGTAAAGATCTGGCAACTGCCCGGCGGGAAGCGGATTCTTCCCCGTCCCCACTTCCACGGTAAAACCCGGTCTGTTAAAGGTTTCGATAAACCAATCCTTAAATCCTCCTCCAACCGCGAGGCCGGTCGGAACATCCAGCGCATAGCCTGAGCTGGTGGCCATGATTTCGGCCATTTTGGCGGCGCGAGGCGGCTGTTTGTCGCCATAGTTCCAATAAATGACCTCCCCCTGCGAATGAAATGCCACAACATGCCGGATGCGATTATTTCGGCAAAGCTCTGTCAGCGCCAATGTTTCAGGCTCGCTTTCGGGGCGGAACCCTCCAAACCGGGTCGGCCCGGGGCCATAGATCCCCTCTTCTCGTTCATGTTTTCGGAGTTCTTCCCAGCCCGCGTCGAAATTATGGTTGATGTCGACGCCTCGCAGGTTTGCGTTCCAGCGGCTGAAATCGCCTCCGCACATCTTGGCGATGCGCGGCGCCATATAGCCGCAACCGATCGCTCCGCGCAATGCGATCTCGCACCCGTCCGGATTTACCAGCGGGACGACGATTAAGCCGCGCCCAAACATGGCGTGCTGTGCCTTGAGCCCGGCAAGCTCTCCATCGTGTTGGAGTGTATCGCAGAGTTCTTCCAAAAACCGCAACATGAGGCTACAAGTAATTCGTTCGCTTCCGTGAAATGCCGCGGCATATAAGACATATTCGCTGGCCCGCCCCACTCTGAGCGCCCAAATATCTCGGCCAGCCGCTGAACGACCGATGATATAACTTTGCAGAACGGGATAGGCCTTACACAGTGCCTCAACTTGTTTTCGGTATCCAAAATAGTCGTATTCGACGGGTTTGATCCTGCTTTCCATAGAATCCGGCTCCTTTTATCACTTCTATTCATTTTATTCTTATGAATTGGGAGGTCCATTTCATGAATCTGATTGAAAAACAACTGTCTAAAGAATACCGTTACCGCGGCCGGATCATCAACCTGCGGGTCGACCGCGCCCGGTTGCCAAACGGAGCCGAAGCGACAAGAGAAGTCGTAGAACACCCGGGCGGTGTTTGCGTAGTGCCGCTAACCGATAATGGCGAAGTGCTTTTCGTCCGCCAATTCCGATATCCCTACAGCGAGGTCGTGCTCGAAGTCCCCGCTGGCAAGCGAGATAATGATGAAGACCCGCTCGAGTGCGGCAAACGCGAATTGCAGGAGGAGACTGGGGCGAAGGCCGAGCAATTCCGCTATCTAGGTGAACTGTATCCTTCTCCGGGCTACTGCGGCGAAATTATCCATATGTATGTTGCATCTGGGCTCTATTTTGGCAAAACCCATCCCGATGAAGACGAATTTTTAGAGCCGGAACGCATCCCGCTCGAGCAAGCGGTGCAGATGGTCCTTGACGGCGAAATCAAGGACGCCAAGACTCAGGCGGCGTTGCTAAAAGTTTATCTGCTTAAACAGCGCGGTGCGCTGATAAAATAGGAGGGTTCCCATGATTTATAAAACCTATTCTTTGACAGAAAATAAAGGCGTTAAACTAACGGCCTATCTTTACAAGCCGCTTGACACTAATGCAACGCCGGATTTGCGGCCTGCGGTCCTTGTCTTTCCCGGCGGCGGCTATTCATTTTGTTCCGAGCGTGAGGCCGAGCCCATTGCGCTTTCCTATTTAAACGCGGGCTTCCATGCCTTTATTCTCGACTATTCCATTGGGGCCGACGCCGTTTTCCCCCGGCCGCTTCTCGACGCTTTTCTGGCGATGCGTCTTATACGCTCGCACAGCGCTGAATTTGGCGTCATCCCCGATAAGATCGCAGTCTGTGGTTTTTCGGCCGGCGGGCATTTAGCGGCCTCGCTCGGCACGCTATGGGATCGAGAGGAATTTTTGAAGTTAGCCGACTGCTCGGCCGAAGACGTCAAGCCGAATGCATTGATCCTCGGGTACCCTGTCATATCGACCTCTTGGATGGAACAGCAAAACCAGCTGGATCGCATCATCGGTAACGGAGATTGGGAAAAAACCTATTCCCTTCTCAATACGCAAAATCAGGTCGGCCTGCAAACACCGCCCAGCTTTTTGTTCCATACCTTCCGCGACGGCGCCGTCCCGGTGGAAGATAGTCTGCTGTTCGCCGCAAAGCTGGCACAAGCCAATGTGCCCTTCGAATTGCATATCTATCCCAATGGCGGCCATGGTCTGTCTTTAGCGACCGAGATTACAAGTTGCGGCGCGGCCTGCAATGTCGACCCAGACGTCGCCGGCTGGATGCCGCGCTCCATCGCTTGGCTGAAACGACTGTTTGAACGACCAGAAGAAGCCTCTGCACCGGTCCATAAGGCACCGTTTTCAAAAAAACTGCCCTTCATTGGATAAATTTAACGAAATAAAAAGAGGTGCTTTATGCGCCTCTTTTTACAATGTTTGACAATGTAGGCGGAGTTTGTTATAATTTGGGTGCCTTTTGAAACACTGAAAACATAGGAAAATTGAAAGTCGAGGTCTCGCCATGAACGTCGCATTGATTATCGCCGGAGGTAGCGGGCAACGAATGCAACAAAGCATCCCAAAGCAGTTCATCAGCATTCATGATAAGCCGATCCTCATTTATACGCTTGAAGCTTTTGAAAAGCACCCCATGATCGATGCCATCGAAGTCGTCTGCATTGACGGCTGGCATGATATGTTGCGCGCCTATGCGAAGCAATTCGGTATTTCAAAGCTCAAATGGATTGTCGGCGGTGGCGCAACCGGCCAAGAATCGATCCGTAACGGCGTTTATAACCTTGAGGAACACTGCAAAGACGACGATATTGTCATCATCCACGACGGGATTCGCCCTCTCGTTGATGAAGAGGTGCTTTCCGACGTCATCGTCAAATGCGGCATTTACGGCAATGCCGTAACCTCGCTTCCCTATAACGAACAGATTTTTGTCAAGCAGGACGAAATCTCAACCAAAAAGTATATTCCTCGCGAAACCCTCCGTCGCGTCCAGACCCCGCAGGCCTACCGCTATGGCAAGCTTTTGTGGGCTTACCGCGAGGCCTTCTCAAAAGAGATTGGTATCTATGGTTCTTCCTACACAAATACCATGATGGCCGATCTGGGTGAAACTTTGTATTTCGCCGCAGGTAGCGAGCGAAACATTAAGCTGACCACAATGGAAGATATGAACCTCTTTAAGGCCATGTTAGAAGCGGATGATAAGTCTCCAAAATAATCTTGACCTACCGAAATCAGAAAGGATAACTAATATGGAGAACCATGAAAAAAGGGAATATGATCCGAAGACATTGCGGCGCTTACAATTAACTGAGCTTTCTATTTTAAAAGACTTTATTGCAATTTGTAACAAACACGATATTCCTTATTTCATGCTGGGCGGTTGTTGCATCGGCGCGTTTCGGCACGGTGGTTTTATTCCCTGGGATGACGATATTGATGTCTGCATGTTGAGAGAAGATTATAACCGCTTTCTTGCAATTGCACCGCAAGAAATTGCCGGAAAATATCAAATTTTAGACCCCAGTAACACCCCGAACCTTCCCTCTATGTTTGGGAAATTTTATAAAATTGGAACGCTTTGTCAGGATAAAGAATTTTTAGAGGCAGGCGTCCCCCTTGGAATCAATATCGACATTTTCCCGTTTGATCGAACCGTTTCTGATCCTGCCTTGCGCAAAAAGCAGACGCGAAAAGCATGGCTGTATGCAAAGCTGAAATTGATTTGTTTTTTAAAGTCTCCGCATATTCCTGTTGATGGCTGGAAAGGCCGTTTCTTGTCGGCTGTTTGTCGTTTCTTGCATCTTTGTTTTCATCCATTCCGTACATTTCCAATTTTTCTTACCAAAAAATACTTGGACGCGGGCCAAATGTTTTCAGATCGGCAAACCGATTCTATAATTGATCTTACCTATATTCGGCCAGAGGATGCGACAATGCGCTTAGATGCCGTTTTCCCAACAGTTTCAATTCCATTTGAAGATATCACGATTCAAGTGCCCAATCAGGCAGATACCATCCTTCGCCAGTATTACGGCGATTATATGCAACTCCCGCCTGAAGATAAACGAAAAAATCATTGCCCCGAAGTGCTGGATTTTGGTGACGGTAAATGAGGCCGCGCATTCTATCTCGCACTGCTGATTCAAAACGTATCTTTTTCTGGAATATTATGGGTAGCGGTTGCAATGCTTTGTCGACTGTTGTCCTGCAAACCGCTGTTACACAAGTCGCCGGAGAGGTGCAAGGTGGTATTTTTGCTATTGGCTTTGCCATTGCCCAACTGATGTGGACCATCGGATCCTTCGAAATGAACACCTACCAAGTCACTGATGTGACGGACAAGTTCCGCTTTTCCCATTACTTTGCGTTTAAGCTTTTGCTTTGCGGTGCCATGCTTTTGTGCAGTGCAGTTGATATTTTGTTGCGCGGATATGATCCATACAAAGCAACTGTTGCACTGTTGTTATGTCTTTATCGTATGATTGACGCGTTTTCGGGCTTGTTTTATGGGCAATTTCAAAAGATTGGTCGCCTGGATCTAAGTGGCAAATCGTTTTTTGCGCGTGTCATGCTCTCTATGTTGACTCTGATTGCTGTGCTTTGGGTCACGAGAAACCTGATATGGGCCATTTTGGCCGCCTGCATTATTTCATCTCTTTGGATTCTATGCTACGAAGTTCCTATCTCAGCAGGGTTCGATTCGTTCCGACCCGAATTCGACTGGAGTCGGATCTGGCGATTATTCCTTGATTGCTTCCCTTTGTTTGCCGGTTCCTTTATTCTCATGTACATTTATAATATTCCAAAATATGCGATTGACAACGCCTATCCAGAGCAAATCCAGACTTATTTCAGTTTTTTGTTTATGCCAGCCTCATTTATTAATCTGTTAAGCATTTTTTTATTCCGCCCGATGTTGACAACATTGGCCAAACAGTGGAACGATCGGGATTTAAAAAAATTTCTTTCGCTTGTGAGTATGCTACTTGTGTGGGTCGCAGGCGTGACTGTATTCGCATTAGCCGTCGCTTATTTTGTTGGCATTCCTTTCTTGTCCCTATTGTGCGGTGCAAATCTCTCAGCTTATCGGAAAGCGTTGCTATTGATTTTAGTCGGAGGCAATTTTAGCGCCGCAAGTACAGTTCTATATAATGTCGTCACCGTTCTCCGGCGCCAACGTGCGCTTTTACTCGGATATGGTATAGCGGCTCTGATTTCCTACTTGATTTCGCCGAGTTTGGTTGGCCGTTATGAGATCAATGGAGCGTCATTCGCCTATCTTATCTCTATGGCCATTCTGTTCCTTTCTTTCGCACTGTTGTTTCTATGGTACTTTATGCACGACAAAAATAAAAGGGGAGAAAATGCATGAGACATTACTGCCTCTTTTCTGCACAGTATCCGCCACATGTGGGCGGCGTGGAACGATATACTGAACAATTAGCGCTAGAACTGGCCAACGCTGGCAACCAAGTTACTGTTGTTACGGCAAATGTCAACGCTTTACCTGAGCTTGAACGGTTTGGTAGAATATCCATTTTTCGCCTACCTTGCTTTAGCCTATTAAATGGTCGCCTTCCTATACCAAAAAAAAATAAGTCATGGAAAAATCTAGTCAAATTGCTTTCAAAAGAGCATTTTGATTTTGCAATTGTAAATACACGGTTTTATCCACATTCATTGTTTGGTGTACAGTTTGCGGCAAAAAGAGAGATACCTTGCATAGTTATTGAGCACGGTTCTGCGCATCTCTCGCTTGCCAACCCTTTGATCGATCAGATTATCAATCTTTATGAGCACTGGATCACCTACCGCATTCAACATTACTGCAAAAATTTCTACGGCGTTTCGCCAGCTAGCAATGAATGGTTGAGGCATTTTTCGATAAATGCCAAAGGGATTCTCTATAACGCCATAGATTTAGTAAAAATAAAAGTTCTTAGCGAGCATCCGGTACGTAATTTTAGCGCTGAATATGGCATCTCGCAAAATACCCTCTGCGTTTGTTTTGTAGGGCGGCTAATCAAAGAAAAGGGCGTATATGCTTTATTGGAAGCTGTTAGGCGTTTATATGAAGAGGGCATTGCAATCTGCTTATTTCTTGCAGGTGATGGTCCGTTAGAAAAAACAGTACAGAATTTTAATTGTCCTGCGGTTATTCCAGTGGGAGCGTTGCCCTTTGAAGAAGTGGTGGCACTCTATACCATTGCAGATGTTTTTTGTCTGCCCAGCGTGTCAGAAGGCTTCTGTGCATCGTTTCTCGAAGCTGTTGCCTGCCGCACATTTCCAATTAGCACAGCGGTAGGTATAGTACCGCAGGTAATTACCAGTGAGGCTTGTGGCATTCTTTTACCAGACAGCTCGGAAGCCTCTGTCTATGCCGCGCTAAAACAAGTAAACCAGCTTTCTGAAGAAAAACGGGAAGAAATTGCCGAAAACGCGTACAACCAAATGATGCGCTGTGGCTTTTCAATGGCCGCGACGGCGCGCAAAATTATTCATTTATGTGAGGGATCTTATGAAAACACTCATCCTCATTCCGGCTTACAATGAAGCCGAAAATATCGAGCGGGTCGTGGATCATCTCGAGGCTGACTATCCGCAATATGACTATATCGTTATCAACGACGGCTCAAAAGATGCGACGGCTGAAATTTGTCGCCGGCGCGGTTTTAACCTTTTGGATCTGCCGGTCAACCTGGGATTAGCGGGCGCTTTTCAAACCGGTATGCGTTACGCTTATCTTCACGGTTATGATTGCGCGGTGCAGTTTGACGGCGACGGTCAGCACAACCCGCAATTCATCGCCGATATGATAGAGGCGATGGAATCCAAAGAGGCCGATATTGTCATCGGCTCCCGGTTTGTAACCGGTAAAAAACCGGCAAGTCTGCGGATGTTTGGCAATAACCTCATTCAATTTGCCATCAAGCTGACTACCGGCAAAACCATTAAAGATCCCACTTCTGGCATGCGGATGTTCAACCGCAAGATGATCGCCCGGTTCGCCACCAATATCAATCACGGACCCGAACCCGATACTGTTTCTTATCTCATCCGTTGCGGCGCTAAGGTTTGCGAAGTGCAGGCCGAAATGAACGAGCGGATCGCCGGAGAAAGCTACCTCAATGCAACAAAGGCCATTCAATACATGATGCGGATGTGTATGTCAATTATCTTTATCCAATGGTTCCGTAAAAAGGAGGCTTAAAAATGGATACCCTTCGAATCTGCTTGCTCCTCATATCAATTTTAACCTGTTTTTTTGTTTTGCGCAAAATCCGGAAATCCCAAATGCGCATTGAGGATTCTATTTTTTGGATCCTTTTGTCAGGCGGGCTTATTATCATCAGTATTTTCCCGCAAATTCCCGCCTTTTTTAGCCGAATTCTCGGATTTATTTCCCCTTCTAACTTTATTTTTATCGCAATCATCTTCCTTTTGATCCTCAAAGTTTTTATGATGTCAATTCATTTATCGCAACTTGAAAATAAATTGCATTCTCTTGCGCAAAAATATGCCGTCGACCACGCAAAGTCCAAAGAAAAATAAAGACAGCCGGCCTAGCCGGCTGTCTTTTTGTGCTTGCTGGAATGGATCCACTCTAGCGAGAAAAAGGAAAAATGGAATCAATATAGAGATACCGCACAAATCCAGGGCAGATTCCGTTTATAGTGATGGTGCGTGATATGATACTATAAATTCAATATCCCTATGAAAGGGTTACGCCGAAAATAGCACCTCAATGAGTATGCAAGCCACCGGTTCAATCGATCCTAGCCAGTGTTAACCTCTCTTTTGGAACATCGGATAAACCTTTCTGTCATAAAACCCGATATTTCCCGATGCAAAAAAGCTGACTATACATCCAATCAAAAAAAATGGTATGCCCACCGCGCCGAAAAGCTCAAGGCTCATCAAAAAAGAGGCGACAGGCGCCTTTGTGGCGGCGCAAAAACAAAAAATCATCCCCAAAGCCGCGCAAAAGCCAACCGGCAGGCCGACAAGCGAGCCAAATAGCGCGCCAAACAACGCGCCCACAAAAAACATCGGAACGATTTCGCCGCCCCGGTAGCCCGACGAAAGCGTCACTACTGTAAATAGTATTTTAACGGCAAATGCTTCGGGCCGGAATGATCCGCCAATTGCCCTCGCGATCACATCTGTCCCCGCGCCGTTATAATCCCCGCTGGGGAACAAGAAAGATAGCGCTATGATAAGTATGCCGCCGCAGATCACACGCAGGTATGGGTTTGGCAAAAACCGACTTGCATAATGGCTTCCCTTATGCAATAAAAAGCAAAAGATAACAGAAAGACCGGCGCACAAAAGTGCAAGTACTAAGGTAAGCAGAACTGATTGCAATGACACTTTCGGTAACAGCGTCACTTCATATGCCATCGCCTCAATTCCAAAAAGCCGTGTCACAGCCACTGCTAATAGAGAGGCGATCAAATTTGTCGCGATTCCAATAAGCGAAAGCCTCCCAGCCCAAAGGATCTCACTGCAAAAAACCGTCGCCGCAAAGGGTGTTCCAAATAAAGCCGAAAAAACGGCGCTCATACCCGCCATGGCTGTCAAGCGCTGAAGCATCCGGTCCGCGTGCGCCATTTTCGCAAACATTGCGCCTAGACTGCCGCCCAGTTGCAATGCCGCCCCCTCCCGGCCGGCCGAACCACCGCAGAGGTGCGTCAATATAGAACTTGCAAAAATGCCAGGCCCCAGCCTGGCCGGAACAATACCGTCTTTGCGCACATTTTGAACTGTCTGTTTAGTTCCAAAATCAAAGGGAATAGAAAGCGCCTGATACAGGAGAACAATGCAAAGTCCTGCAACCGGCAAAAAATAGATAAGCGGCCGAAATAGAATTCTGGCCGAGGTTGCCGCGTCAAGGCAAACGTGGAACAGTGCGCCGGCTACACCACCGCCAATACCGGTCAACAGAACCAACAATATCATTTTTAAAAGACGTTTCCAAGACAAAACACTTTCCTCCAAAAAGTCCAAACTATGATTTCCATTTCTAAGCAGAGTTTGGACGTTTTTTCTGTTTTCCTGATTTTTGGGGAGGAGATAGAGGGATCAATTTTCGGAATACACAGGTATGTAGTGGCGTCACACGCCGGTCTTCATGCAAAGAGCCAAAGAACCAATGCCGAAATTCGCAGGCCCGGCCGATCTCTTCCAAATAACCGTTGAGTTTATTGACGCGTTCGGGGATTCCTGAACGCATCAGCATCGCGCTTTTAACGAGGGAGGGCGGTTCGTGCGTCAAAATATAATCTACTTTGCAACCGGCCTCGTCCAGTGTTTTTGCGCCGTCTGCCATTTCGGCCGGAGACGGCAACTCTTCCTTCCACCAAAACCCCTGTTCCAAGCGCATATCCTTATCGGCACTTTCGCCGCCGCCAAACGTAAAAAGACGCAAGCCCTCAATCGTAAAAATTTGCCCCCGCATCAAATGGAGCAAATTCCCCTTGATCCGGTGCACCATGCCGCCCTTCCAATAGGTTGTGCGACTTCTTGACAGCATATCAAAGTTTTCATGCGTGCCATCGAGAAAAGTCACGGTAAATTTGCGGCTACCCAGCCAGTCAATCGTACTCTTTTCCCTGGCCGAACCGTTCCAGAGATACCCAAAATCTCCCAAAACGATCAAAGTGTCGCCAGGCTTTAATTTTCGCCACTCTTTGTCGAACAGGCGGTCTTCATCTCCGTGCATGTCGCCCGTCACATAAACCATTGGCATTTCTCCTTTCTTCAGAATTCAGAAAATATTTATATTTGTCCCTTTTCATTTCACTGAAACTAAGGTATACTAGAATTAGAATGTAGTTTCGTACCGACAAATGCCGGCGTTTTTTCTATTATAATACAAATCCGGAGAGATTTCCATGGGAAAAAAGTTGATCTGTGTCTTTTTCTGTCTATTGTTATTATTCCAGATCCCGTCTGAGGCATATCAGATTTCAGGCTTTACGCTGTCGGCCAAACAGGCCTTGCTTGTCAGCCTAGACACCGGCGACATCCTTTTTTCAAAAGGGGCCGATGAAAAGGTCTATCCCGCCTCGTTAACCACCATCATGACAGCCGTCCTTTTGCTTGAACAGGTAGAAGATTTAGATGCGACGAATATCACAGTTTCAAAAAACGCCGTCAATTCTCTTTTGGGAACAGGGCTGGCCGTCTTGGAGTTAAAGGCGGGCGAGGTGTTGACAGCGCGCCAGCTTTTGCATTGCTTGTTGGTTTGTTCCGCGGCCGATGCGGCCAATGCCATTGCTGAGTTTTGCGCCGGCTCAAATGAGGCCTTCATCCAAAAAATGAATGAAAAAGCGGCGGCGCTCGGTATGACCAACACTCACTACTCTGATGTTTACGGCGCCCATCACTCGGACCATTATACCACAGTAAACGACATTTACAAGCTGGTAAAATATGCGCTCTCCTTTGACGCCTTTACTGAGGCCACAGGTGTGACACGTTATGAAATACCGGCCACGAACCTATCCCCTGAACGCACATTGGTCACCACCAATTTAATGATCGACCGCACAACAGCCTATTACTATCAATACGCCAAAGAGGGAAAAACGGCCTATACCGATGAGGCTGGCCGTTGCCTAGTCAATACTGCCGAATATGCAGGCTATCGGTATCTCTGCATTGTTATGGGGTGCCCGCCGACCGATGAAGCCGGGAATCGGATCCGCCGCGAATTTTCCGATGCAAGCAACCTGTTTCGTTGGGCTTTTAACAATTTTGAATATAAATCGGTCATTGACCCGACAACGCCAGTGGGGGAAGCCTCTGTTGCATTGTCCTGGGATGTGGACCATGTCCCCCTACTGCTTGAAAACGGCCTCTCCGCCATCCTGCCAAAAGAGGCTGATGCCTCTACCGTAAAGGTCGTGCCGCATCTAGACAAACAGGTATTTGACGCTCCTATCGAAAAGGGGGACAAGCTTGGTACTGCCGATCTATATTATGCTGAAGAAAAATTGGGCACCGTCAATCTTGTAGCGGCTGAATCAGTAAAATCCAACTTTTTTTTGGTGCTCTGGCGCTATGTGACCGACTTTTTTACCTCTCCTGCCTTCGTTTTGACGATCGGCGGTTTGATATTAGCGATTTTAATCTTTCTCTTCGCCGTCGTTTGGATGAATGGAAAACGAAGAAGAAGCCGCAAGGTAGTATACCGTCCATATCCTGAAGACAAACAGCACAGAAAAAAATAACCGGCCACTAGCGGCCCTTTCTGCCTCTTAATTAAGAGGCAGAAACCGCCCGCGGCTGAATAAACCTTGACTAAAACCGGGCCGCATGGCCCCCGCCTCGGCCGGTTCGGCGCTTGTTATGCGCCTAAGGGCCGCAATAGCGCTTCCGGCATGCCTCTTGCTATCATTGGGAACGAAAAAAGGAACCGAAAGTTTCACTTTCGGTTCCTTTTTAAGGATAAAAGCCTTTTCTTTCATGTGCAATGCTACCCTCAAAAATCACGCATACGAGTTTTACCTCAAACACAAACGCGCCTCTCTAGGCACTTTGCTCCGACAAATGCTATGCATTCGAACTATAAGGCAACGCTGGTGCTATTTCGCTTGGCAATCCTCTTACTTTTGATTACGGATAGGCTATTTTAAAATTTTTCGTTCAATAGTTTGAGCGGTTTGCGCAACAATGACAATACAACAACAGCAAGAGCCGTGTTGATCAGCATGTACCCGCCATTGTATACGACGGAAAATAGCGCGGCGTTGGAAATCGTAAACCCATAAATTTGCTCAGGCCCTGTAATGGCATAAATCGTAATACCGCTGATAAAATGGATGAGAAAACGGGCAAAACCGCCAACTAAGACCGAAAGCTCGATCGCCCAACTTTTCCGGCAAAAAATACCGGCGACGCCCACCATACCGTAAGCCAGAACATAATCGAGAAGGACCGACCATAAGCCATAACCGATTCCGCCGCCGATCAGGCATTTCAGCAAGCCAATAATTAAACCGCTACCAATGCCATAAAGCGCGCCCCAACGATAGGCAATGATAAGCAATGGAACCATGTTGAGGCTGATGCTACCGCCCTGCAACCAGGCGAAGTCAATCTCGAAAATATCGAGCCCCAAGACGGTTGCCAGCGCGATCAGCACAGCGCTCTCGCACATGGCGTAAAGATGTTTTTTCTGCATTTTGTTTCCCCCAAAATCTTATTTTGCAAATAAAATGGCAGTCCCCATTTGGAAGAAGCCCTGCAGAAAACAAAAAAATGCCGCAGTAAACTGCGGCATTTTGTGTTGGCAGGTGCACTTTTCCTACGTCGGCATTATCCGCATCAGGTTCTGGGTCGAAGCAGATCTGGCTTCCTCTCAGCCCGGGTCAACCGAGCTCCCCTTTTTATTTGCGGATTTATTATATCACAGATCTTTATCGTCGTCAATCGGTTTTTCGTCAGGAAGCTCGGTATTGATCTCAAATCCGCCAATATAGTTGCTATTTTTCGGCGGAGAAGACGAAATGCTATCCGAGTCCAACTTTGCAGGTTCGCCAGAGCTATCGAGCGCTTCCATCTCCAGCGCCAGTTCCGCCCTTGCATCCTCGATGTCATACGCCTGCCATTGATTCAAAAGCTTGTCGCCTTCCGGGTAATCCTCAACGATTTTATGATTCTTCGACCAAACCATAAATACTGCAAGGTAACTAAGGAATACGATTGCCGCGCTTCCGGTGATGAGCAAACCTGTCGTCAAACCCGGCGTCCGGTATTCAAACCGGATCGTGTTGTTGCCGGCCGGCGCACGAACCGCCATAAAGCCGATGTTTACCTGCTCAATTCGAACCGGCTCCCCGTTGACCGTCGCCGTCCACCCCTCATCGTAAGGGACCGAATAGAAGACCAGATTCTCTTCCGGCAGATAAATCGTGGATGTAAAGCCGCCGTTGTCCCGTTGGAAGCCGTTGGCCGCCGTCGCCCTGCGTTCCGCACAGTCCTGCGCAAAGGCCTCATCGGTGATCTCCGGGACATAGACGCCGCGCGTCCCGTCCGGCAAATCGACCATCCGGTCAAACAAATTGTCTAGGATATCCCGGTGGCGCGCCACCTGATCTTCGTCCAACAAAATGGCCTTGAGCATCATATTGGAACGATACATATCGCTGTACTCATCGCATTGTTCCTTGGTCATGTAATAGTCATAGGTGAAACCATAAGGAATATAGTTTTCGTTTTCATACACATAATATCCGCCGTCGGTTTTTAAATACTTCCAGCCCGGCATCTTGGTATCGCGCGATTCGTCCAAGAAACTGTCGCCATCCGTTCGATTTAATAAATAGCGGACCGATAGCAGACTGCGCGCCGCATAAGAGTCGGTCGTCGGCCGGCTGGCGACACCGCGTTCCTCGCCGATATATTCATAAAAGTTCGTGACCGACACCGGCACCACTGAATGAAACGCGTTGATCGACGGTAGCCCTAAGAACATGCCGGTATTGTCGACGCCGCCGTAGACGTCGATCCTGTAATTATCCGAATTCCCCGGCAGATCGACTTCTCCTTCAATCAATTGCGGGATCATGACGTCATCTACACTGTAGGAATGCGTCTTTCCGGTGCCGATAAAGACCGCCGCATAAATAACCGACAATGCGCAGACCGAGGCTGTCGCATTCCGAAAAAACCGTTTCGGGTCACTGCGAAGCCAAGTCAGTAACACACGCAACAGCAAAAGCCCTGCTATAGCGATAGCGCAGGTCGTCCAGAACCGTGCGGTATATACGAGCGAACTGTCTTGTGTATATAGCCCGAACTGCAGGCCGCTCTCGCCCTCCCCGGTTTTCTCCGAGGGGAAAAATCCGATGACCAGCGTAATGGCAAGGGTAATGCCCGCGACCCAGCGAAAGGCGCTCTTCCATTCGACCGACCTGTCTTCTATCGCCATGGCGGTCGCCAGGCACATCAACAGGATCGGCATGTAGAACCAGCGCGCATAATAGGCGCTGTTGAACATATAAAAGGCGCTGTTGAGAATGGGGACCATCGCCATAAAGGCGAGGATCGCAATCATGCGGCGAAGCCAATTTCCCTTTTTGGCTTGGAACCAAGCAAAGACACCCACCATACTAAAGACCGGCAACCATCCGCCCAGCGAGGACCATTTGACATTTGCGCCCGGGAAAAAGACAGGTCGCGCCGGCAAATCAGGCGGGAAGAAGAAGCATTCGATAATGTTAGGATAGATTTGCTCTTTGCCATAAAGAATGGCATTCCACCCAAGGTTGATTTCCGATAACCTCGAATTTTGATAAAGCGCGAGGAAGGTAGGCAATAAGATCACGGCCGCAAGCGCAACCCCCAGCACCGCCTCAAACAGTAAAACGAAGAACCGGGAAACCCGCAGGCTGTAGCATCCCGAAAGCAGACGCACAAACCAGTAAATGATGGCAAAGACCACCATGCCAAAGAAAAAGAAATAGTTCGAAATCGCGCACAGGAATACGGCGGCGGCAAAAACGCCCCTGCGGTTTTCGGTGATTAATAGCTCCATGGCCAAAAGCATGATGGGGAAAAAGATGATGGCCTCGTGGAAGTGGTTGAAAAAGATATTGTAGACCGAAAAGCCCGAAAAGGCGTATAATAACCCTCCGAGCCGCGCCGCTTCGGGCGTTTTCGTAAACCGGCGAATATAGCAGTAGGAGGTGAGGGCCGCGCAAGCAAACTTGAGGATTAGAAGCGGACCCATTAAATATGGTACCATCCAGTTCGGGAAGGGAATCGTCAACCAGAAAAAAGGGCTCCCAAGCAGATAGAAGCTATACGATCCGATAAAATTGACCCCCAGGTCGGTCTCCCAGTTCCAACCGATGTTGCCGCTACGAATCATTTCGTGGCACATCTTATAAAACGGGACCTGCTGGACGTTAAAATCCCCATAAAACAGGAAATACCCATGCCCCAAAATGATGAATGGAATAAAAATAAGCGCCGCGACGCCGAGCGCCGTTAAAAAGGTCGAAAGCGCGAGCTCTTTTTGCGGCCGCAGGGATGTCAGTTTCTTATGCGAAAAGCCCATCGGGACATTCCTCCTTTTGATTTTCCATCGTCTCTTCCTTGCTGGGTTCGGTTAGGAAGAACCGAATGCAAATAAATACCGTCCATGCAAACAAAATCAAATTTAAAACTGAGAAGAACTGCATCCAGCCGTCATAGGTTTGAACCAGGTAGGAACTCTCTGGCAGTTTATTTTTGAAGAGCAACAATGCTTGGTTGATGAGGGTCATCACGGTCAACAGATGGAAGGCGTGTAAAAAGACCCGCTCTTTGTGGATGATATAGGCCATTAACGCAAAGGGCAATACCACGATTTGATATCGCTCGTGCATCCGCGTTGTCAGCATAAATATGCACTGCATGAATAAAAGGCCACCGACAAATCCGCAGGTGCGCTTCCCCCTATAATAAAGGAACACTAGAAGCGCCAGGCTCAAAAGGATAAAAATCAGATTCAATACCGTGCCCGGCAGGAAATCCAACAGTAGTTCCGATTCCGGCACCCAGTTTAGACCAAAGATTCCGTAAAGGTTAAAGGCGTTTAGGGTATAATATGGATACTTTCCTGCGCCGCCAAAATAGACTTCAAAGAAAAGTGCCGGCCGGCGCGAGGCGATCATAAAGGGGAGGAACACGACCGCCACTGAAATGGCCGCCGCCAGGCACCCTTTTAAAAATGGTTTCAGCCCGGAACGCCGGTATAGCTCCAGTAAAAAAACCGGTGTAAACAGCAAGCATTGATATTTTGTCATGCCAGCCACCGCAAAGGCTATACAGGCCAAGATTGGGCGGTTCTGCAAACACAGCCAAAAAGATAGAATGAGCAAAAGCGCCATCAGTTGGTCGGTCTGGCCCCACATGGCAGTGTTAAAAAAGACCGAAGGATTGAGCGCCCATAACGCCGCGGCCAGCAGGCCGGTACCCTGCGAGAATTTTGAACCGATTTTATAAAGTAAAAAACTGCACAGCACATCAAATATGATCGGCCAGAACTTCATTAAGAACATCTGCATCATATTGGAGCAGTCTTCTCCAAATACACGGTAGGCCAAACCTGTGAAATAAAGGCAAAATAGATAGAGTGGCGGATAATCGAGGGTTATATCTTCGGCTCGCGCATACACATTAAATAAGCCGTTTGGCAAATCGAGGGCCCAGCCCCGGTACCAATAGGTATCCATGGAATTAAAATAACCCACGCCGACACAGAATCGAAGCAACAGAGAAAATCCTAAGATGGCCAATAAGAGAAAATAAACTTCTTTTTTGGGGTTCTCAGTTCGCATCATTCAAAATTCCTTTCATTCGTTATTGCTATTATACCAGCAAATGCTATAATAAAACAAGCCCCTAATTCTGAAGTTTTGAAAGGAAGTGCCAAACCAATGCAAAACCATTATTTTGCCATGCTGTCCCGCATGAAAAATATTTACCGTTGGGGTCTAATGCGCAACACAAAAGCCGAAAACTTAAGTGAACATTCGCTCGAGGTCGCCTATTTTGCCCATGCGCTGGCCTTAATCCGCAACAGTCTGTTCGGAGGGGACGTAAATCCGGAACGAGCCGCCGTAAAGGCCATGTTCCATGACACTACGGAAATCCTGACCGGTGATTTGCCCACACCCATTAAATACTACAATCCAGAAATCCGCTCGGCCTACCAAGCCGTCGAGGCTGAAGCGGTCGACCGCCTGCTTGAGATGTTACCCGATGAACTCCGCCAGGCCTACGCCCAAATCTACCACGATGATGATCCGGCTCTTGCACGCATTGTCAAAGCGGCCGACAAACTCTCTGCCCTCATCAAATGCATTGAGGAAGCGCAGATGGGCAACCGGGAATTCGTCTCGGCCGAAAATGCTACGCGGAAGGCGCTCTCGGCAATGCAGATGCCGGAGGTTGACTACTTCTTAAATACTTTCCTGCCAAGCTATGCGCTTACACTCGATGAACAGCGCGAATCCAAATAGTTACAATTTTGTCCCAACCGGTTACAATGCTGTTCTTGACACGTGTGGTATACTGTAGATGGACTATTTCTATATTAGCGGTGTAAAATGCCCCGTCTCATCAAAACGAGACCTGCATTGTAATCCCATCAACGAGCCGCCCGCCGGCTCGAAAGGAAGGTTCCTATGCGCAATACCGATCGTTTATGTATGAACTGTATGAATGATAATGGTGGAGAACAGATCTGTCCCATCTGCGGCTATGACGCCGAAACCCAAAATAGTGCAGACGCGCTACCGACCCGGCATTGGCTGGCCGAGCGCTATCTTGTTGGTCGAGAGACCGACCGCAACGGCGAAGGCATCACCTACATCGGCTGGGACAATGTCGACAATACCATCGTATCCATCCGGGAGTATTTCCCCGCCGGGCTCGCAGTCCGCAACGCCGACTACACCGTTTCCATCGCACAGGAAAAGGAATATAGCTTTAACGAAGGCATCTTGGAATTTTTAGAGTTATCCAAAAAGCTTTACACCCTTTCGGATTTGCCGAGCCTATTGCCGGTCATTCAGGTATTAGAGTGCGATGGGACGGCCTATCGCATCACCAAATCCATTTCAGCCATTCCCCTCAGGGAATTTTTATTGCGCAACGGCGGAACCCTCAAGTGGGAGCAGGCCCGTCCCTTGTTTTTGCCATTGATTACAACCCTCAAAAGCCTGCACGCCGCGGGTATCATCCATCGTGGCCTTTCTCCCGAAACCATTATGGTCGGCCGGGACGGGAAATTGCGGATTACCGGTTTCTGCATCAGAGCCGCACGGACATCGCGTAGCGATATGACGGCGCAACTCTTCCCAGGCTTTGCCGCAATCGAACAATATGGATTCGATCAAAACACAAAAGACGGCCCCTGGACTGACACCTATGGTCTTGCCGCGACATTGTTCCGCGTGCTCATGGGCAATCCACCCGTGGAAGCCAATCAGCGCGTTACAAACGACTCTATGTCGATCCCGGCCAAACTGGCTGATACGATTCCGAAATATGTCCTCAGCGCTTTGGCCAATGCGCTTCAAATCCTTCCGGGCGACCGGACTTCAAGCATGGATGAATTCCGCCGTGATCTCATGCAGTCGACGGGCGAAACGGCCACTATGGAACGCGTCGCTGTTACAAACAAGAGCAAGAAGCCGGAAAAAGCCAAAAAGGGCAAGGACGCCAATAAGCGATACGCCGCCATTGCCGCCTTTTCTACTGCTGGCGTCTTATTGTTGATTGCGCTTTTATTGTCGATGACGGTTTTTAAGGGCGGATTGTTTGGTTCCAATGAGTCAGAAGATGAAACCTCTGATAATAGCCTCCCCAGCGTCGTTTCGGTCGGCACAAATGACGGCACCGGCAACGAATCCCGCACAGAAAGAACCTATCCTGTCCCGAATTTGTTGGGAAAAACTTATGCCGAAGTTGCAAATAATATCGAATATCAAGATGTTTTCACTTTTAAAATCACCGGTAAAAAGTTCAGCACCCAATATCCGCGCGGCACCATCTGTGAACAAACGCCTGCGGCTGATACCGGCGCCAAAAAAGAAACCGAAATTCAGGTCGTCATCAGCCTTGGTTCCGAGACCGTTACCGTTCCGCAACTCGCCGGGCTGGACGAAACGCAGGCCTATATCAAACTGCTTGAAACAGGATTTTTAAAAGACAACATCGAATTTATTTCAAGGTATGATGAAACAGCAACTCCAGCCGCCGTCCTTGAGACCGACCCGGCAAACGGGGCAAAAGTCAGCCTGGATGATTCCATCATCGTTTATATCAACTCTTATGTAGAGCCCGAAGAGAGCTCTAGCAATGAGACGTTCGGTTCTTCCAGCGATACAACTCCTACACCATAGGCCAAACGGGCGGGTGCATTGCGCACCCGCCCGTTTTCAGCATTATTTTGCTTTTTCTTCTACCTTTTTGTCAGGCGCTTTTTTTTCTTCCTTTGCCTCGGCTTCTCCGGAGGCCCCTGACGGCTTTTCAAGCGCCAATGCCAGCGTCTGTTGCGCGATCAATTGGCCTGTGTGGGCATACACCGCCATCTTCAACGGCAGATTGCGAATGGCGGATTGATAGGACCCGGCCTCCACTGTCCGGCAGGCAAAATCCAGATTATGTCGCAGGACTTCCTCATACATCTCACAAAACAAATCGAGTAATTCCGGCAATGTGTTTTGTTGTTTTTGTATGGATAAAATCTCAAGAATGCTTGGAATCGAAAGCGTCTGCTTTAAAATGCAGATGATAACGAGGTCAGCAATGTGCTCT
>CASFAP010000039.1 GCA_949292695.1 uncultured Eubacteriales bacterium | reverse complement strand
ATATTTGCTGACCCACGAGTGTGCGTTTGTCACTTCCAATTTTTATTTAGAAAACGGCCATGTAGAGCGGCGCGTCAAACTGTTGCGAGCCGGCCATACTGTGCGCGAAATGGAGCGCAACTTTGCCCAACAGTCCGGGCTCGGGCCACGGCATAAAGCCGCGCTTAAAAGCTTAACAAACCAGTAAAAGTCTACTTTTTAAAGATAGAACTGTTTACACAGGGGCTAACCAATTGGAACGAGCACAAAAATATATGAAGTTGCCGTCCGGAAACGGGCAAGCAGTTCTGACACAAAGGATCTGAACTTTTTGCGGCGCCGATTTTTTCCGCTTGAAGTGATCTTTACGCGGCTTTTTCGCCGGCTTGGTCGGTGGATTTCACAACAAAGCACAGGGGCATCATTGCCTCTACGCTTTTTCTGAACCTTTCCAGGCCGAAAAAATGGGCGCACCTTTCAAAGTGGAGTTCCCTTCCTCCGCTAAATTGCAAACCTCAATGCCCTTTTTATGGGCATAATTGACGACATTCTGGATGCCCCCGGCCTTCGTGTCATAATAAGTCAACAGCAAATCGCTGTGATCGATCATATAACGGTTTCGGTCATCATAACAGCCGCGGTAGTAATGTTCGGCCAAAACGATCACTGCATCGGCCTCATTGAGCACATGCCTGTATCTTTCCTGCCAATCACGGGGCCATCCGGCCGTTTGTGACCGGAATGGTATCACGCAAGTCAACCGCAAAACTGCCTGCGGGCTGAACGTCTGCGCGGCCAAAACGAGTTCAGCCGCTATGATGTCAAATCCTTCGGCCATGCCGGTGTAAAAATCCGTATACCCTTGCTGTACAAGGCAAAGAATTTGATCCAGCAATTTGTTTTCAAATGCATTATAAGCCGGATCTGCCTTATCACAAGCAAATGGCAACTTGTCCGGCTGGTATCCCGAAAAACAGCAGACCTTCGACTCCATAGACCCACCTCTCTTTTCTCTTTATTGTAGTCGGTGGCAAAAAGTTTTGTCAAGTTGAAATTCTCTCGTCTGCCACCTTGGCCGTTACATATTGCAGGCTGAAATTCGAGCCCTCCTTAAGTAGATACCAGGCATATGTATCGTCCTGCTTTATTTTTTTCAGCCCTCGAACTGTATTGCGGCCGAAGGTCTTGAGCCGGCCCGTTCTGCCAGCGCCGAAGCGGATGCAAATCTGATAGCTACCGGTACCGTCGCTTTCAGCCGTAAAATCGCCTGGCCCCGCCGCCGTTGTGATGACAGTGTGCAACGCGCCGATGTTTCCCAGTTGCGGGCAGAGCGAAAAATCCCGATAGCCCGGCACTGTCGGCTCAATGCCGACCAAGACATCCGTCACCGCCAAAAGCGGCGCCTGCGGCACATGACTGAATTCCGCAGTCGAGTCGGTCGGTACTGTCCAGAACTCCTGATAGGTATGATTGAACCGCACACTATCCATCGTCGCCCAACGGTCGCGCAGATCCTGCAAAATCACGTCGACATAACCGAGCTTTCCGAGCGCCCATTGGCGCCAGACAGCATTGCAAGGGTAGGAAAGCTTCAAATCGGGTGAATGTGCAAGATATTCTCCGCAAACCGCGCTGTCGCCCTTCGGGCATAAATCATATAAAATCGCCATTGCCAACGTGCGGTCGGAAACCTTGCGCGTTTTCTCCTCTTCGATCCAAGGCAGGTTATCAAAAAACATCTGTCGTTCCGGATCCCAGAAACGCTCGATCAATCGTTCCCTTAAACGGTCAGCAAAAACTTCGTAAGGTGCCACCTCCGCTTCTTTCCCGAGTGCGCACATCAGAGGCAACCAGTGCATGCGCAACATGCCATAAATATAGCAGTTCATGCTGGCCAAGCGGTGCCGCTGTTGTTCATAAGCCTCGTGATCCAGCCAGACGCAGTAATCGCACCCCTCGACCGGAAATAAATCATCATTTGCTTCCCGCAATAAAAAATCCACAAACACTTTCAGCCGCGGATAAATATCCCGCACCGTGTCGAAGTCTCCGGTCTCAATAGCATATTTGTGGCAGTCTCCCACAAAGCCAACCGAATGATCGATGAGCGGCCCCCAAACTGACAAACCAATCTGCATGTAAGAGATCCGCCGCAAACGATCGATGGCTGGGTAGCAGTCGAGAAAATAGCCGCTCGGCGTCAATCCATCCGAATAAGTATAGAGAAAACGGCGGCACAAAGCGGCATCTCCCATCAGCCTGCGCAGAGTCAGCATCACGTGCGCACCGTCTCCGGAATACTGTTGCCGTTCCCGCCCCATGCCGTCAACCAGAGTCTCGATCGCGGCATTATAAAGGGTTGTAAAACCCGCGTCAAACAACCGCTGAAGTAGCGGATCTTCCACTTTCAGAACCGGTTGCCAGGAAAAAGGATATCTCCGCCGTAACACCCCGACTCGGTCGACACACACTTCGCCGTCAGACGGCACGTGATATGCAATTGCAACCACTTCAAAGATTCAAAATCAAAGCACCGAAAATCATTGCGTCCCGCCTTGCAGGTGAAACGGCTCCAGCAATAAAAACCGGTATCAAGTAGCGCGATTGGGCCATGCGGCGTATGGGATTCCTGCACGATCAGTTCGATTATCGTGCCTTCCGGCGCCGCAATCGAAAACTGCGGGAATCCGACGAGTTGCTCTGAAAATTCATACGTCAGATAGTAGCTGTGACCCGCTTTGCCAAAAAATGCAACCATTTCGTCGCCCTGCCGGCAAAAGGTAGCATCCTCAGCCGTCTCAAATACACCGGGAGAACGGAAATAAAACCAATCGTCCGGCGCCGTCAGCCACGTCACGGTGCCCGATTCCACCAACGAAGCGGCTGGCACAAAAACCTCCTGCGGCATGGGGATCTACCGCTTGTAAAGTCGGCCGCTGTCATCAGTCGGGCTGAATCCGCCGGCCGTATACTCGTCATATGCCGTGTAGACCGAAGGGCGATCGGCGCATTCACTTGTCACCATTGCAGGTTTCCAAGCGCTGGAAGGGCTGAATGCTTCGCCCTGCCAGCCCGGCATCTCACGGCGGGCGTCATAATCCTCCTGGAGCGCCCGCAAGAACCAGCGCTGAAATTGGCCGGGCCGGTGCGCATAATCGACACAACAAACCGTGGACGCATCCGAATAAATGCACGCATCACCCACCTGCAGACGATAAAGCAGGCCGGGATTTCCCGCCACCCAAGTGCCCTCGCCGAAGCCGTAAAACAAGACCCGCACCGCAAGGACGTTATGCCCTTTTTTCAAGTACGGCGCGGCATCAAACGGATCGGCTTCTTCATGCCGCGGATCGCAAGGCGCCGGCCCCCCACTGCACACGCCGGCCATTGATCGTCAGTTCGTACCGACTGCAGGCGGTAATCCATCCCGGCGCATTTTCCGGCACTTTCTCGAGTTTAAACTCGCGCCGAAATAAAACAAAGGTGTTGGCAAGGGTCCGTTTTGACGGGTACCAAATCCAGGTTGCCGGCGCCAAAGATAGCGTTTTACGCATCCATGAGTTCCCCTTTTCACTGGAATCTGCACAGCAAAAATACCGATTCATTTTTTCACATTGTAGCATTGCAATGATCACCTGTCAACACGAAAACGATCTGCAAAAAACGGGAAGCTACATCTGCACAGAAATCATCATCCTTGTACCTCTTATAGATTTTGGTATTTATTCTATGCGATGTATTATTCCGGATCTTGCCCGCATAAAAGCAAAATGTTTGCCAAAGTAGCCTTGACTTTCGAGTCCGATTGGGCTAATATGAACATAAGGTTTAATGAGGAGGGGCTCGCAACGGACCACATCGATATCAAACTCA
>CASFAP010000038.1 GCA_949292695.1 uncultured Eubacteriales bacterium | reverse complement strand
AAAAGCAGAAAAAATCCCCCTCCTGCAAGCGCTTACAGCCTGAAATTGACATTTCGGGCCTGTCTGCGCGCGTAACCATAACGGATGAGAACCTGTCCCCCTCAAAACAGGAATTCGAGTCGCAGAGCAAAAAAAGTGAAGAGCGCTTTCAAAAGGAAACAAAAAAGGGCGTTCGATTTCCCTATGAAATCTTGTGCGAATGGCCCGATGTCATATTTGCCGTTCATTATGCCGCCCCCGTTACAGAAGACCTCAAAGCAAAGACGCTCACAGTATTTGAGCAGTTTGTCGAAAAGCACAACCGGCGCGCCTTGTTTGGCGCATCCTGCATTCACGATGTGTTCGACGTCACAGACGAGGACTTTCTTACGGAGCGGGACGAAAAGGCGGCATATGTATTCATCGATTTCGGCAATTGTGACCCTGCGATATTATCCAAACTATTCAGGCACCTATCAAAGAGCGACCTGCCCATCCAAAAGCTGACGCTCACCTGATTCCGGCCCGCCTTTTGTTATTTTGTTTTCCCGATCAAAAGATTTTATCAGTTGGAACGCGTATAAAAAGGCCCCTGTGTTCTCACAGGGGCCCATTTTATATATTCGCAATTCGATGATCCGCCGGTTATCTCGCCAGCCAGCCGCCGTCGACGGCCAGGGTGAAGCCGTGGACATAATCGGCCGCCGCCGAGGCCAAAAAGACCGCCGCGCCGCCGATGTCGGCCGGTTCGCCCCACTTGCCCGCGGGGATGCGGTCGAGAATGGCCGCCGAACGCTGAGGGTCGTCGCGCAGGGCCTTCGTATTATTGGTGACCATATAGCCCGGCGCGATGCCGTTGACGTTGATGCCGAATTTCGCCCACTCGTTGGCCAATGCGCGCGTCAGGCCCAAAACGCCGCTCTTTGAGGCGGTGTAGGCCGGGACGCGGATGCCACCCTGATAGGAAAGCATCGAGGCGATGTTGATGATTTTGCCCGGCGTATTCTGTTTGCGGAACTGTTTGGCCGCGGCCTGACTGAGGAAAAACAGGGTGCGAAGGTTGGTATTCAGAATGTCGTCCCAGTCTTCGACGCTGTAATCGATGGCGTCCTCGCGGCGGATGATGCCGGCGTTGTTGACGAGGATGTCGATTTTGCCAAAGGCGTCGAGCGCCTCCTTGAGAATCCGGTCGATCGGTTCGATGCTCAGCAGATCGGCCAAAACCGGCAAAAACCGGACGCCCTGGGCTTTTACGGCCGCCTCTGTTTCGCTCATGTCGCTCCGGCCGACGCCGACGATATCAGCGCCCGCCTCGGCCATGGCGATGGCAACCCCCTGGCCGAGCCCTGTGTTGGCGCCGGTGACGACGGCGACCTTCCCCTTCAGTGAAAAACGATCCAAATTCATGCTTTGTTCCTCCTAATCATTGCATTTGAGCAATATTTTTCCGGTGTTGGCGCCGCTCGACATGCTGTCGATGGCCTTTTGCGCCTCAGCTAACGGCAGAATATCCGAGACGAGGGGAGAAAGGTCGGTCGCTTTTGCCAGGCGCTCGAGCAACCGCACACCGCCGACAAAATCCAGATACGGATAGACCCGCGAGCCCACCACCCGTTGCTCTTTGAAGGATACCGTGCCGAGGCAGAACTCGACCGGCGCGCCGCCCAGCCCCAACGGGACAATGGTGCCGTGGATCTTGCAGGCCGACGTGGTCAAAAGGATGCCGGGCTTGGAGCCGGAGGTTTCAAAGACGACGTCGGCGCCGTTTTCCCCGATCAATTCGAAGACGCGGGCCAGCGCATCCTCCTTTGCCGGGTCGATGGTCTCAAAGCCCATTCGCTCGGCCAGCGCGCGGCGGGCCTCATTCGGCTCCGAGACGACGACCTTCGCCGCGCCGGCGCTTCGGGCCGTGACGGCGATGACCCTACCGATCGGGCCGGCGCCGATGACCAGCGCCGTCTGCCCGACCTTCAGCCCCGAACGCGAGACGACGTGATAACCCACGGCAAAGGGTTCGGCCAGCGCCGCCACCTCATCTTGCACGGCCGGATCGATCTTGACCATCATGTCGGCGTCGACGACCGTATAGGGCGCGTAGCCGCCGTTTTCATGAATACCTAGGAGCTTGAGCTCTTTGCAGACATGCCTGTGCCCGCCGCGGCAGGCTTCGCAGACCCCGCAACTGATGAGGGGATCGACCGTCACGCGGTCGCCCACCTGGAATCCCGCCGGCGCGCCCTCTCCCAGCGATTCGATTTCGCCGAGGATCTCATGGCC
>CASFAP010000037.1 GCA_949292695.1 uncultured Eubacteriales bacterium | reverse complement strand
AGCAGATTGACCTGGTTGGCGGTCTCGCCCTTTTCGAGCTGGAGGCCGTTGAGCCAGACTGTGCCGGAGGTTGCATATAAAAGGCCAGCCGTCAGGCGGACAATCGATTCGCCCTCGGCCAAAGTAAAGGTGAGCGAAACGCGGCGGTAGCCGTTGTTGACAGCCGGGTCGGTCGTGCCGGTGAGAATTTCGGAATAGAGGTGGCGGCCGTTGGTCGTAACGACTTCTAAGCCCGCACCCCAAATGTCCTGTTCGGCCACAACGTTTTCGGTGCGGAGATAGCCGGAGTAGGTATAGGTGCCGGCTGACAGCGTAGGGGTCTGCACGAGCAGGTTCCAGCACTTGCCGGTGCTGGTAAGCTTAACGGATTTACTCCCGATCAAGGGCTTATCGGTGACGACGGCCGGTGTTTGGGCGTTGCTGTCGCCCATGCGGGACCAGAGTTCCAGGCCACTGTCGAAGCAACCGTCGTAAAGGTAGTTGTTGACATACTGAGTCGTGGTCGACTGGGTAGCGGCCTTTTTCGAAAATACGCCGTCATAGGTCTGGGAGCAGATGTTGCCGAGGCTGTCATAGGCGCAGGTGACCATGCCGTTTGTATCAAACTGATAGGTGATACTGCGGCCCTTATTGTCGGTGACGACGGTCTGGTTGTGGCTGTAGACGATATTTTCGATTGAGTTGCCCGCTGTGCCGTTGCCGGCAATCTCTTTGGCTTTTGTAATCTTCTTTTGGCTGTTTGTATCGTAGTCGACCTTGCACCGGCCCTGCCCGGAATACTCGATATCGCTGACGACATTGATGAGATTATGGACATCGTAGGTATAGCTGACCGAGGTGCCGTCGGGATAGGTGACGCCGGTCAGATGGTTGGAGGCATCATAGGAATAGTAGGTCGAACGCCCCGCCGGATCGATGACGCGAAGCAGTCTCCCCTGCTCGCCGTAGGCGAGGCTGAGGGTCTTGCCATTATAGGTGATGTTTTCGAGCCGGTTGTCGATGCCGCTCGACCCCGGCGAATAGTTGAGTGAAATGGTATTGCCGTTGGAATCGACGATCTTGCGCAGATAGGTCCACATATCAAAGTGGTATTTGGTGCCGTCTTTAAAGGTGATGGTTTTGCGCAGTTCTGCATCGTTTTGGTATTCGGTGAGCTCCATTCCCAGGCCGTCCTCGTCGACCCACTTGCCCTCGCTCTTTTCATAGAAATAATGCTGAGTCCCGTCGCCGTCGGTGTAAACGAAGGGGAAGCCGGCCTCGGTCAATTCTGCGCTGGTCGCGGCGAGGGTCTGGACGAGATTCAAGTTCCAGCCGTTGCCATAGGTCGCGCGGGAATTCCGGTTTTGGTAGTCCCCCGTCGCCATGACGTTGTTGCTGTTATAAACATGTTGCAGGGTAAACGGCGTCAGACCGCTGGCCGCAAAATCCGAATGGACAAAGACCAGGTTGCCTGTATAGGTGTTGATATAGCCCGTCCCGGCCCGGCCGGCGGACTGGGTTTGGTAACTCCAGTAGTCCTCTAGCCCTGTCGTATCGCGGTAATAAAAACAGAAGGTCGGATCGCTGTTGAGCGTGCCGTTGTCGCTGTCAAAAAAGCGTGCGAACTGCTCCGAAGCAGGATAACTGTTCGCCTTGATCATCAGGCCCCGGTTGGCGGTGCCGCTACGCCATTCTTGCACAATTCTGGTGATGTCGAACTCGACCCACTTGCCGTGGGTGTCAGCCGCGGCGTCATTAAAGATGGCAAAATCCACTACCGTACTGTCATAATTTGGCGTTTTGGGATTGCTGTCGGAATATAAGACGGAATTGTCCTGAATGTTGGTCTGGTTCCAATCAGAAGTGATTTTGTAGACATTCAGTTGCATGTTCGAGCTGGAAGAAGAAATGGAAGAGCGGTAGGTGCAAAGCGCCATCGAGGCCTTGACGATGGCCGCGCTCGCCGGAATCGAGGTCGGCAAATTGACATAGAGAAGCGAAGCCAGCTCGACATTTCCCCGGCGGCCGGCCTTCAGCCAGGCCTTTTCCGCTTCGAGTTGCGTCGGGTTGGAGGCGCTTCTGGCCGAGAAAGAGGCGGTGGTGTCTTTGATGGTGTTCACACGGTATTCTGGCAATAGTGTCGGATCGATTGTAACAGGATAGACCCTGGCGGAATCCTTGAGCCAGTGCTTGTCCGGCGTCAAGGTATAGATGTATTGGTCGCCGGACTTTTTGAGGGTGACTGCGATTTCGTCGCTGGTAGCGCCTGTAGCGTCGAACATATACGGCGCCTGCATGGTCAGCACGGCATTGTCAGATGCATCTAAAAATGCGACGCTATTGTCCTCCAAAAGGACGGCGCGCAGGCCGCCGGCGTCGATTTCAAAAGTAAAGCTGGCCTTTTTGGTCGATTTTTTTAAAACGATGCTCTCTTTGAGCTCGCTACCGACCAAATCATAGGTCAGATCGATGGAATCATAAATGCCAGGATACGTCGCGCTGGCCATCGCCTTGCCGTCCTGCGCGTGGAATTGATCGTTCGCCGCATTTTTCTCATTCTTGGTCTTTGCGCGGCTCAGCTCCGCATTTCGCTCCTGCGTAGCCTTATCCTTTTGATTGCTGATTTTGACATTGGAACGCATCGCGTCAAGGGTCCAGGATACGGTATAACCGCCAGTTGTGACCTCAATAGGCGCTCCGGATGTAAGATTTTTTGGGAGATTGACGTCAAAGGCGTTGTCGGCGTTGGTATAGTAATCATCGTTTTCAGCCTCGACAAGGGAGTTGTCGATGGCAACAAAACTGCCGCCCGACGCATAGTGGACGTCATAAGGATAAACGACGGCCTCATAACTGCCGTCGCTCAGCCGGAAGTGCTTGACCTGCGCTTCCCGCTTTGTTTCATCCTCGGCGAGGATGTACGGCTCTCCCACCGGTTCTGCCGCGGCCGCTGTTTCGCCTACTGCTTCGGTGGAATCGGCCCAGGCAGTGATTGGGACGACCGTAAAAAGTGTGCACATCGCAAGTGCAACTGCTACAAATTTTAAATACAACTTTTGTTTTAGAAACATCCGCAAGCCCCTCTTGTTCTAAAATTTGGAATTTCTGAAACTAATATGCATGATTTTCCATAGAATGTCAATCTTTTCCAGAAATAATTGTTATTTTTAGGTTACAGGCAAGAAAATACCGCCGAAATAAAGTTCCGGCGGCAAATTTATTGGCAATCTGTTGCAGGCGTGTCGGCTACTTTTGCATTGGCATAGTCCTGTTGATACTTTTCCGACTGCAACCGGAACATCTCGGCATACTTGCCGTTTTTGGCCATAAGGAATGCATGGCTACCCTGCTCGATTAAACGTCCCGCATCGAACATAAAAATTTTGTCGGCAATGCGGGTGGTGGAAAGCCGGTGCGAAATGAAAATAACGGTTTTTTCTGCGGTGTTTCGCAAAATCGACTGATTTAAGGCATACTCGGCCATAGGGTCCAACGCGCTTGAGGGCTCATCTAGAATCATGATGGGATATGGCTTTGAAAAGGTCCGGGCAATCGCGACCTTTTGCGCTTCACCACCCGAGAGATTCGTGCCCTGCTCGCTGAACTCACGCGTGAGATGGGTGTCGAGGCCGTGCTCCAGCGTTTTAAGCCGTTCGTTGAAATCAACGGCGTCAAGTGCCTTTAAAACCGATTCCCGATCCTTACTTTCATCGTAGATACCGTTCATGACGTTTTCAGCAAGCGATGCGGCAAAGATCTTAAAGTCCTGAAACACGGTGCCGATCTGCCTACGATAAGCTTCTAAGGTTAAATTCTTTATGTCAATCCCATTGTAAAGAATGACACCTTCGGTCGGATCGTAAAGCCGCAGGATCAACTTGATGAGGGTTGTCTTCCCAGCGCCGTTATAACCAACAATCGCCACCTTTTCGTTTTTGCATATCTTCAGATTGACATGTTTGAGCGCCTGCTGGACTTTACAGTCTGATCCGACTTCATTTGTTTCGCGGCCCTTGGATTTAGGATGCGAGGAAAAATCATAGGAAAAGCTGACGTCGCGGAACTCCAGGCTTTCAAAGGCTGGCACCGCAAGCGTTCCGCTTTTGATTTGCGGTTCAATGCGCAAAAACTGGAGATATAGGTCAATAAACAGCGAATGTTCCGGATACCTTGAAATCCGATCGATCAGGTCGGTAAGCGTCCAACCGATGTTCCACACGACGCTGACACTGGCCGCGAAGCCGCCGACCGCAATCGCACCTGCTTGCAACTGGAAGATCATATATAAAAGTGCGCCGGAGAAGGTTATCCAGTTGGTTGCAGTGTCAACCAATCCATGATACAAAAAATATTTTTTGCCATATTTTTTGTCTGTTTCTGTGATTTCCTGCATCGTTTCGTCATATTCCCGCATCAAAAGCGTGCCGGCTTGGCTGAGGCGGAGCTCTTTTGCGTAGTCGGCGAGATGGAACACACGGTTGATGTAATCTTTTTTTCGATAAAGCGGATTGGACGCCTTACTGTGCTGAAAGCTGATTTTATTGACAATAAGATTGGTGATGGCCGATATGACAGGGGTTAAAAACAGCAAAACGGCAACAAATGGGTCGATTGTAAGAAGAAGACCGAAGATCGAGACGGTCGAAACAAGCCGGTTGATGAGCTTGCTGGTATCCTCCAGGATGGCCATCGCCCTGCCGTCCGATTCATTCATGGCCCAAACGAAATTGTTGTAAAACTCTGGGTCGTCAAAACAGGCAAGATCGATTTCGCGCGCCTTGCGGAACAGTTCCTCATGCATCCGAATCTGGTATTTCTGGCGCAATAGCGCGTATTTGTAGTTCCAATACCATTTGTCAAACAGGAACATGAAAATGTAGTAAAGCGCCATAATAATAAAAAGCTTTACAATATGCGAAAATGCAACGCCAGAATCCAGCGCGTTTAAAAGGAAATAGGTAAAATAGGTTGAGGCCGTATTGCAAATGCCCCACAGCACGCCTTCAATGATGGTCCAAACAAAATAAGATGGCGTGAATTTCGCGATCTTGCGAAGCATCAGCAGGTTATTTTTAAAAATTGTGGAAAGTTTTTGCCGGTCATGCATGCTCCGCCACCTCGCTTCCAAGGTAATTTTCGGCCTGCCGGCGGAACATGGCGGCATAGTTTCCGTTTTTGGCCATCAGCTCCGCGTGCGTGCCGCTCTCGGTGATCTCGCCCCGCTCCATGAGAAGAACGCGGTCGGCGAGTCGCGCCGAAGAAAGCCGATGCGAAATAAAGATGACACTTCGATTTTCGGTCGCCCGCATCATGTTTTCAAACATCTTATATTCGGCGATTGGGTCGAGCGCGCTCGAGGGCTCGTCGAGAATGACAAATGGGGTGTCCTCCGCGAAAACATGCGCAAGCGACAACTTTTGCTGTTCTCCAACCGAAAGATTGGCGCCTTGGTCGTCGAACTCACGAGTCAGCATGGTGTCGATTCCCTTTGGAAGGCGGGACACCCGTTCGGCCGCGCCGCTTTCTTCGAGCGCCGTTTGCACCAGGGCCTCGTCGCCGTCCCGTTCTGGGCGCAAGAGGACATTATCGCGCACTGTCATGGAAAAGAGCTTAAAATCCTGGAATACGGTACTGAAACGCGCGCGATAGCTCGAATGGGTGAATTCTTTGATGTTTTTGCTGTTTAGCGTAATTTGGCCCGATTCGGGGTCATACAGGCTCAACAACAGCTTGACGAGGGTGGTTTTCCCCGAGCCGTTGCTCCCGACAAGGGCGATGCGTTCTCCCTTGCGAAGCTGAAAGCTAACATTCTTTACGGCATAGCGTTCGCTTCCCGCATAGCGGAAGCTGATATCTTGAAAGGCAATATCGCCGCCCGCAGGGGCTTCCAGGTGGCCCGCGGGTATTTTATTTTCATAATCGAGAAAATACCGGATGTCCTGCAAATGAAGCGCGTGTTCCCCGAATTGGGCGAGGTTCTGCACCAATCCATTGAGGCAATAGGAAACCGTGCCGATAGAGCCGAGCACCACGATGCAATCCCCGATGCTCATGCCGCCGTTTTCGGCCCCGATAAAAACCGCACTCCAGACAGAATAGAAGGACGCCCCAAGAATGGTGATGACCTCAAGGCCGATGCGTTGGATGTATGCCAGGATGGCCCTTTGTAACCCATATTTTCGCATGATTTTTAGATAATCCTTGTAGGTGGA
The DNA here is from genome assembly GCA_949292695.1 of uncultured Eubacteriales bacterium. Lineage (GTDB taxonomy): Bacteria > Bacillota > Clostridia > Oscillospirales > Acutalibacteraceae > CANQSG01. The sequence continues at coordinate 6,194 of CASFAP010000037.1, read as the reverse complement.
TTTCAGGTCCCGCAACATCGCCTCATACATTCCGCCAACGCGCATTTCTTTTGCGTACTCGTTAAGGTAAAAGGTGCGGCACACATAATATTTGCGCCGAACGACTTTGTCAACCTCGACTCCGAGCTGATAGGCCGCAACGTATTCAAGCCGCCGGAATATGCCCAGCGCAAAGGGAATCAGTGCAAACAAAATGAGCCAAGGGTCGATCAAGAACAGCAAAAAAGAATTCGCAGATAAAGTAAAGAGGCTCCAAATCAGTTGGTATAACGCCTGCATGGTCTGGTTCATCCTGCGATAGGATTCGTTCATTGCCCTGATATACCGATCATAAAAACTCGGATCCTCATAACAGGCGAGCTCGACCTGCGCGGCCTTGCGGAAGAGCTTTTTTTCAACATAGGCTTCAATTTTGTGCTGTTGGACCGGTGAAATCACATTCCAATACCACGAATATGCCAATTGAATCAGAAGCGAAAAGACCGTCACCGTGACCACATATGCGATTACACTGCCGGCTTGCTCACCGTTGCTAATGCCATCCACCACTCTACGCAGGAGATAACTACCCGTTAAAAAATCAATCAAACCATAAAGGATAGAAGAAGCGAGAAAGATGAAAATATAGCTTCGCGATGCCGCATAGATTGTTTTCAGCGCGAAAAGATTATTGGATACAATGCGCTTAAACGGCATTTTATCCTTTTTGTCCCCCTTTTGCTTCATAATGGCCCTCCCCATTTCAGCAAATTGAACAATACTCCCTGAAACACAAGGTCTATTATACACTATATCTTTTCTAAAATCTACTGAAAATTTTATAAAATAACTAAGTTTCACTTTAAAAAATTAAAAAAATCTGTCTAAAAAGAATATTTCGCGGCTGATGCATACAGGAGTACATCTTGTCCGGCATAGCATGCCACAGCAACCCGATAAAAATCAAAAAGTAATCGCCCAGCCTCAAGGTGCAACAAAATATAAAAACGCACCTAATTCTATGACAAGCAGACGATACATGAACAAGAATTAGATGCATTTTTCAATTATACGCCAGAAACTTCGAAGCGTTATAGAAAAGGCTTTCCGATTTGGCCAGTGGGAAATAACAGGGCAATTCATTAATGCCCCGAAGGCAGGCTTGGTGCTTAATAGCCAAAAGGTGTGGATGAAAGGCTCGAATCCGATGCCAGTTCGGCATTAATAGAAATTTTTATTTTGGAAGTTTTTGAGCGTCTTCGTTCTCCGGTTTGCCCTGCACGGCTATGAGATCGAGCGCGATTTTTCCACTTCTCGGCTTGATGACAACGCCGTGCCGCCCCTGCGGCAAGCCGTCTATTCGATAGATCGGCGCTGAGGGTGTGACTGATGCCGCATTCAGCAGAGCGGTCCCGTAAAAATTGCCATCCACATAGATGTCCATCGCGCCGAGCGCAGGAGATTTAGGGGCGAAAATCGTAAAGCCGTTGCCGATAAAATTCCACTTGCCGCGCACATTCCCCTGGCCGATAAAACCGCATGGACCGGCAAAGGATAGATTGGAATCGGATTGCCAATCCGACAGCAACTGGCCTGCGCCCAATAGTGCATCAAAGGCATTTAAGCGATATTCGTATGGATTTTCGGCCCCAGTGATTTTAAATTTTGTGCACTGTAAAATGGAAAACGGACGCGCGATCAGCGCCAAAGGCCAGGCGCCAGATAAGGGCATGGCGCCGCTCCAAAAGAGCCTGCCATCGAATTGGACCGATAACCGCCCGCCCTCAGAAACAAGTGAAAAAGAAATTCGCTTTGCGTCATCAAAGGCCTCTTCACTCGCAAACAAAACTTCCTGTATGCCCGCCGTTTGGCGAATAATAGAAGCGGCTCCCTGATCCTTTAGCACCAATGCGCAATAATCCGAAAAACTACCGGCATGCGGTACCGCTTCGGCCGAATGCATGGATGGGCCAAGTATGCCTCGATAATCAAAGGCAAATTCGACCGTGCCGGTAAGTGCGCATTCCGCCTCCAGCGAAAAATCCCGGTAGGCGGCAAGAAGGAGCGAAATGGAATCTCCGGCGTGGCCGGAAAAGGTGAAACCATCGCTGAAAGGCTGATCCCACGGCCGGCTGGCGAGCGAGATCGTCCCAAAATTCCGCTCATCTTTTGCCGGATACATGCAGTAAAATGTCCCATTCTCAACAAATCCATGTATCGTCTGGCCCCAAATGCCATAGGCTTCATCGCTCAGCGGCCGGCTGTGCCAAAAGCCGCCGTCAAAATCAAGGCGCCAGGCCGAAGGCTGGTGCGCCAATTCGAGCGGCGCGCTGAAAACGGCCTGATAGTTGCGATTGCGGGCAACAGAGGTTGCAGGCGCATAAACCCTGCCACCCTGCACAAAACAGGGGTAAAACTCAACCGGCGCGGGGTAGTAATCGCCTCGTTCTGCCGACAAGAGCATATGCGGCTCGCTCCATGGCCCTTCGGGGCGCTGGGCCGTCATGCAGGCGAGTCCCCAGGCAAAATGCTGACCGGAGTCGCAAAGGATGAAAGCGATATAATCGCCGGCTCGTTTTAAAACAGTCGAGGCGTAGCCGCGGCTGAAATGCCCCAGTTTGCCGCGTTGTTCTAAATTGCTAAAAAAGGGCGTCTCGAGCGGATAAAACGGCCCTTCCGGCGAATCGCTGTAGGCTAGACCTGCGCCGGAATCGCAATCTGGGCGCGTATTGTCGTGGGCGCTTTCCCAGGTGCTATCACCGCTCGAAAAGTCATAGGCCATCAGATAGCGGTCGCTTTCGGGGTCATAAATGACAGCGGCGTCGGGATGGTTGCGCACTGTCAATTCGCACCCCCGGCCTTTGAGTACAAACTCCCCCATGCCGGGACCTAAACATTCCCAATGCTTGCCCCGATCCTGGGAGCGGTAAATGCAAAAAGTGCTGGATGCGAAATCCGGCCCGATGCGATACCCGAAGGGGTAAAGTCCCGCATACAGATACCAGTTTCCGCTTTTTGGGTCTGCAAACAGGGAACCGTTGACACCCCACTCGAGCGGCGGCTGGCTTTTATGTATGGTATCGCCCAGCTTTTGGAAAGTGTCAAACGAAGGGTCGCCCAGGGTGGGGTGGCATAGCCAGGCGCCCCGGTTCTCGCTTTTTGCATAATCTTTCATGCAGATCCCTCTTTCCTATGAAAATGGCCGTTTAGTGAGGATATCGCGCTTTTTTAAAAGCTACTTCGCCGCTGAAAATTCGGCGGCCTGCCGAATCCACCCGAGCAACGTATCATCGACTTCTTCGGTTCGTTCGACGATGCAATGGTGCGTACAGCGCGCGGGGTAGGGAGAGGCAACGGCGGCAATGCGCGGCGAATCCAGCTTATAGCCAAGACCAAAACTCACCGTAATGCCAAGCTTTTTGTTCCTATTTTTGGGTTGCAAAAAGGAGACGCAGGCGAACACATGCCGGTTGCAAAAGGTAATCTGCGTTTTTTGCACGCGAAGGAATACATCTTCGATTTCGCGAAAGATTTCCTCTCGCAAAGCGCGATAAAGCGGCAGGGCTTCGGGGCGCTTTTCAAAAAACCGGATTTCTTCGTCGGTCATAAAATTCCCCTTGATTAAAGGCCCAACAGGACCGAGGCGATTTGAAAATAGATCAAAAGCGAAATCGCGTCGACAATGGTCGTAATGAACGGGCTGGCCATGACGGCCGGGTCGAAGCCGATTTTATCGGCCAGAATGGGCAAAATGCAACCGACCAGCTTGGCGATAAAGACGGTCAGCAGAAGCGTCAAACAGATGACGAATGCCACCTGCAGGCTGACACCTGCGTGCAATAACGCGTTGTCTAGTAGCATAATTTTTAAAAATGCAACGGCCGCCAAGGCGATTCCGCACAAGATCGAAACCCGCATCTCCTTAAAAATGACCTTGAAGGTATCTTTAAAGGTGACTTCACCTAAGGATAGTCCGCGGATGACCGTCACCGAGGCCTGACTGCCCGAATTGCCGCCCGTGTCCATCAGCATGGGGATGAACATCGTCAGAACCGCCTGCGCGGCTAAAGCCGCTTCAAACGAGGAAATAATCATGCCGGTGAAGGTGGCCGACACCATCAAAAGCAGAAGCCAAGGGATGCGAGCCTTAAAAATCGAAAAGACGCTGGTCTTTAAATAGGGGCGGTCGGAAGGGGTAATGGCCGCCATCTTCTCGATATCTTCGGTCATTTCCTCCTGCAAGACGTCAATTGCGTCGTCGATCGTGATGATGCCGACGAGACGGTTTTCTTTGTCGACCACCGGAAGCGCAAGGATGTCATATTTGTCGAACTGGTTGGCGACATCTTCTTTGTCATCGAGCGTAGAGGCCGAAATCAATTGCGCCTGCGGCTCCATAATCGATTCGATAGTTGCGTCCTGGTCGGCCAGCATGAGATCTTTTGCTGTGACGACGCCAATGAGCTTTCGATGCGCGTCGGTGACATAGCAGGTGTAAATCGTTTCTTTGTCCGGCCCGGTTTTGCGGATGCGCGCAAAGGCCTCTTTGACCGTCATATCCTTTTTGAGATCGACATATTCGATGGTCATGATGCTCCCGGCGCTGTCATCCGGATAGGCCAGCAACTGATTGATGGTCTTGCGGGTTTCATTGTCAGCTTGCTTTAAAATGCGCTTTGCGACAGTGGCCGGCATCTCTTCAATCAGGTCGGCCGCGTCGTCGGCAAAAAGCTCATCGAGGACTTCTCTGAGCTCCCGGTCGCTGAATGAGTTGATGAGCAAAACCTGCATGTCGCCATCCATCTCAACAAAAGTCTCGGCCGCCAATTCTTTGGGGAGAATGCGAAATGTGACGGGCAAATCTCGCGGCGGCACCTCCTCTAAAATTGTTGCCAGGTCGGCCGGATTGAGCTCCGAAAGCTCGCGCTTGAGTTGGCCGAATTTGCGCGCTTCGATGAGCTCCAGGATTTCCTGTTCCGTCATATTTCTCACACTCCTTACAAAAACAATCCCTTGATAGCAAGGGATTGTTGAATTTTCTTTATTCTACACCGCACCCCGGATTTTGTCAATTCTTAGGTGCTTCTATACAAACGAGGTGGGCGATTGATGGAATGCTTTCCCCCTGTTGCGTTGAAGTCGGCGAAAGAAGCGCACCCGTTGCACAAAATAGGACTTTTTTGGCCTCGCCCTCGCGCAATTTTTTGAGGATATAGGCGCAGAGCACACTGGCCGAACAGCCGCATCCGGAGCCGCCGGCATGGACATCCTGCACTTCCCGGTCATAAATCAGCAGGCCGCAATCCTCGTGGTTGCGCGAAAGGTCGACGCCATCCCTTTCGAGCAGTTCATACAGAAGCGTGGTCCCGACTTCGCCGAGGTCGCCGGTGAAGATCGCATCGTAATCGTCGGGGTTTGTATGTGTATCGCTGAGGTAATGCCGGATGGTCGTCGCGGCGGCCGGCGCCATGGCGGCGCCCATGTTGTTGGCGTCTTTGATGCCGAGGTCTTCGATTTCGCCTATCGTTAGGGATGTGACTCGTGGCCCTTTTCCGGCATCCGACAGCACAATCGCCCCCGAACCGGTCACCGTCCATTGAGCTGTCGGCGGACGTTGGCCGCCGTATTCCAGCGGGAACCGGTATTGCCGTTCGGCCGCACAGAAATGCGAAGAGGTGACGGCCACGGCATATTTGGCCGCGCCGCTGTCGATAAATTGACTGGCGCACCCGAGCGAGAGCGCCATGGTCGAGCAGGCGCCGTATAGCCCTACAAATGGAATGCCCAGTTCCCTGAGGCCAAATGAACTGCCAATGCACTGGTTTAATAGATCTCCGGCAAAGATCGTGTCGATATCATCGGCGCGTAAATTGGCTTTTTTGAGGGCGGTGCTGACCGCAAGTTTTTGCAGTTTGCTTTCGGCCTTTTCCCAGGAACCCTCTTCAATCAAGTTATCATCGTGAACTTCGTCGAACAGATCGCCCAGCGGACCTTCGCCTTCCCGCTTGCCGACGACAGCCGCCTGCCCCAAAATGACCGGCGGCCGATCGAAAAGAATCGTGCGTTTTCCCTGTCGTTTTGCCATTTTGCGCCCCCTAAAGCATCTGGATGATCCACAGGATCAAGCCATAAATCGCGCTGGCTGTAATGCCATAGACCAACACCGGTCCGGCAATGGTAAACATCTTAACGCCTAACCCCAAGATTTGCCCCTC
>CASFAP010000036.1 GCA_949292695.1 uncultured Eubacteriales bacterium | reverse complement strand
AAAATCCGCATTTTGGGGGATGGCATTCCCGATCCCTTCGGCGGCTCGCTCGAAGACTACCGCGCCTGCCTGGGCGCCATCGAAGCCGCGCTCAAACCGCTCTTAGAGGAACTCGCTCATGCAGATTCCTGAGTGGCAGATCCTGCCCTTTTGCACGCAGGACGCGAAAGGCATTGCGGCGCTTGAAAAGATCTGTTTCTCAGCGCCATGGTCGGCCCAAATGATTCTAGAATCGGCCAAAAACGGCCATTTGTTTTTTGTTGCGAAACGCGATGGGCAAATCTGCGGCTACTGCGGGTTGCAGATCGTTTTGGACGAGGGGTATCTGACCAACCTGGCCGTGTCGCCCGAAATGCGCCGAAAAGGCTTGGGGCGTGCACTGCTTTGCCGGCTGGACGAGGTCGCAATCGAGCGAGGCCTTTCTTTTTTGACATTGGAAGTCCGTGCCTCCAATGCTGTCGCCAAAGCGCTATATGCTTCGGCCGGTTTTTGCCCCGTCGGGCGGCGGCCTGGTTTTTACAGCGCGCCGAAAGAGGACGCCATCCTCATGACAAAGGAGTTCAAACATGAAAATTCTGGCCATTGAATCATCCTGCGACGAGACGGCGGCCGCCGTCGTCGAAGGGCGGCGGGTGCTGTCAAATGTTATAGATACGCAGATCCGCGAACATCAGGTTTACGGCGGCGTCGTCCCTGAGATCGCCTCGCGGCGGCATACCGAGCATATCGCCCAGGTTGTAGAGGAGGCGATAAAGCGCGCGGGCGTTTCTTACACCGCGCTCGACGCCGTCGCCGTGACCTTTGCGCCCGGCCTGATCGGCGCGTTGCTCGTCGGAGTCAATTTTGCAAAGGGATTGGCGTTAAGCCTGAATTTACCGCTCATTCCGGTTCACCATCTGCGCAGTCCCATCGCCGCCTATTATATCGCCCATCAGGAGCTGAAACCGCCGTTCCTCTGCCTCATGGTCTCGGGCGGCAACACCCTGCTCGTCGAAGTGCAAGATTATACAAAATTCCGCCTCGTTGGCCGCACGCGCGATGATGCGGCCGGCGAATGCTTTGATAAAACGGCGCGGGCAATGGGCCTTCCTTACCCTGGCGGAGTGCACCTCGACCAAATCGCCACTTTGCCCGACCCGAAGCGGTATCCTTTGCCAAAGCCGGCCGTCGAGGGAGAGCCTTATGATTTCAGCTTTTCGGGGCTGAAAACGGCTGTTGTCAACCGGCTTCACAAGGCCGCGCAAAAGGGGGAGGAAATCGACATTCCGGTTTTGGCCGCGACGGTGCGCCAGACGGTCTGCGACGTACTCATTTCCCACACGCTAAAGGCCGCCCAAGATTTTTCGCACAAAACAATCGTTCTTGCCGGCGGTGTCTCGGCGAATAGCGAACTGAGGGCCCGCATGGAGAAAGCCTGCGAGCAGGCCGGATACCGTCTTTTTTATCCGCCGCTGGATCTCTGTGGCGACAACGCCGCAATGGTCGGCGCGCAGGCCGCTTTTGAGTATGCCGACGGGAACCATGCCGATATTTCACTCAACGCCACCGCCACCTTGGCGATCGATTATCGTTAAATATAAATTGTTTATGAATTTCCTTTAAAAACATTGCAAAAAACCGCAATTTTCACTATAATTGATACAAAAGGGGGGACCGGTTTGCGCAAGCGGCTGTTTTTAGTTGTAAATCCCTGCTCTGGGACCAAAAAAATCAAACCGGCGCTCCTGCAGGTTGTGCAAATTTTTTCAGGAGCCGGCTTTGAGGTTACAGTTTATCCCACAAAATGCCGCGGCGACGCGACGCGGGTTGTAGAAAGTCTTCCCGCCGGGTATGACACCATCGTCTGTAGCGGCGGAGACGGCACCCTCAATGAGGTCATTACCGGTATGCTGAATGGCGGGATCAAATGCCGGCTCGGCTATCTGCCGGCCGGCACCCTCAACGAATGGTCAAGCGGGCTCAGCATCTCGCGCAATCTTCTGAAAGCGGCTGAGGATATCGTGTCTGGCGCCGACATGCCGCTTGATATCGGGCAATTCGGCGATCGCTATTTTTCTTATACTGCTTCCTTTGGCGCATTTACCGAGGCTTCCTATTCGGCGCCGCAGGACATCAAGAACATTCTCGGTCAGGCCGCCTATTTTTTTGAAGGCATTAAGGGGCTTGGAAACATCAAACCGAGAAGGCTATCCATCACGCTGGAAAACGGTCAAACCTATGAGGACGAATTTATTTTTGGCGCGGTATCCAATTCGATGTCGGTGGGCGGCATCCTTAAATTCAAAGAAACCCTTGTCAGCCTCAACGACGGATTATTTGAAATTGTTTTGGTGCGGAAACCGAAAAACATCGCCCAGTTGCAACACATTGTCTCATCCCTTTTGAAGCAATCCTTTGACAATGAATGCATCTTGTTCACCCATGCCTCAAGTCTGCAGGTTTCAGGCGGGGCGGATATGTCTTGGACCCTCGATGGCGAGCAGGCAAACGGGAGTGAAACGGTGCAAATTTCTATTCTCCATAGCGCGTTGCAGTTTATCATTCCTCAAAAGCGGGCCAAAAAATTTCTTAGTGAAGACCAGAGCCATCATGAAACCGCGCGCACGGGTTATACTAAATAGCGACTGAACACAAGAATTGAAAAGGTGAGACTTTAATCATGTTTACAAGAGATATCGGAATCGACCTCGGGACGGCTAACACCCTCGTCTGTGTCAAGGGCAAGGGCATCATTATGCGGGAGCCTTCTGTGGTCGCGTATGACGTCCGAAGCGACATTGTCCGCGCTGTCGGCCGCCAGGCCAAAGAAATGATGGGCCGTACACCCGGCTCGATTGTCGCAGTGCGCCCGCTCAAAGATGGCGTCATCGCCGACTTTGACGTGACGGCCGCCATGCTCAAACGGTTTATCAAGCAAGCTCTCAAGGGGTCGCTTTTCTCGCGTGTGCGGGTGGTCATCTGCATTCCCGCCGGCGTGACTGAAGTCGAAAGCCGCGCGGTTTATGACGCCGCCAAGCAGGCCGGCGCCACTGAAGTCGATTTGATCGAAGAGCCTATGGCCGCGGCGGTTGGGGCTTCTCTTCCCGTCTCGGACGCGACGGGTAATATGGTCGTCGATATCGGCGGCGGGACAAGCGAGGTCGCCGTCATTTCGCTCGGCGATATTGTGACGGCTCAGTCGGTGCGCGTCGCCGGCGACAACCTGGACGAAGCCATCATCAACTATATCCGCAAAAAGCACAACCTGCTCATCGGTGAACGCACGGCCGAACAAATCAAGATCGAAATCGGCTCGGCCATGCCGTATGAGAATGAGACCAGCATCGAGATCAAAGGCCGCAACCTGGTTGACGGCCTGCCTAAAAATGTTGTGATTTCCTCAGAAGAGGTGCGCGACGCCATGGCTGACACGGTCGGTCAGATCATCGACGCCGTGCGCTTAACCCTTGAAAAGACGCCGCCCGAACTTGCGGCTGATATCATTGATCGCGGCATCACGTTGACCGGCGGTGGCGCCTTGCTTCGCGGCCTGGCTGATTTGATCGCCGAAGAGACCGGTATGCCGGTCCGCGTGGCGGAAAATCCGCTCGACTGCGTCGTACTTGGCACTGCTAAGCGGCTGGAAGCTGGCAACGGCAACTTTGACCATTATGTGTTCCGGCGTGGGAAGTATTTCAGATAATCATAGGAAGCAGGGAAAACGGTGCGTTTTTTCTTTCGTAGTAAACAGTTTAAGGTGTCGGTCATCGTCATTTCAGTCATTTTGGTGCTGGCGTTGGCTACCCGCCTGATCGGCGGTATGATCTCGCCGCAGGCTAATCTCTTAGGGGCCATTGCGGCCCCCTTTCAGCGCGCCGCAACTTCAATATCCAATTTTTTCAAAGATTTTGGGACTAAGCTTCAGGGGGCAGACGAGCTCATGCTCGAAAACGCCTCTTTGCAAGAAGAAGTCAATCGTTTAACCTCTGATCTGTTGGGCTATCAAGAGGCGCTCGAACAAAATGAATTTTTTAAAGAATACCTTGAAATCAAAGAGTCGAACCAAGATTTCCAATTTGAACCGGCCATGCTGATCTCCCGTGATTCCGAGGATCCATTCGGTTCGTTTCTAATCAATAAAGGAAGCCGGAACGGTGTTGCGGCGTATGACCCAGTCATCACCTCCGAAGGGCTTGTCGGTTACATAACGGAGGTAGGGCTTACCTACTCCAAAGTGACCACGATTCTCAGTCCTGAGCTTTCGGCCGGTGGGTTTGACCGCAGGACGCAGGACGCGGGCGTCGTCTCAGGTACACTTGAGCTTGCCAAGGAAAAAAAGACGCGGCTTTATAACCTCGCCCGCACCTGTTCGGTTTCAGTGGGAGATTATGTCGTCACTTCGGGCGGCGGCGTTTTTCCAGAGGGCCTTTTGATCGGTACGGTCGAAACAATTGAGCAAGAGGCTTATAATAGCTCTCTTTTCGCGACTATCGCGCCTGCCGCCGACTTGAACGATTTGCGAGACGTTATGGTGATTACCTATTTTTCCGGCCAGGGCACAGCCGATACATCGGGGGAATAACCCATGCAGAAAGGAAAACGCCGAAATAACGACTATACCCAGATCATCGTCATCGGTCTTTTGGCTCTTTTGGCATTTTTGTTGCAGACAACCTCCCTGTTGCCACTACGCATCGGCAACGCAAATCCCGTTTTGCTTTTGCCGCTTCTGGTCGCGGTTTGCTGTTTTTATGGCGAATGGTATGGCCTGATCTTGGGCCTTATCCTCGGTATCGCGGAAGACGGTGTCGCAAATTCCATCTGTTTCCATACCATTTTATTTTTGCTCCTCGGTCTTATCTGCGGCGCGCTTTCTTCCTATGTGCTTAACAAAAATTTATCGGCATCTGTATTTTTATCCTTCGGCGCTTCGTTGGTGTACTTTGTTATCAAATGGCTTTGGTTTTTTGTCTTGAAAGGTTACGCAGGTGTCGGCGTCTATTTTTTAAATACTATTTTACCCAGTGCGCTGTATACAGCTCTCTGGATTTTTCCGTTTTACGCCTTTTTTCGCTGGCTTTCCCGCCGGCGGCGAGGCGCTTAAGTTTTCAAGCGAGGTGAATCAGGTTGGCGCGCAGATCGCATCCAAGTCCTAAAAACAGCAAAAAAATCCGCACTTCGGCCATGGCAATTGCCTTGATTCTCATTACGCTTTTATACACTGCGCGGATGTATCAAATCCAAATCGTTGATGCCGATCGGTATCTAGAGCAAGCGGCTGGAATTTCGACCCGCAAAACGGTCCTTAAGGCATCCCGTGGTGAGATCCTCGACTATTACGGCCGCCAAATCGCCATCAATCGGGAAGGTTATAATGTCGTCTTTAACAGTGCGGAAATGAAGGGCGAACAAAGGAATGACACAATCCGCAGACTTCAATCTATTTTAAAAAATCTGAAAATCGAGTGGACCGATAATCTGCCGCTCGAGCCAAACAGCCCTTTTGCCTATACCGGCACTGAAGCGCAACAGGAGACATTGCGCACTACATTGGGGCTCGCCCACTATGCTACGGCCGAAAACTGTTTTCAAAGAATGGTGGATCGGTATGACCTGGAAGGTCTGGATACAGCGACCCAACGTGAAATCATGGGTGTGCGATACAGTATGGAGTTAGCCGATTTTTCCATCTCCAACCCCTACACCTTCGCAGAGGATATTTCGACTGAGGCCATGCAGATCATATCCGAATCGAATTTTTTGCTCAGCGGCGTCAGCGTTGATGTGTTTCCGTTTCGCGAATATGTAGAAACGGATCTTGCGCCCCATATTATCGGCACGGTCGGACTTATGACGGCCGATGACTGGGAAAAATATCAGTCCAAAGGCTATTCCTTCAATGATTACGTCGGCAAAAGCGGCATCGAGCTGGCCGCTGAAGAATACCTGCACGGAACCGACGGCGAGATCACCTATAAAGTTGACAGCCAAGGCAATATCCTTTCCTCCGAAATTACAAAGGAACCGGTCGCTGGAAAGACCGTCATGCTCACCATTGACAAAACCCTGCAACGCACGGCGCAGGACGCCTTAAAGACCTCCATTGAAGAGCTGAACGCTGACGGCGGCACGGCAACAGGCGGTGCGGTCGTTGCGATCCGCGTCAAGGATGGAAGCGTGCTTTTGTCGGCCAATTACCCTTCCTATGACGCGAAAGATTATTACCCAAAATATAATGAACTCCAAGCGCAGGAGAACCACCCGCTTTGGGACCGCGCCTTTACTTCGATTTATCCGCCTGGTTCTACCCTAAAACCTGCCATCGCCATTGCCGCGCTTGAGACAGGCAAACTAGCCGGCCGGGACGAACTGGTCAATTGCGTCAGAAAATACACGTTTTACGACGATTACCAGCCAAACTGCATGAGTCGGCATGGAAACATCAATGTCATTACAGCGCTCTCCAAGTCCTGCAACTATTTCTTTTTTGAAATGGGGCGGCGATTAGGCATCGATAACCTCAACAATTACTTAAAGCAGTTCGGCTTTGGGTCTAAAACCGGCGTTGAGGTCAATGAAAGCCCCGGCCTGTTGGCGGAACCCGAAGAGGGCGGCAACTGGCGCGCGGGCGATACCCTGCAGGCCGCGATTGGCCAGCTCAACGCTTTTACACCGTTGCAAATTGCCAACTACACTGCGACCATCGCCAACGGTGGCACCCGTTACAAAACCACCCTCATCAGCAAGGTCATGTCGTATGATCTCACGGAAATGGTCGAAAGCAATACCGCCGAGGTCGTAGAGAAGGTTCAAATCAGCGATACAACCATCGGCATTGTCAAAGAAGGGATGCTTTCTGTGACCGAAGACGGAACCGGTAGTACGATTTTCAGAAACTATCCGATTAAAGTCGGCGGAAAAACCGGCACTTCGCAAACCGATTCCGGCCCTGACCATAGCGTCTTTACTGCCTTTGCTCCTTACGACAATCCCGAAATCGCCGTTTCGGTTGTTATAGAGCATGGGCAATCGGGCCGAACCAGCGGCAATATCTTAAAGGCAATCCTCGATAAATACTTTTTTACACAATCTGAAACCTACACTGGTTCGGCGCCCTACGTCGTCTTAGAGTGACGTTTCGCATCGCGCGCCAAAAAAGTTTGCCCAGGAGCGCAGTTTTTTTCACGTGGCATTCGGCGCATTTCGCAGAACGGTCTGCTCTGGCCGTTGTTCTGAGGGCTCAAGGCCTGGCCTGGCGCACAATTAACGCCTGCGTATTGTTGGCAGTTTGTTAAGTAAGCCGCTTCGAAGCGACAGAAGCGCGCCTTTGTGGCAGGGCCGCAAAAATCAAATGGACGTTTATCGCCCAACTATCTTGCACGAAGAGACAAGAAAAAAGCTTGTTTCTTCGTGCGCCTTGCTATAAAGCGGCGCTCTTAGCCGATTGACCGCAAAATTTTGGGAATGCCCATGGTTAAATTAATTTATTAAGACTTTTGAAGATGTTACATTCAATTTATACCATATCGGTATTATTTCCAATCGGAAAAGGCGCACGAAGTGAACTTGAAAGCGGCACGTGATGGTGATTGCCCGAATACAAACGACTTCCAAAAAAGTGTAAAATAGGATACCTTTTTGGTAAGAAACTTCTGCCAAACATTTGACAAGAAAACGCAGTTGTGATAAACTATATTTGTATATTTTGCCGCAAAGGAGTAACAGCCATGCACAGACTCTTGGCCGTCGTTTCCGGCAAAGGCGGAACCGGCAAGTCGACGCTCTGTGCCGGGCTCGGCCGAGCACTGGCGCGTGGGGGAAAAAGAGTCCTACTGATCGATCTGGACGCCGGAATGCGTTGCCTCGACCTATTGCTTCATGTCTCGGATCGGCTGGTCTTTGACCTCTCAGATGTCCTGGCTGGTAAGCCGCTGGCCGACGCCGCGCTGGCGGTAGAAGATGCACCGGGGCTGTTTGTGTTGGCGGCGCCGGCAGATCCTCAGTTGCCAGACCCAACTGCATTCCGGGCTTTTCTTGAGGAAATCCGGGCGGAATATGATTTTGTGTTTTTGGACTTTGCGGCTGGGCCGGTAAACCCTTGCCTGGCCTGCCTGCCGGCTGATGCCGAAGTGCTGGTTGTCGCGACTCCTGACGAAGCCGCAGTGCGGGATGCGGCCCTCTTGCGGCAGGCGCTTACGGATATTTCTGGGGTGCGGTTAGTGCTCAACGGTTTTTCTTACACACAGTTTTGGCAAACACCATACCCATCCTTAGATGCGTTGATTGACGCATGTGGATTGCCGCTCGCCGGGGTAATCCCATTTGATCCCACCTTGCGCATGAGAAAAGGCGCAAAGCATTCGCCTGCCAGGCAGGCATTTGAACGTTTATCGCAGAGGCTGTGCGGAAAATCCGTCCCGTTGCCGAATTTAAAGAGGTTCTAGGAAGGAAGTTTCATATGAACATTGCTTTGATCGCGCATGACGCAAAAAAAGAACTCATGGTGCAGTTTTGCATTGCCTATTGCGGCATTTTGAGCCGGCACAATCTCTTCGCAACAGGTGCGACCGGCAAAATGGTCGCTGAGGCCACAGGCCTTGAAATCGTTTGCTTCTTGGGTGGTGCGCAGGGCGGTGCGCAACAAATTGCCGCCCGCATCGGGTGCGACGAGATCGATCTTGTGCTTTTGTTCCGAGATCCGCTGAATCCGAAACCGCATGAGCCCGACGAAAAGGTCTTGTTAAGGCTCTGTGATGTGCATAACATTCCCGTCGCGACCAACATCGCCACCGCAGAACTGCTTGTGCGCGGCTTAGAGCGAGGGGATCTCGACTGGCGGGATATTGTCCGCCCGGGTCCATCTTTTTGATTGTTTTGCATCTCGTCCGCGAGGGCGAGATTTCTTATGGGAGGAACCAATATGGCAGAAATCAATCGAGCTGTCCGCGGGACCAACGACGTCCTGCCCGAAGAAAGCTACCGGTGGCAATACGTCGAGCGCGCCATGCTGGATACCGCGCGCCTGTTCGGCTTTCGTGAAATTAGGGTGCCGGTTTTTGAGCATACCGAAGTCTTTACCCGTAGCGTCGGGGATACGACGGATGTCGTGCAAAAAGAAATGTACACCTTTGACGATAAAGGCGGCCGTTCCATCACCCTGCGGCCGGAATGGACAGCCGGTGTGATTCGTTCTATGATTGAAAAAGGGCTTGTCAATGGGCCTTTACCGGTTAAAGCTTGCTACATCGGCGGATGCTACCGCTATGAAAAACCGCAGGCCGGCAGGCTCCGGGAGTTCCACCAGTTCGGGATCGAATGCGTCGGTGCCGGCGCGCCTTCGGCCGATGCCGAGGTCATTGCGCTCGCGCACCATCTGCTGACTCACCTGGGAATCAAGGCGTTTCAGTTGCAACTCAATTCCATCGGATGCCCCGAATGCCGAGGCCGATATCACCAGGCGCTAACCGAGTATTTTACAGCTCGGAAGGATGAACTTTGCGGCACCTGCCAGGATCGCCTTTTGCGCAATCCCATGCGGATCCTCGACTGCAAAAGCCCCGTCTGCCATGAGATCGCGGCCGCCGCACCAGTCATGTTGGACTTTTTGTGCGACGACTGCCGCGCGCATTTTGAGGAAGTAAAACGCCATCTTTCGGCCGCCGGCATCGATTTTTCGGTGAATCCGCATATTGTAAGGGGCCTCGACTATTACACCCGCACAGTTTTTGAGTTTGTCTCCGATTGCCTCGGCGCCCAATCGACGGTCTGCGGCGGCGGCCGGTATGACGGCCTCATCGCCCAGATGGGCGGCCCGGCCCTCCCCGCCCTCGGCTTTGCCATGGGCATTGAACGGCTTTTGATGATTTTAGAGGCACAACACTGCCCCATTCCGGCCGAAGCGCCCTGCGATCTTTACATCGCCAGTATGGGAGAGGCGGCTTCTATTGAAGCGACGCGGCTCGCTACCCAGCTTCGAGACGAAGGGTTCTCATGCCTGACCGACATCACCGGACGTGGCCTGAAGGCGCAAATGCGCTATGCCAACAAGGTCGGTGCTAAGTATACGATGGTGCTGGGAGAAAGCGAGCTTGCGGCAAAAAATGCCACGCTTAAATGTATGGCAACCGGCCAAGAAACGCCGGTCGCACTGCCAGATGGGCTCTTAAAGGCGCTGTATGACCTTCCGCGCGACGAAGCTCTCGCGTCCTTGACCGAGGCTGTCGAACGCTTAAATTGAGGAGGAACCGATATGGAACTGGATCGCATGCAAGGGCTCACCCGTACAAATTATTGCGGGGAACTTCGGCCCGCCGACGCCGGCAGGGAGGTCGTCGTCGCGGGTTGGGCCGGGCGCCAGCGCGACTTAGGCCAGCTCATTTTTATTGATCTGCGCGACCGCACCGGTATCGTCCAATTGGCTTTTGACGACAAAACCGACCGCGCGGTCTTTGAAAAGGCCTTTTCGGTCCGCTCGGAATTCGTGTTAATGGCAAAAGGTACGGTCCGAATCCGCGCCTCGGTCAACAAAGAAATCCCGACCGGCGAGATTGAGATCGCCGTCGAGGACCTGCGCATCCTCGGCCGCGCGCAGACGCCGCCTTTTGAAATTCTCGACGATACCGGCGCAAAGGAAGAATTGCGGCTGAAATACCGCTATTTAGATCTGCGCCGGCCGACCCTGCAACGAAATCTCCTGATGCGGCACAAAATTGCCAAAGTAGCGCGGGACTATTTTGACGAAAACGGATTTTTAGAGCTTGAAACCCCGACCCTCATCAAATCCACTCCCGAGGGCGCCCGGGACTACCTTGTCCCCTCCCGCATCCACAGCGGAAGTTTTTTTGCCCTCCCGCAATCCCCGCAACTTTATAAGCAACTTTTGATGCTTTCGGGCTTTGACCGCTACTTCCAGCTGGCGCGGTGCTACCGCGACGAAGACCTCAGGGCCGACCGGCAACCTGAGTTCACCCAAATTGACCTTGAGATGTCGTTTGTCGAGATGGAGGATGTCTTGAAAATTGGGGAAGGGCTTGTAGGCCGCTTATTCCGCGAGGTGCTCGGCATCGAAATCCCGACCCCACTGCCCCGCATGACCTATACCGAGGCCATGGAGTCCTACGGCTCGGATAAACCCGATGCGCGGTTTGAGATGAAGTTGCAGGATCTATCGGACATTGTCAAAAATTGCGGATTTGGCGTTTTTGCCGATACCGTAAAAAATGGCGGTACCGTCCGGGCCATTACGGCAAAGAACGCCGCGAGCGTCTACACCCGCAAAGAAATCGACAAATTGACCGAAGAGGCCAAGGGCATCGGTGCCAAAGGACTCGCGTTTATTCGCTGGAGCGACGAAGCGCCGAGTTGCTCCTTTGCGAAATTCTTAAGCGAGGCCGAAATGCAGGCCATCCTTGCGCGCACCGGCGCCGAGCGTGGCGACGTCGTATTGATCGTCGCCGACCGCAAAAAAACCGTGCTGTCGGTGCTCGGCGCGCTCCGGCTCACCGTCGCGCGCCGGCTTGGTATCATCCCCGATACCTTCCAGTTTTTATGGATTACCGAATTCCCGTTCTTTGAATATGATGAAGAACTCGGGCAATATGTCGCCATGCACCACCCCTTTACGGCGCCGCTGGATGAATGCATTCCCTATCTCGATTCGGCGCCCGAAAAGGTTTATGCAAAGGCCTATGACCTTGTGCTCAACGGCGTCGAGCTGTCAAGCGGTTCTATCCGAATCACCGACCCCGACCTGCAAAAGCGGATGTTCCGAGCGCTCGGCCTGAGTGAGCAAGAGGCCTATGAGAAATTCGGCTTTTTGACCGACGCCTTCCAGTTCGGCGCGCCGCCGCACGGCGGCATGGGACTGGGCCTTGACCGACTTGTCATGTTGATGACCGGCAGTGAATCGATCCGGGACGTCATCGCCTTTCCGAAGGTGGCCAACTCGAGCGAGCTGATGAGCGGCGCGCCCGCGCCGGTTGATGAGGCGCAACTGCAAGAGCTCTCTATCGCCATCCTGCAAAAAAACAAAGCATAACAAACGGCCAGCCGGCAATCCCGACTGGCCGTTTTTGGATTGCGGCGCCAGATACGCTAAAAATTGTTAAAATTCATTCTTGCCGTCCAGACCATCGCCGCCGCGGCTTTGCATCGCCCCAGACGATTTTCTAAAAGACGACAGCTCCGACTAGCTTTCGTGGCAGAAGCAGGGTGAAGTTGTCATGCTCCGGCCGCGAAGGCAGAGGGCTCTTCAGCCGCAAAATGGGCCGGGCAACGCAAGAGCGACCCGCTCGTTTTTCGGGCACCACCCCCGGTCGACGATACAGCGAGAATGCGTCAGGCTCCGGCTACGAAAACAGGGCGCCTCTACGGACGCAAAATGGGCTTGGCACCGACGCGCCGCGGCTGGCCCTAATAGCTTGCTGAAATTTTTGCAGAATCACGGCGTAGCGCTGGATGGACCGCCGCTCCTGCGTGCCGAAAGGTCTCGCTTCCCCTCTTTGCTGTTCGCCCCAAAGCGTGCCCATCGCGCTCCCGTTTGCTACCAACTTTTCGGCGTAATGCCTGCGTCGCGTAGAGAGATTCCTGTGCACCTATTGTTCTACCTGGTCGCGCCTCAGCAAAGTCCGCTTTACTCCGGCCTATATTTAATAAGCCATCCGCCTGCTTTCTTGCGCTTCGCCCAAAATTCTCGCTTGTTCCGGCTGTGCTCTTGTAAATGCGGGTATCGTGCCTGCACGGCGCCACCAACTTTTTGGTATAATGCCTGCGGTGCTGTTGCAAGTTCTATTTTTCCACCCCGGGCAGATACAAGGGAATCTATTAACCATTGCGTTCAAATGTGCAAAAACTTTTAAAAGTTCAGCCTTAAAAAAGTAATTTCAAAATTCAAAAAGAACCCTTAAAAAACACAGGAGAAGAAAAGCCATGCCAAAAGATACAGTCTATTACGAATTGCTGGAAGCCTGCACCGACGGCCAATGCCCCATCTGTTTGCTGACCTCAAGCCACGTCGCCCAGATGATGAAGGGCTTTTTATACAGTAGCGTCACCGATCCTTCGCGGCGCGAAAAGATCAAAAGACAACACGGCTTTTGCGGCTTTCACAGCCGGCAACTGCTCGAGCTTGGCGATCCGCTGGCGCACGCAATTCTTTACAGTGACCTTTTGAATCAAGCCATCAAAGAATTGGACAGCGGCCGCAAAGGGGCGCTCAAAGTTTATGAGGGGCAGGAACACTGCCTATTTTGCGAAACGGCCGAAGATTGCGAGCGCCTTTATCTGCCAGCATTTTTAGAGGGCTTTGCGCATACCGAATTCGCAGAAAGCTATCAGGCTGGCGGCATGCTCTGCCTGCCGCATCTGGCAAAAATCGCCGCGCTCGCCGGCCGGCAACACGGGCGGCAAGCGGTGTTCGAGCGCCTCAAAGACGCGACGGCCGCGCACTATCAGCGCCTCAATCACGACTTATTGGAGATTCAGCGCAAACACGACTACCGTTTTCAGGGCGAGGCCTGGACCGACTCGGAGCGAGAGGCATGGAAAAAGGTCGTTTCCCTTTTCAACGATCAAACCGGTCTGCGGCGGTAAGGCTGTACGCTGGTGGATTGCTGGAACTTTTTTCAAATGCCAGTTCACCATTCCAAGCGAGGGATGCGGCCCCGCGCGCGGTTCTACCGCGCAAAGGAGCGCGACGCGGTTTGAATCGAAATCACTTGCATTCTTCACCTCCGCATCGCGCTCCCAGCCGCCCTACGGGCGGCGCGGGGCCGCATCTTATCCGAGCCCTTTTAAATCAAATCTGGCCCTGCTCGGCGACGGCAAATCCCGTTTATAAGGTCTACGGCGGTCTTTCGCATAAACCGTAATTCGCCTCCAAGCAAGATCATCTATGTGCAACCAAAACGATTAAAATTTAATGCCAAGCCCCGCTTTCTAAAATAGGAGCACTGCCCATTCTATGTACAGTGCTCTCAAAGCTTACCTATGACGATTCCAGCGCAACCTTTCAATAATGATTTTACCTTGGCAGTTGGATCTGATTATGCCAATATTAAAAGGCCGCCCAAAGTCCTGGGCGGCCTTATGCAATTATGCATTCCTTTTCCGTTTTATTCCCTGAGTTCCCAGCGTGGGCCTTTCAGCCGAGATTCGTCGGTAGCCTTAGAAATAAAAGCAAGCCCACAAATCTAGAAAAACGGAAAAGAATGTTTTTATTCAGTGAATGCTCAGATCACTGTAGCATCCACAAAATAGATTCCGGCATTCTAGTCAAAAAAGTCTTTAACCTTATCAAAAAAGGAACGGCTTTTGTTGTAATTCTGCGAACCGGATTCGCGGTCAAACTGCTTGAGAATCTCTTTTTGTTTCTGGGTCAATTCTTTCGGCACTTCAACCACAATTTTGACATACTGGTCGCCGCGGCCCGAGTAATTGAGCCGCTGGATTCCTTTGCCGCGCAATTTGAATTCATCGCCCGGTTGGGTGCCCTCATGTACGGTAAATTTCACCTTGCCGTCGAGCGTCGGCACGACGATCTCCGCGCCGAGCGCGGCCTGGGTAAAGGTGATGGGAATCTCACAGTAGACATCGAATCCGTCCCGTTCAAAGATCGGGTGGGGACGCACTGTCACATGAACATGCAAATCGCCCGACGGCCCGCCGTTTACACCGGCGTCGCCGCCGCCGCGCAGATTGATGATCTGACCGTCGTCAATGCCGGCCGGGATATCGATTGTACGCTTGACGGTCCGGCGGACGCGCCCCTTGCCCGCGCAGGTGTGGCAAGGCCTTTCAAGGATTTTGCCGGTGCCGCGGCACTGGTCGCAGACCCGCTGGGTCTGCATGGCGCCGAACGGTGTGCGCTGTGTGGAGGTGATGCGGCCAGTGCCATGGCAACTCGGGCAGGTCTTGGTTTGGCTTCCCGGTTCGGCGCCGGAACCATGGCAGGTCTCGCAACTCTCGATATGGGTGACCTGGATCTCCTTTTTGCACCCTTTTGCGGCCTCTTCGAACGAGAGGTTGACATTTGCAGAAGCATCTTCGCCCCGACTCGGCGCGTTTGGATTCTGACGCCGACCGCCTCCGCCAAAGCCGCCCCCAAAGAACTGGCCGAAAATATCGCCCAAATCCCCGAAGTCGAAACCGCCGGCGCTGTAGCCGCCCGCTTGCCCCGCACCAAAATTGGGGTCGACGCCGGCATGGCCGAACTGGTCGTAACGGGCGCGCTTTTCCTTATCGGACAGCACTTCATAGGCCTCGTTGACCTCTTTGAACTTTTCCTCCGCCTCTTTGTCGCCCGGATGCAGATCGGGGTGATATTTTTTTGCCGCCTTTCGATAGGCCTTTTTCAGCTCATCGTCGCTGGCGCCGCGGTCTACCCCCAGCACTTCGTAAAAATCCTTTTTATCAGGCACTCACTACACGCTCCCATAACAGGATGCAGGGGCGGCTGAACCGCCCCCGATTCGGATTATTTCTTATCTTTATCGTCGACATCGGTATAATCGGCTTCATAGACGTTGGGGTCTTTTCCGGCCTGCGACTCAGGTGCGCCCTGCGCATTTCCAGCCGCCTGATTTGCTTCGGCCGCGGCTTTATAGACCTTTTCAGAAACAGCGTAAACCTTCTTTTGGAGATCTTCCTGCTTGGCCTTAATCGCATCGATATCCTGCCCCTTGAGCGCTTCTTTGAGCGCCTCAACGGCCGCAGTGATATCGGACTTCTCCTGCGCTTCCAATTTATCGCCAAAATCAGTCAAAGTCTTTTCAGCCTGATAGACCATCTGGTCGGCGCCATTGCGGATGTCAATCTCTTCGCGGCGTTTTTTATCCTCCGCCGCATACTGCTCGGCCTCTTTGACGGCTTTATCAATATCCTCTTTCGACATATTCGTATTGGAGGTGATGGTGATGGATTGCTCCTTGCCGGTGCCGAGGTCCTTGGCCGAGACATGCACGATGCCGTTGGCATCGATATCGAAGGTGACCTGGATCTGCGGTACACCGCGAGGCGCCGGCGCAATGCCGTCGAGGTGGAAAACGCCCAGCGTCTTATTGTCGCGGGCGAATTCGCGTTCGCCCTGCAGGACATGGACTTCGACCGAGGTCTGGCCGTCGGCCGCTGTCGAGAAGATCTGGCTCTTGTTGGTCGGGATGGTAGTGTTGCGCTCAATGACCTTGTTGCTGATGCCGCCCATGGTCTCAATGCCGAGCGACAGCGGAGTGACATCGAGGAGCAACAGACCCTTGACGTCGCCGCCTAACACACCGCCCTGCAAAGCCGCACCGATGGCGACGCATTCGTCAGGGTTGATGCCCTTAAAGGGCTCGCGTCCGATAAAGTTCTTAACCGCATCCTGCACGGCCGGAATCCGGCTGGAACCGCCGACCATCAGGACTTTATTGATGTCGGATGTTTTAAGCCCGGAATCGGAAAGCGCCTGACGCACCGGCCCCATGGTCGCCTCTACAAGATCGGAGGTGAGTTCGTTGAATTTCGCGCGGGTCAGGGTCGTCTCAAAATGCTTCGGCCCATTGGCGTCCGCCGTAATAAAGGGCAGGTTGATATCGGTCGTAGTCATGCCAGAAAGGTCGATTTTCGCCTTTTCGGCGGCCTCTTTAATGCGTTGCATGGCCATCTTGTCGCCACGCAGGTCAATGCCCTGCTCCTTCTGGAAGGAATCGACAATCCAGTCCATAATCCGCTTATCAAAGTCGTCGCCGCCCAACCGGTTATTGCCGGCCGTGGCCAAAACCTCCTGCACGCCGTCGCCCATTTCAATGATCGAGACATCGAAGGTACCGCCGCCGAGGTCGTAGACCATGACTTTCTGATCGTCTTCTTTATCGATGCTATAGGCCAAGGCCGCCGCCGTCGGTTCGTTGATAATACGTTTGACGTCGAGCCCTGCGATCTTGCCGGCGTCTTTGGTGGCCTGGCGTTGCGCGTCGGTAAAATAGGCCGGAACGGTGATAACGGCCTCCGTGACCGGCGTTCCCAAGTAGGCCTCCGCATCGGTCTTCAATTTTTGCAAGATAATGGCCGAAATCTCCTGCGGGGTATAGCTTTTGCCGTCAATTGTGACGGTGTGCGCCGTCCCCATTTCGCGCTTAATGGAACTGATGGTGCGGTCGGGGTTGGTAATGGCCTGCCGTTTGGCAACCTGGCCCACCATACGCTCGCCGGTTTTTGAAAAAGCCACGACGGATGGTGTCGTACGGGCGCCCTCGGCATTCGCAATCACGACGGCCTCGCCGCCCTCCATGACCGCGACACAAGAATTTGTTGTCCCTAAGTCAATTCCGATAATTTTTCCCATAATAATATCCTCCTTAACGGTTGTAGTAAATCATTGATAGAAACTAGCCATATGGCTAATTTGCAACCTTTACCATAGCAGGGCGTACGACTGTGTCGCCGAGCGCATAGCCCTTTTGCAGGACTTCCGCCACGACATTCTCGCCCAACGCCTCATCTTCAATATGCATGACAGCATCGTGCCGCCGCGGGTCAAACGGTTCGCCCACCTGGGCGATCTCTGAAAGGCCCAGCTTATCGATTGCTTCTGAGAGTTGTTTGACAATTAGTTGCAGGCCCTTTTGGTATTCTGGGCTTTCGCTGTCGGCCGCCAATGCGCGATCGACGTTGTCAAAGATTGGCAACAGCGTTTTTAAAAGCCCCGCCTTTGCGTATTCAGCAACGCTCAACCGCTCCCGCTCGGTTCGCTTTTTATAGTTGTCGAACTCGGCGGCCGTTCGAAGCGTCAAATCCTTTTGCTTTTCGAGTTCTTCTTTCAGCGCCTGGATCTGCTTCTCTTCGGTCTTCGGCTTTTTAGGTTTCGGTTTTTCCGATTTCGTTCCTTTTTCGGCCGCAGTTGTTTCCTCACTGGGAGTCGCATCCTGCAAGTCTGGTTCTTTTTTCTCTGTCACGAGATCATTCCTCCATATCTTTCAGCGCCTCACTCATCAGCTCGCTCAACTTTTTTGCAAAATATGCGACGCCGGGGATGAGATTGTTATAAGACATTCTCGTAGGGCCGATGACGCCGATGCGCCCAAGTGTCTTTTGCCCCGTCTGATAGTTCGCAACTACCAGACTAGAGGGTTTCAATGCGTCATACTGTGTATCATCGCCAAAGACAACATTGACCGGGCCTGGCAATTCCGACAGAATCGAAAGAATGGCGTCCCGCCGGGCGATGAGTTCAATGAGCCGCCGGGCCTGCGCATCCTGCTTATAAAAAGAAAATAAGTTCGATTCCCCACGGAAATTCAGCTCGGCCTGCCTGACCTCCCGGACCATTTCAAATAGCGAAGTCAGAAGGGACAAAAGTCCCAATGATGCACCGCTACGGACTGCTAAGTTCTGCAAAAGCACAGGCGTCAAGGATGATAGCTCAGTGCCGATTAGCTCGCTGGCAACAATGCGGTCAAACCGGCTGATTGTTTCAGCTGAAAGGTCTGCCGCCGTACGGCATAAACGGCTCCGGGCCGCCCCATCTGAGGTGACCAAAACAAGAAGCGCACTCCGCCGCCCCATCGGCATGATCTCAGCTCTTGCAAGAGAGGCGCCTTCGCTGACCACCGTCGCCGATAATGCGGGCAAGCCGGTCAGTTCGGCCAAAATCTCCCCCGCCGCGGCCGGTATCTGTTCCGGGTCGCCGGTGATATGCTGGAACATAGCGTCAATGGCCTTGCGCATCTCGGGCGAAATGGTCTCATGCCGCATAATTTCATCGACGTACAACCGGTACCCCTTGCTGGTCGGAATGCGGCCGGCCGAGGTATGCGGCTGATCGAGATAGCCGAGTTCCCCGAGCTCACTCATTTCGTTCCGCAGGGTGGCAGAGGATAACCCCAAGTCCAAAATTCCGCAGAGCGCTTTTGAGCCGATGGGCTCGCCGGTTTCAATATATGTCCGGACGATCGCCGAGAGAATTGCCTGTTTGCGTGCGTTGAGTTCCATGGTATCCTTCCTTTGAAGTTTAGCACTCTAAATATATGAGTGCTAACTGCATTTAATGTACCATTTCTTTCCGCGTCTGTCAATAGGAGAATTGTGAACGTTTTGTAAATTTTTTGACTTTTCCTGACCTTTAAGGTCAAAGCCGGCCAGGCTTTGGCTCAAGCGCAGAAGCGATGGTTGCCAATCGTCGTGATATGCGGCCGGCTCCAGATCCATTGATTGGTGGCGGTTTTGGGATTGAAGTAGTAGATGGCGCCACCGCTCGGATCGAGGCCGTTGAGGGCATCGCGCGCGGCCTGATAAGCGCTGTCGGCCACCGGCTGGTCGAATTGCCCGTCAGTCAGGCAGGAAAAGGCGCCCTTTTGATAAATGACACCGGCGATGCTGTCTGGAAACGACGGATGTTCGACACGGTTGAGTACGACGGCGCCCACGGCGACCTGCCCGATATAGGGTTCTCCCCTGGCCTCCGCCGAGATGAGGCGCGCCAGCAACTGATACTCTGAGGTAGAATTTTCTCCATTCGTCGCACCGCCGGTGATTCCCAGGGCTTTTAGCGTTTGCGGGCCTACGATGCCGTCTACTTTCAGGCCGTTGTCCTGTTGAAATTTGGTGACGGCCGCCTTTGTCTTGGTGCCATAGATTCCGTCGATTTTATCCTGCAAGTAGCCTCTTTCTGTTAAGGCCGTTTGAATCTGGCGCACTTCCTCACCCCGCGAACCCATCGATGAAAGCGCGCTCCCCGCCGGTGCAAGGCAGAGAAGCATCACCAGGACCAAACCGGTCAATTTTACAAACCTTCGCATAAGATTCCTCCTTTGGTTTTTGTTAGTATATCCCAGAAACTTTAATTTCTGCCTTGCCCTTGACTTTTTCCTTCAATTCGCGTATAAAAGGGGACAAAGGCTTTCAAAAGGCCATGAAAAAGTAAAAAAACACAAATAGAACTGAACGTGACTCTAAAGAAGGGAAAGAAGATCTATGCGGCTAATACTGGCCTCCGCCTCGCCGCGGCGACGTGAGCTCATTCGGCTGATTACCGATGATTTTTTATGCCATCCATCTGAAATCGAGGAAAACGTGCCGCCCGGCATGGACCCCCGGCAGGTGCCGGCCTTCCTCGCCTTATGCAAGGCCAAACACGTCGCGCGGCAGTTTCCCGATGCGGCGGTGCTCGGTTGCGACACGGTGGTGCTACTGGACGGCGCCATCCTTGGCAAGCCAAAAAGCCGCGCAGAGGCTACCATGATGTTGCGCTCTCTTTCAGGCCGCACACATGAGGTTATTACAGGTTGCGCCATTGTTTCGCAAAAAAGGGAAACTGTTTTTGCTGTAGAGACTTCTGTCACCTTCTACCACCTAACAAACCAGCAGATCGAGGCCTATGTCGCGTCGGGAGAAGCCGACGACAAAGCCGGCGCCTATGGGATCCAAGGGAAGGGCGCCTTGTTTGTCAAAGAAATAAGGGGCGATTTTTATAATGTCGTCGGTCTTCCAATCGCCGAATTATCCAGAAGGCTTAAGGAAACTATGACCGAATTGTAAAACTTTGTCTTTTTCTTCACAAGGGCGGTTGATTTTTAAAAATTGTTGATGTATACTATAAAAGGCGAAAATTTGAATCATTTGCAAGGAGTGTATCACAATGACCACAACCAACAAAACGGTCAATCAGTGGCTTGACGAAGTCAAGGCCCTGGTGCAACCGGATAAAGTCGTCTGGATCGACGGAAGCGAAGAACAGCTCGAGGCCCTTCGCAAAGAAGCCGTCTCGACCGGCGAAATGATTAAACTCAATGAGGAAAAACTGCCGGGTTGCTATCTGCACCGCACCCATCCGAACGATGTGGCTCGTGTGGAGAACAGGACCTTTATCTGCTCCCGCGAGGAGAAAGACGCCGGCCCGACCAACAACTGGATGGAGCCGAAAAAGGCTTATAAGATGCTTTATGACATCGCCCGCGGCAGTTACCATGGCCGCACGATGTATATTATTCCCTTCTCGATGGGTCCGGTCGGTTCGCCGCTCGCCAAAATCGGCATCGAAGTGACCGACTCGATTTATGTTGTGCTCAACATGGCCATCATGACCCGCGTCGGCGCCAACGTACTCGAGACGTTGGGCGACAGCAACGACTGGGTGCGCGGCTTGCACTGCAAGGTCGACATCGACGAAGAAAACCGTTACATCTGCCAGTTCCCCGAAGACAACACCATCATCTCGGTCAACTCGGGCTACGGCGGCAATGTGCTGTTAGGCAAAAAGTGCTTTGCGCTCCGCATCGCCTCCTATCAAGGGCGCAACGAAGGCTGGATGGCCGAGCATATGCTGATTCTCGGCATTGAAAACCCGAAGGGCGAAGTGAAATACATCGCCGCCGCCTTCCCGTCGGCCTGCGGCAAAACCAACCTGGCCATGCTCATCCCGCCCGAGCACTACAAAAAGCAGGGCTATAAAGTCTGGTGCGTCGGCGACGATATCGCCTGGATGCGCAAGGGGCCGGACGGCCGCCTGTGGGCCATCAACCCCGAAAACGGCTTCTTTGGCGTAGCACCCGGCACCAACGAAAAATCCAACCCCAACGCGTTGGCGACGACCCGCAAAGGAACCATCTTTACCAATGTCGTCCTGAATAAAGACGATAACACCGTCTGGTGGGAAGGGCTCGACAAGAACCCGCCCGAGAATGCTGTTGACTGGAAGGGCAACCCCTGGAACGGCAAAACGAGCGATGTCAAGGGTGCGCATCCCAACAGCCGCTTCACCGCGCCGGCCAAAAACTGCCCCTGCATCTCTCCGGAATTTGAAAATCTGGCCGGTGTTCCGATCTCGGCCATCGTCTTCGGCGGCCGCCGGGCCAAGACCGCTCCGCTGGTTTATCAGTCGAAGGATTGGACCAATGGCGTCTTCGTCGGTTCGATCATGGCATCTGAGACCACTGCCGCCGCGGCCGGCGCTGTCGGCGTCGTCCGCCGCGATCCTATGGCGATGCTTCCCTTCTGCGGTTACCACATGGGGGACTACTTCCAGCACTGGCTCGATATGGGCAAAGAGCTGGGCGATAAAGCGCCGAA
>CASFAP010000035.1 GCA_949292695.1 uncultured Eubacteriales bacterium | reverse complement strand
GTGTAAAGGAGTCAATATCGCCCTCAATTTTGACGCGTTCGGGTTCGCCTTCAAACGACGGGATTGGGTTGCCATCGCACTGATAAGTGTGGATAAAATGGCCGTCTGATGCAATTGGATTGGCATATTCAAAAAAGAAACGGCGGCAGTCATCGGCAGAACCGTCGGCACTCTTTAAAATGCTGAGTTTGTAAGAAAAATCGCCGTCATGCAACGAAACAACTGAGCTGATTCGCGGCGTAAAGTTCGGCGCGTCGGGTTCAAATTCCCGCGTGCGAAGAGCCGCCTCAAAGGTGCTCCCCTGTTTTAGATAGTCGTAAATCGTGTCGGTCTGGTCGCCATTTGTAACGATGGTGGCGTTCCCAAGCACTCGCACCGGCGCATAGATGATAAGCGAGGGATCGGTTAATTTGGAAGGATCGAAAGCCTCGGTGCGGATGCCGTCTTCAAACGGAACAAAGATGCGATTGCGGCTGTTTTCACTCCGCCCCATGATGAAATAAGCGATAACGGCCTTCTGCCCGTCTTCGGAGCGGCCGAGCACAATGCCGCGGCCAGGATAGGTGTTATGCGACAGCACTGCCGCAAGGTTCTGTTGCTTCATTGTTTTCCTCCTGCTTTGAAAGCGACGATTTGGTCGCACAACATTGAAACGGCCCTAGGCAATAAAATCCATTCAGCCTCTTCCATAACGCGGCGTTGCAGTATTTCGGGTGTATCGCCAGGCAAGACATCTACGGCCTTTTGCAACAGAATTTTGCCGCCGTCGGGCACTTCGTTGACAAGATGCACGGTTGCGCCTGTCACCTTAACGCCATAATGCAACGCGGCCTCATGGACCTTAAGCCCATAGAATCCGGCGCCGCAAAACGATGGAATCAATGAGGGATGAACATTGACAATGCGGCCAGGGTATTCTTTGATAAACGTTTCGCTTAAGATGGAAAGGAATCCGGCCAAGACGATAAGATCGATGTTTCTCGTTTTTAAAGCATCCAACATTGCCGCTTCCCAAGCATTCCCATCTGCATAAGCCTTTTTCTCGAAGACCATCGTTTCGATGCCGGCCTTGGCCGCACGCTCGAGCGCAAACACACCGGGCTTACTGGCAATGACGAGGGCGAGCTCGCCGCACGTCAGGTTGCCGGCCTGCCAATGATCGATGAGGGCCTGCAGATTGGTGCCACCGCCGCTGACTAAGACGGCAACTTTCGCCTTTAGCATAGTGTCACCTCGCGGTCACCCGCGACAATTTCACCCATAATATAAGCCTCTTCCCCATTCTCTTTGAGAACATGAAGCGCGCGGTCTGCATCTTTCGCCGCGACGACGACCGTCATGCCAACCCCCATGTTGTATGTATTGTACATATCGCGCTCGGGGATTTCGCCGACCGACCGCAACAATTCAAAAATCGGAAGCACACGAAGATCGCGCTTGCAAATTTTAACGCCGAGGCCGTCAGGCAACCCGCGCGGAATGTTTTCATAAAATCCGCCGCCTGTAATGTGAGAAATCGAGCGAATTTCCACTTCACGGTTGAGCGCCAAGATGGGCTTTACATAAATCTTCGTCGGGGTCAAAAGAGTTTCTCCGAGCGGCTTGCCAAGCACTTCCCCATAGGCCGAAAGGTCGGCGTGTTCCACGTCGAACACTTTGCGGACAAGGGAAAATCCGTTGGAATGAAGTCCAGAAGACGGTAGGGCGATCATGACGTCGCCGGCTTGCATTTTCGTTTTGTCAATGATTTTTTCTGCATCGACAACGCCGACGGCAAATCCCGCGAGATCGTATTCGTCCGGCGGATAAAAGCCCGGCATTTCAGCTGTTTCACCGCCGATTAAGGCGCACCCTGACTGGACGCATCCATCAGCCACTCCCGAAACGATAGCGGCCACTTTTTCAGGGATGTTTTTGCCGACCGCGATATAGTCGAGGAAAAACAGCGGTGTGGCACCGCAACAGATGATGTCATTGACGCACATGGCCACGCAGTCAATACCGACCGTATTATGCTGATCAAGCAAAAAGGCCAGTTTCAGTTTTGTCCCGACGCCGTCAGTCCCGCTGACAAAGACCGGTTTTTTCATGCCGGTCAGATCGGGCGCAAACAGCCCACCAAAATCCCCTATTCCCGACAAAACTCCGGCAGTTTTGGTGCGGGCGACATGCTTTTTCATCAATTCAACCGCTGTATATCCGGCGGTGATGTCGACGCCGGCCTCGGAATAGCTTTTGCTGAAACTGCTTTTCATATCGTTTCTCCTAGATTTAAAAATCTGTTCGGCGCCGTAGCTAAACTCAATACCACGGCGCTCGGCATTTTGTGTTATTCCCCTAAAAGGCGTTTGAGAATTTCCTTGTAGGCGTCTTCGACACCGCCCATATCTCTGCGGAATCGGTCTTTGTCGAGTTTTTCGCCGGTTTTTGAATCCCAGAAGCGGCAGGTATCGGGCGAGATTTCATCGGCAAGTACGATCGTTCCGTCACTCAATTTGCCAAACTCGAGCTTAAAATCGATGAGTTCAATATTTACATCCTTCAAATATTCGGTCAAAATGTCATTGACGCGCAGGCTGTAATCGGAGATTAATTTGATTTCTGCGGGCGTCGCGATACCGAGCGCCTGAATATGATAATCGTTAACCATCGGGTCACCCAAAGCGTCATCTTTATAGCAGAATTCGAGGACGGTTGATTTGAGCTTTGTCCCCTCTTTCAGACCCAGGCGCTTTGATAGCGAACCCGCGGCAATATTGCGGACAATGACCTCCAACGGGATGATCTGGACTTTTTTTACGATGGTTTCCCGGTCAGAAATTTCCTTCACATAATGCGTCGGAATTCCCTTTTTCTCCAGCATCTGCATTAAAAAGTTGGTGACGCGGTTGTTGATCGCGCCTTTGCCTAGAATGGTGCCTTTTTTCACGCCGTTAAAAGCCGTTGCATCGTCTTTATAATCGACAATAAAGAGTTCAGGATCATCGGTGCGGAAAACCTTTTTGGCCTTGCCTTCATAAAGTTGTTCTAATTTTTGCATGTTTTGTTCCTCCTGCAAATTAAAATTCTATAGATTGCAACTCTTGATCTTTTTTAAGGATCTGCTTGGTCATGTCGGCCCGATAAGTAGCGAGCTTGTCCGCTAATTCCGGTTCAGAGATGGCTAGCATTTGCACAGCCAATAACGCCGCGTTCGCCGCTCCGTCGATCGCGACGGTCGCGACCGGGATGCCTTTTGGCATCTGCACCGTTGCAAGAAGCGCGTCAAGCCCATCTAAAGTTGAGGCTTTTATTGGAATGCCGATGACAGGCAAAGTCGTATGCGCGGCCAGCACTCCGGCGAGATGAGCCGCCTTCCCCGCCGCGGCAATGATGACACCAAAGCCATTTTTTGCGGCATTGGCTGAAAAATCGCCAGCCTCAGCCGGCGTTCGATGGGCCGAATAGACATGGCACTCATACGGAACGCCGAATTCTTTTAAAATCGACACGGCACCTTTGACCACCGGCAAATCACTGTCGCTTCCCATAATAACCGCAACTTTTTTCAATCTTCTCATCCTTTCTTGGCAGTTGCGCGAGTCAAATAAAAAAGAGCGGTTTTGATAGACCGCTCCCTTGCTTTAGCAGACTTCGTGCGCGCAAAAAATACCGTAAACAGGGCGACATTGAAAGCAATTTTTTCGTTCGGATTTTTGCATGCCTGCCGCCCCTTTCTTAAAAATCTATAACTAATTTTATAGTTTTTTGAAGGTAAAATCAACTCCATTTTTAACGAATTCCGCATTTTAGGTAGAAATAACAAGAACCAGGGTGAAGAACCCGTTTATTTGTGTTAGATGCATAACGGCCATACGAGATATAGCGAATCAGTAATACCGTGTCAGACAGGTTGTCCAAACTGAGATAAACAAGATTGCGGCTGACAGGCCTGAAACCGTTAGATTATACGTAGAACGCCGAATTTCATTCCGGATACGAGTCGATCCCATGACCGAAAAGATTGGGAAATAGAATGGGAAAAGATAACGCGGCTGGCATCCACCGATCGCATTACCGCCGACGTTATTGAAATCAAGATACAGCGCAGTTGCAATAAGAGCGGCGCCGAAAATTGTGACGCCCCAGACCCAAAAACGCATTGGCCAAGTCGAGGTTCGTAAGTCACGTTCGTTTTTATCTGTAAAAGCGACGACAAACAATAAAACAAGCATCACACCACCGACTGGCGCATTGCCGAGATAGGCGCTAGAGGTCA
>CASFAP010000034.1 GCA_949292695.1 uncultured Eubacteriales bacterium | reverse complement strand
CAGGGAATCCGCAAATTGCTTATCTAAAATTCAAGCAGACAGGGAAGGTGTTTTCGACCGAGCTCGATGTCTCGGGCGGCGTCGAGTATAACCAGGACCTATTGCGATACATGGGCTCATCCCAGAGCGCTAGCTTCAACGCCACCCTTTATTCGCTCGGAGCGATCCTCATTGCGCTCATTCTCTTTGGATCCATTTCCCTCATCTATAATGCATTTGCCATCTCGGTCAGCGAGCGGGCCAGGCAGTTTGGCCTTCTTTCTTCTATTGGCGCGACGCGCAAACAGCTTTACCGCTCAGTGCTTTATGAAGGTATGGCCATCGGCCTCATCGGCGTCCCGTTCGGGCTTTTGTCGGGCGTCGCGGGCATCGGCGTCACGTTGTTTTTCGTAAGAGACCTCTTTACAACCCTTTCGGACGATGTGCAAATGCGTTTGGTCGTCTCGCCGGTCGCACTCCTCCTTGCGGCGGCGCTGGCCTTTTTGACCATCTATATCTCGGCGCTCATCCCGGCGCGGCGGGCGTCGCGCATTTCGGCTATTGAGGCGATCCGGCAGTCGTCGGATATAACCGTGAAAGCAAAACAAGTGCGCACCGGAAAATGGGTTTATCGCCTCTTTGGGCTCGAAGGGGAACTGGCGCTCAAAAACTTCAAGCGCAATAAAAAACGCTATCGTAGCACAGTTTTGTCCCTTTTTATGAGTATCGTGCTTTTTGTCTCGGCCAGCTCATTCGGCATGTATCTGACAAAGAGTAGCGAATCGGCTATCAGTAACACCGACTATGATCTTTCCTACCGGCTGGCAGGAGCACGAGGCGAGGATGTGGAGCCAACGCTAGAACTGCTCTCCCGCGCACAAGGGGTAACAGATGCCAGTTGGTATCGCCTGGAAATCGGCGCAATGTTGCAAGTAGACGCGGATGCACTGGACGATCATTTTGCAAAACTGACCGAACCGTCAGAAACTTCGCAGGGGCAGGTCCAGACGGGGTGCATGCTTGTGGCCGTACGAGATGCGGATTTTGACAGCTTTGCGCGGTCGATCGGCGCCGACCCGTCAGATTTTGCACTGGGTGAGGAACTCCGGGTTGTCGCCGTAAATTCCTTCCAGCGCTACAACTTCGAAACCGACCGCTATGAGAGCGGCCGGGTGTTCCGCCAGGGAAAAAATCCGGCTTTGTCAGTAGTGTATCGGGACCTGGACGAGGCGACCGGAGAAACCACTGAGCACCAGGTGCCGTTCACTTTGGCCGCCATAACGGAAGAGGTGCCTTTTGGGCTTGCAGATCTCGTCAATTCCATGCCGCTACTCATCCTGCCGGACCGGTTGGCTCAAGCACTGTTCCAAGGCCAAGATGCAGATTACAGGTTGGTTTTTTCCTCCGAAGATTCGGCCAAAAGCTATACGGCAATGCAGGCCGCCCTCAGAGAAGCGGGCATGGCGACCGAGCCGTTGCAAGACGAAAACGCGGCCAACCGAAGCAATCGAAACCTGTTGCTACTGATTTCGGTCTTCTCATATGGCTTTATCGCTCTGATCTCCTTAATTACGATTGCCAACGTCTTCAATACCATTTCAACCAACATCCACCTGCGGCGTCGCGAGATGGCGATGCTGTCGTCGGTGGGCATGACCAAAAAAGGCTTTTCCCGCATGATGAACTTTGAGTGCCTGATTTACGGCCTGAAGGCATTGTGCTATGGTTTGCCAGTCGCGATTTTCATCTCCTACCTGCTTTATCGAAGCGTCGGCAATATGGTCGATACTGCGTTTTTGCTCCCATGGGGAAGCATTTGTGTGAGTGCGGTTAGCGTATTTTTGGTTGTATTTATCACAATGCTATACGCGATGCATAAAATCCGCAAGCAAAACATCATTGAGACCATCAAAGATGAAAACCTATAAAAATCCACCGAAGGCTTGACCGTCCGATGCATCGTCGCCGGCTTGGGCCATGCCCTGAGAAAAAAGGAACCCCGCTGAGCATCCTCGGCGGGGTTCTAAAATTTGCTATCGGTCGGGCATCCGAGCGATTCCACCTGTCTTATGCGCACTGTGCCGAGTGACAAAAATCACAGTTCGCATCTAAGGCTTTTTAAAGCTCCGACTAGGGAATTTGCTCAGTCTTTTTTGTTAGAACTAAGGTGTGACGCTCCTGCGCCCGACGGATGGTACCTGGTTGACCGGCGATAGGCGCTTGGAGAACAGTGGTATTTCTCGCGAAAGCACTTGGCAAAGTAACAGGAGTCTGCAATTCCTACTTTGGCCGCAACCTCGCCGACGGGGCGCAGGCTGTGTTCCAATAAGAGCGAGGCCTGTTCGAGCCGAAAGTCATTTAAGAACCGGGCCGGTGTAATTCCAAAAGCCGCTTGGAATTTTCGGAATAGGGTCGCTTTGGATATATGAAACTGCTCGCTTATCTGTTCGATGGTGATGTCTTGTGCATAGTTGTCTTCAAGATAGCGCCGCACTTGCAGGGCCAATTCGTCAACCGGTGCAATAGGCTCGGATATTGCGAGCAGAATGTCAAGCATTTCATAAAGTTTGGCCAAATCAGCGCAGAGCCGCCTGCCGCCTTGTAAAAGCGCGGCGATTCGTTCGCCGATCGGCGCGCAAAGGGACGCGGGCAAGATGAGAGGAAAGCGCCGCAGGTCCTCAAGGCGGTATTGCCCGTTCGCTCGTGCATCGAGAAAAAGCCACCGCATCCGCATGACACCTGACGGACCTAGATGATGGATGATGGTCTGCGCCGCGCCGGCTGGGGCGATAAAAATGCCGCCTGGTCCGGTTGGACTTGGCCGAGCACCATTTAGCCCGATTTCGTAGTTTCCTTCGGTCGCTTGCACGACCGAAAGGTAAGGGAGACTTTTTTTATGGGTCAGGCCCTCTTGGGTACATACGGCCTCAGAAGCAAGGTAATAACGAATATCTAACCGATTTATCTCCATGGTATCATCTCCAATATGAGATTATTTTACAAACTTTTGCGCGCCAAGTCAATGCTTTTTGAAGGCCGTGGCGTATAATGAAACCAAAGGAGCGTGATCTTGTGGAATTTTATTCTGTGTTGCCGGCTGGGCGCCCGGTGCGGCTGTGTGAAGCGACCCGGCGCTTTGCATACGAATCTCTGCAGGGGAAATATGGCGATGCGGCCATGGAGACCCCATATATCCCGCTCGACAGCATTCCGGGATTTGCGGCTATGACCGACCTTGAAAAATATGACTGTGCAATTGACGCCATCGCGCGTAAAGCCCCGGTGCGACTGTGCGAGCAGGAAAAGGTCTGCGGCGCCGCTACCTTGGGCGGCGCAATCGGCCATGTCGTCCCGGCCAGCTTTGGAGGGCAACCCATTTTTCAGAGCGTCAGCCATGTCACGCTGGGCTTTGACCGCGTCCTGCGTGAAGGTGTAACCGGATTGCGTCGTGCTGTAGAAACCAGCCTTTGTGCGGAACATACGCCTGAGGAAAAACGGCTTCTTGAAAGTATGAACCGCTGTCTTGACGCGTTCACTGTCTGGCACGGCCGGTATTTAGATGCCACAAAAACGGCCCGCCCTGACCTGCACGCGCTATTGGAACGCGTGCCGATGGAGCCGCCGCGCACCTTTCACGAGGCGGTGCAGAGCCTGTGGTTCCTGTTTGCTTTTACGCGGCTTTGCGGCAACTGGTCGGGGATTGGCCGCATCGACTGGATGCTGGGGCGCTTTCTGCGGCAGGATTTGGAAAGCGGTAGGCTGACCCTCAATGAGGCGCGGGAAATCCTGGCCAGCTTTTTTATTAAAGGTTGCGAGTGGATCAGGAGCAATACGCCGCCCGGAACGGGTGACGCACAGCATTATCAGAATATTGTCCTTTCGGGCATTGACGCTGACGGCAAGGACGTGACATGCGAAGTAACCTACCTTGTGCTCGACATCGTCGAGGAACTGGGCATTAGCGACTTTCCCATTGCGGTGCGGGTCAGCCCGGATACCGACGCGCGCCTGCTTCAAAAAATTGCGGAAGTCGTGCGGCACGGGGGCGGGGTCGTCGCGGTCTATAACGAGCCGCTGGTCATCGACAGCATGTTGCGCCAAGGCTATTCGCTCAAGGAAGCCCGTTCCTTCGCCAACGACGGATGCTGGGAGGTCCAGGTCCCTGGCAAGACCTATTTTATCTATGAACCCTTTGACAGCCTCGCTATCCTCCAAAAGCAGACATTAAAGCTCGAGTGCGATCATCCGGCGCATTTTGACAACTTTGAGGCGCTGTATCGCCAATATAAAGCAGATTTGCAACAAAAGGTCGAATCCATCTGGCAGGCCCAAATGAATTGGCGTCTCTTATCCAAGCCGGGCGAAACGCCGGTCCGCTGGCGGCCGATGCTGGTCTGCCCGCTCGTATCCCTTTTGACTGAAGGTTGCATTGAAACAGGGCGTTCGTATTACGAAGGTGGTCCGGTTTATACCGTCTTTTCGCCCCATATTGGCGGCCTTCCTGACACGGCCAATTGCCTCTACGCAATTCAAAAAATCGTTTTTGAAGACAAAAAGTGCGACTTTGACACCTTCCTGCAAATCCTCAAATCCGACTGGAAAGATAACGAG
Organism: uncultured Eubacteriales bacterium; assembly: GCA_949292695.1. Taxonomy (GTDB): domain Bacteria; phylum Bacillota; class Clostridia; order Oscillospirales; family Acutalibacteraceae; genus CANQSG01. Next base: position 3,003 of record CASFAP010000034.1, on the reverse strand, counting down.
GCATTGCGGCAATTTGCGCTCAGCCATTACGACTACTTCGGCAATGACAACGACGAAGTCGACGCAATTGCCAGCCGCATCCTTTCCGACTTTGCCGACGTGACCGAATCGAAATACGGAAAAAGCCCCGTCCTTTTCCCGGCCGGTGTCAGCACCTTTGGCCGGCAAATTGAATGGCGCAATTTGCGCACTGCATCGGCGCATGGGCACCGGCGGGGCGACATCCTCTCGGGGAATTTTTCGCCCACGCCCGACAGCGACCACAGCGGTGCGACGGCGATTATCCGCTCCTATTGCAAGGCCCCGCTTTTGCGCATGGGCTCGGGCGCCGCGCTCGATATCAAACTGTTCCCGACGACGGTCGAGGGAGAAAACGGCCTGTGCGCCATTGAGAGCCTCGTGCGCGGCTTTGTCGCTTTGGGGGGATTCTTTATGCAGATCGATGTCATGGACGCCGAAGTGTTGCGGCAGGCGCAGTTGCACCCCGAGGCCTATAAGACGCTGGCTGTGCGCGTTTCCGGTTGGTCGGCGCGGTTTGTTACGCTCGATCGCGAATGGCAAGAGATGATCATCGAGCGCACTTCGCAAGGGGTAAATTGATGCGCCTGCCAGTAACGAACATTCAGTATATGAGCACTCATGACGGCCCCGGATTGCGGACGACGGTTTTTTTGCAAGGTTGCCCGCTTCACTGCATCTGGTGCCACAATCCCGAAACCTCCAACGACGCGCCGCCCCTCTTTTTTACGCAGTCGCTTTGCATCGGTTGCGGTGCCTGCGCGGCAGTTTGCCCGCGGGGCGCGCAGATCGTGCGCGAAACGATGCGCCAGTATGATGCGGCGGCCTGCAATGGGTGCGGCGCCTGCGTTTCAGCTTGCCCAACCGGCGCACTGGAGGCGACGGCAAAAGAAATGACGATCGAAGAGATTATCGCGCTCGTCGAACGTGACCGCCCTTTTTATGGCAAAGCCGGCGGCGTGACGCTTTCGGGCGGGGAACCGCTTTATCACCTCGACGGAGCTATGGCGCTTTTAAAGGCCTTCAAGGCAAAGGGTATATCCACAGCGGTCGAGACCTGCGGCGTCTTTCCGAATTCGGCCGCCGAAGCGCTAGCCGAACTTGTCGATTTGTTTTTATGGGATTATAAAGACACAGACCCCGCTCGCCACAAGAAAAACACCGGTTCCGATAACCGCGGCATCCTTCGCAATTTGTTCACCTTAGATCAGATGGGCGCTAAGATCCGCTTGCGATGCATTTTAATTGAAGGGGTCAACTTTGACGAAACGCATCTATGCGGCATCGCCGATACTTATGGGCGCCTTCGCCATGGCGTCGGCGTGGATTTGCTTCCGTACCATACGCTGGGGGATGCAAAGCTTACCCGGCTCGGCCGCCCACCGGCCGGGAACCGCGACTGGATTCCGACGCGCCAGCGGCTTTTATGGGCGCAAAGGTTTTTGCTCTCGCGCGGCGTTCCTGCAAATCTTTCAGAATTTGGCTGATCAACTAAAAGCGAAAAGCCCCCGTGTGGGGGCTTTTTAGATGCTCTTTCATAGCATTCTGCTACAAAAAGGCATTTTGAACTTTGCTTTTGATTGGCAAGAGTTTACCGCTTTTTTTGTTTAAGATTTGCACGTCAGTTGCGCAAACAATAAATACGCAAATTCCGTTTCAATCGTATCGGGCCGCCCAAAACCGGCTTTGGCCAACATGTGGCAGGTTGCCGCTTTGCTGTCAGGGTAAAGTGGAAGGGTCCGCCCGGCCATTTCGAGACGGTCTGACGGATCTTTTGAGATGGAGAGGGCAAACCTGCCACCGCGCTTTAAAAGGCGCGCCACTTTGGAAATCGCGGCCTGTTTCTCGCGGATATGGAAAAAGGTGAGTGAGGAATAGACGAGATCATAACACGCAGAAAAGGAATAAGTCAAAAAGTCATCGCAAAGAAGCGTTTTGTTCGGAAATTGCTTCAGGTTATCTTCGGCCCGCCGGATGGTCTTTGGCGATACGTCGATGCCAGTCAGGTGCCGGCATTGCGGCAAGACACGGCGCGCGAGCCGCCCGGTGCCGACGCCGATTTCAAGCACATCCCAGTCAGGTTGAAGCTTCAATCCATCGAGAAAGGCCGGACCGTCCCACCGGTCCATATAGTCGCGCAAAACGGGCGGGTCAAAAACCGGATCGTTGCCCTCGTCGATCAAGGCGTCATAATGATAAATGATATCCTGCATTTATTGCTCCTTTACCTTGCTCTGGGAAGCCGCGACAACAAGGCGCGATCAGCCAATTCTTAATGCCACGCCGTGCTGTTGCGAGCGCCTTACTACGGTCTGCACAGATCGGTTGAACCGCTTTGATTGCGCCGGGCCGTTATGAAGCTTACCGTCTGCACAGGCAAACCCCAAAACACTCCGCTTGCTTATGAACAAATGGACCGCAAAGCGCGAAGTGTCGGCCGAGGCTTTTATTGTTTTGTAAGCGGGACCTGTCGCGGTGTACGGGACGAATAAACCGTGACATACCGAAAGCCAAGGATACGCAATAATTCATAGGTGTCGGCGATGCCGGCGCCGACATCGGCTTTTGTATGGGAATCGGACCCGACGGTAATCAATTCGCCGCCGAGGTCGCGGTAGAGCCGCAGAATGGTCTCGTCCGGCATAGTCGCACCCAGCGCACCTCTGAGCCCTGAGGTGTTGACTTCGAGGGCGATGCCGCGGTCAATCAGAAGCTTCAAGATGCCGGCAAAGTCGTCGGTATAGCGGGCCGAAAGATGGAGTCCAGCATCGCGCCCGTATTGCTTCAGATATCGGCAGGGGTAGGTCAGATGAGCCGCGGCGTCGGCATATTCGAAGGAAAGGTTCTCCCACAATTCGTTCAGGTAGGCGTCCCATTTTGCGCGCAAGTCGTCGTCAGAAAGGCGCTGATAGTCCAGATGGAAAAAGTCAAGAATGTCCCGAACCCTGTGGGTCGAGACAAGGACAAAATCAAACTGGCCGGCGG
>CASFAP010000033.1 GCA_949292695.1 uncultured Eubacteriales bacterium | reverse complement strand
AGAAATGCTGGAGTCCTATATCCAAACGGCGCTTATAAATGCGGAGCTGACCACGACTGAGACGCTCGAAAACGGCGATGTGCTCGAAAACGGCGACGCGCTGAAAATCGATTTTGTCGGAAAGATGGACGGAGAAGAATTCGAAGGCGGTTCGGCTAACGACTATAGCCTGACGCTCGGTTCAGGCCAATTTATCGATGGATTTGAGGAGGGGTTGGTTGGCAAAAAGGTCGGCGATACAGTCGATCTCAATCTCAACTTCCCCGACCCTTATCAGAACAATCCGGAGCTTGCGGGAAAGCCTGTCGTTTTTACAGTTACGGTCAATTCCGCAACGCGAACAATTTATCCCGAACTCAATGAAGAAGTTGCCAAACAGCTTTCTTACGATTCCCTAGAGGAATTTGAAACGGCCGCAAGGGATGCTGTCGTTGCCGAGACTTTGTGGAATCAGATTGAAGAAACTTCGCAGGTTCTGCAATATCCCGATGCCGAGATGGAGTATTACGTGCAGGATATGATGGATTATTATAAGAGCTATGCCGAGAACTATAATATGACCTTCAATGACTTCCTAACCAGCAATCAATTCACTTCTGAGGATGATTTCCGCACTTTTCTGACTGAACAAATCAAGCCCACCGTTGCAAACGAGATGCTGTATTACGCCATCGCGGATGCCGAGGGCATTTCTCTGAGTAAAGAGGATTTAGAAACCGGGACGGAAAATATGGCAAGTGAGCGTGGCATGACCGTCGCCGAATACAAAGAGAATATGGGCGAAGAATACATCGAAAGCGTTTTGATGTTCAATAAGGTGAAGGATTTTCTGCTGGAAAATGCAGTCGTCGATTAAATTTGAAAAAAGAGGCTTTTTTTGCGAATTCCGAAAAGTCCGAACAGAAATTGGAAATTTGCCTTGCGTTGTGCTAGATCGCGCGATACCGCGACGAGTTCCCTTTTGCAATTTAACTATGAAAACGGGCGTCTGCTGGCGCCCGTTTTTTGAAAGGATCGCTTTATGTATCTGCTCACTTGTTCCCTTGTGCGCGATTATGAGGAAATGGCGCCCATGTTGGTTTCGGGTCGCCGCGAGCGTTATGAACGGTTGATTGCACCGGATGCGCGCCGACAATTCCTTGCGGCCGAATGGCTACTGCAAAAGGGGTTAAAAACAGCCTTTGGCGTCGAATATGGCCAAGTACGCTTCGAATATGGCGCGCAAGGAAAGCCCTTTTTGGCGTCGCATCCGGCGATCCATTTCAATCTGAGCCATACCGATTCCTGCGCGGTCTGCGCATTATCAGAGGCGCCGGTCGGGGTTGATGTGCAAACAGTACGTACCTTCGATCTGCGAGTACTAGGCCGTTTTTGTAACACATCGGAGCTGGAATGGGTGCAGGCCGATCCTGACTTTCCGGAGCGAGCGACGCGGCTTTGGACCCTCAAAGAGGCCTATGCCAAATGGACCGGCGAGGGACTTTCCTCAATGGGAAAAATCCATTTTTACGCAGATGGTGCATCGCTTCGTGCGGATTGCGCCAATGGATACGCAGTTAGCTTCAAGCGGGATGACTGCTGGATTTCAATTTTTTGTTGCAATTCGGATCAAACTTTTACAGAAATTTCATAACCCGAAAAAGTGTGCGGCAACTTCTTCATTTACAGTAAGAACATGAAGAAAAGGGGAGTGAACGGTTATGCCGATTCAATATGTGTTTGCCCGAAAGGAGGTCAAATATCGCCTGTCGGGGGAGCAAGGCGCAAGGATGTTGGACAGAATTGCGCCTTTTGTCATGCCCGATGTCTATAGCGACTATACCATATGCAATCTCTATTGCGATACTTCCGACTTTTATTTTGCGTATCACTCGCTTGAAAAACCGATCTATAAAGAAAAGTTGCGCCTGCGCAGTTATGGGGCCGCCGGGCCGGACGAGACGGTTTTTTTAGAACTCAAAAAGAAATATGATGGCGTTGTTTATAAGCGGCGCATCATGCTTCTTCAAAACGAAGCACTCTGCTATTTTCAAAACGGCGCGCCGCCTTCGTGTTCGGGCCAGATCTGGCAGGAGTTAGATTATTTTCAAAAACGATTTCAAACAGCGCCGCGCGTCTTTTTGGCATATGACCGTAAGGCGTTCGTCGCAAAAGACGACCCAAACCTCAGAATTACCTTTGACCGCAATATCCGTAGTCGCCGAGATCGACTCGACTTTGCAAGTGGCCTTGATGGTACACCACTTTTTTCGGATGAGACCAGGATTCTCGAAATCAAGAGTTTGCATGGATTGCCACGGTGGCTTTTAGAGGCGCTTGCAAAAGAACAACTCGTGCCCAGATCCTTTTCCAAATACGGCGCTGTATATCAATCTCAAATTTTTCCATTCAAGGAGGAACATCTATGTTTGCCAGTTTGTTTCAAAACACAGCAGGTTCTGTCAGCACCGCAGATGCATTGATCTGCATGGGAGTATCGATCCTGTGCGGAATCCTCATCGCCTGTTTTTATATGTTCCGCAATCAGTATACGAAAAGCTTTGTCATGACCCTGGCGCTTTTGCCTGTAATTGTTCAGGTCGTCATTTTGATGGTTAACGGCAACTTGGGAGCCGGTGTTGCAGTCGCCGGAAGCTTCAGTCTGATTCGCTTCCGCTCCGCGCCTGGGACATCCAGAGAGATCTGCGCCGTCTTTTTTGCCATGGCTGTCGGCCTGGCTACAGGAATGGGGTATCCTATTTTTGCAGTTGCCGCAACATTGATCATCGGCATTTTTTTCGTTCTGCTGGGGTGCACAAAATTCGGGGAGGGTAGAGCAACGCGCCGAACTTTAAAAATTACGATCCCGGAAAACCTCGACTATATGACCGTGTTTGACGATATTTTTTCGACCTATCTGAAATCAAGCGAGCTTCAAAAAGTTAAGACGACCAACCTCGGAAGCCTGTATGAGCTTACTTACACAATTGAATTGCGCGCCGGCGTCAATGAAAAGGAATTCTTGGATCAGATCCGGTGCCGGAACGGCAATCTCAACGTTTTGTGCGGACGCCCCGTCCCCGAAACTGCCGAACTTTAAAGGGAAGCGATCGCAATGCGAAAG
>CASFAP010000032.1 GCA_949292695.1 uncultured Eubacteriales bacterium | reverse complement strand
TGAAACGCTCTGGGAGTAAATCAAACGGAATCGAGGCCTTTCTTATGAAGATCATTCAGTTTTTCCCGCTCAGTCGGACAGTCAAACAGGGCGATAAAACATCCCTTGCGATTGCCATTGTAATCTCCGCGATCATTCCCTCCATCTTTGGTCTGCTCGCCGGGATACTTGTAGCAGTTCCTGTGTTTGGTTGGATTTTTGGGGTTTTAAGTGTGCTTAGCGGCCTGTATCTTTTGGCCGGGATCGTGCTGGCGGTTTTTTTATTCTGCGGAAAACAACTGTAAATAATGTGCGTAAAGGCTGAAACGCGCTTTTGAAAGGAGAACCGATATGAAATTAGGAGTTTTGACCGTCCCGCTCGGCGGAATGCCCTTAAAAGAGGCCCTTGCTTACCTCAAAGGCCTTGGCGTCCAACAGATTGAATTGGGTTGCGGCGGCTTTCCCGGTACGGCGCACGCCGATGCGCTCGCGCTCGCTGGGCACCCCGAGAAAGTCAAAGAGCTGGCTGAAACAGTAGCCGAAAGCGGGCTTGAAATCGCGGCGCTGGCCTGCCATGGCAATCCGCTTCACCCGCAAAAGGATATCGCCGAAGGCTATCACCGCCAGTTTGAGGCCGCAATCTTGCTGGCCGAACAATTGAAAATCGATACCATCGTCGGCTTTTCCGGTTGCCCGGGCGACTGCGAGACCTCACGGTATCCAAACTGGGTCGTCGCAACCTGGCCAGACGACTTCCAAGAAATTAAAAAATGGCAGTGGGAGGAAAAGCTCATCCCCTACTGGAAGCGCGAGGCCGACTTTGCAAAGGCCCACGGTGTGAAAAAAATTGCCTTCGAGATGCATCCAGGCTTTTGCGTCTACAACCCTGAAACCTGCCTAAAATTAAGAGAAGCCGTCGGCGATATCATCGGCGCAAATGTCGATCCGTCTCACCTTTTCTGGCAAGGAATCGATCCCGTCGCCGCCATCCGGGCGTTGAAAGGCGCGATTTACCACTTCCACGCGAAAGACACCGCCATTGACCCTTACAATACCGCAATCAATGGGGTGTTAAACACTACTCCATTTGACCAAATTGCCGGTCGCTCTTGGGTCTTCCGCACAGTTGGTTACGGGCATGATGAGTCTGTCTGGCGCGCAATTTTTAGCGAGCTGAGCAAGGTTGGGTATGACGGTGTGATTTCCATCGAACACGAGGACGGCCTCATGACCGACAAAGAGGGCCTTGAAAAGGCGATCGCCTTCTTAAAGCAGACCATGATTTATGAACGGCGTGACAGCGATATGTTCTGGGCGTAATTCAGCGGTTGATTTATTTCCATTTGATTAATGGATGGAAACGTAAACTTTTCTTTGCACGGTACAGCAACGTACCGTGCTTTTTTATTTAATTTTTGTATAACAGACACAAAAAATTAACAAAATATCGTATAAATAATCATACACACAGTTTATAATCAATAGGGTTGATAAAAATGGCGATATCGAACAGAGTGCATCGAAACCGCCAGATTGGCTGAAATGCCAGTTTTGAGGAGGAAATATGAAGTCCTACGAAGCAGATTATGCGATGATTCGCGTCTTACGAGAACTATATGAACTCAAATCAATTGGGAAACTGATGGAATTCTGTCAAGGGGAAATGCGGATACTTTTATATCTCTATGCGCATGCGCAAGAGGTTGTTTACCCTTCCCTTCTGAGCTATGAACTATCCGTTTCCCGCCAACGCATTACAAGCATTCTAACTGCCCTGCGAAAAAAGGGGTATATTTCCATGCAACCGGAAGAAAATGACAGGAGAAGAGTCCGCATTTCTCTGACAGCTACAGGCATGGCATTTGTTGCCAAAAAACAAACTGAAGTCGAGGCCTTTGTCTCTCGGTTTATTTCAGATTTCGGGTCTGAAAATGTTCAACAATTTATAGCTGACATAGATAGAGCCGTACACGTTTTGCGAAATTATGAATTACAAGAAAGCGAGTGAAGGATATGGCCGAATTTGTCCAAATGATCGATGTATGCAAGTATTATCAAACCGGAAGCCAAAGAATTGCCGCGGCCGATCACATCACCTTTTCGATTGAAGAAGGGGAATTTTGCGTCATTGTCGGGCCGAGTGGCGCTGGCAAAACAACTGTTTTGAATTTGCTAGGCGGGATGGATGCCTGCGATAGCGGCCAGATCCTCTTAGATGGTGTGGATATCGCCGGCATGAATGAAAAAAAGCTCACAGACTATCGCCGCTATGATGTCGGCTTTGTCTTTCAGTTCTATAACCTTGTCCAAAATTTAACGGCGCTCGAAAATGTCGAACTGGCTTCGGAAATCTGCCTGCACCCCCTCAACGCCGAGCAGGCCCTCATCGACGTCGGCCTTGAAGACCGCATGTCTAACTTTCCGGCGCAACTGTCGGGCGGCGAACAGCAACGGGTTTCCATCGCCCGGGCGCTGGCCAAAAATCCAAAGATTCTTTTGTGCGACGAGCCGACCGGTGCGCTCGACTATAATACTGGTAAAAATATTTTAAAGCTGTTGCAGGATTGTTGCCGGAATACGGGCAAGACGGTGATTGTCGTGACACATAACCAGGCGATCACCGCCATGGCCGACCGCGTAATCCACATTAAGAACGGCCGCGTCTCTAGCATCGAGCAAAACGCCGCCCCGACGCCGGTTGAGGAGATCGAGTGGTAATGAAAAGACCATTTGCCAAAAGCGTAATTCGCGAAATGCGAAAAAGCCTCGGGCGGTTTATCGCCATCATCGCGATCGTGGCTGTGGGTGTCGGTTTTATGGTAGGGCTCCTGTCGGCTACTCCTGAATTGAAGACCTCGACGGATCTCTTTTATGACGATTCCAAC
>CASFAP010000031.1 GCA_949292695.1 uncultured Eubacteriales bacterium | reverse complement strand
AGCGAAACCCTTACTCCAATGCCGTTGGCAATGTCGGTTTTTTTGATCTCTCCGTAGTACATGATGTTTCCTTATAAATGCAACACGCGCTCTTTGATTTCCTGCGTCCGGCCCTGATTCCAGAATTGCGTACCGATGTACCCGCAGGTCCGGCGCGCGACATTCATTTTGGTCTGATCGCGGTTGCCGCATTTGGGGCATTCCCAGACGAGCTTGCCGTCATCCTCAACAATGCTGATTTCGCCGTCAAATCCGCAGTTCTGGCAATAATCGCTTTTGGTATTGAGCTCTGCATACATGATATTCTCGTAAATAAACTTAATGACCTGCAAAACCCCTTCGAGATTGTTTTGCATATTTGGCACCTCGACGTAGCTAATGGCGCCGCCCGTCGAGAGCGCCTGAAATTGCGCTTCAAAGGACAATTTTGAGAACGCATCTATTTCTTCGGTCACATGGACGTGATAACTGTTGGTGATATAAGCTTTATCCGTCACGCCTTCAATGATACCGAACCGTTTTTGCAGGCACTTTGCAAATTTATAGGTGGTACTCTCGAGCGGTGTACCGTAGATGCCAAAGCCGATGGTCGTCTCGGCCTTCCAGCGATCGCACGCCTCGTTCATATGGCGCATGACCTGCAAAGCGAAGGGAGTGGCCGACGGATCGGTGTGCGATTTCCCTGTCATATAGCGAACGCACTCGCAAAGCCCCGCGTAGCCGAGCGAAATCGTGGAATAGCCGTTGTATAAGAGTTTATCGATTGGCTCTCCCTTTTTCAGCCTTGCGATGGCGCCGTACTGCCAAAGAATGGGCGCAGCGTCCGATAAAGTGCCTTTGAGGCGATTGTGGCGGCACATCAAAGCGTGATAGCAAAGATCCAACCGCTCGTCAAACAGTTTCCAGAATTTATCCATGTCGCCGCCTGACGACAGCGCGACATCGACAAGGTTCAAGGTCACAACACCCTGGTTGAAGCGTCCGTAGAACTTATAATTCCCGTTTTCATCCTTCCAGGGAGACAGCGCGCTCCGGCACCCCATAACAGGGAAGCAGTTGCCCTCTTTGAGTTCCTTCATCTTCTTTTCAGAGATATAGTCGGGAACCAGGCGTTTCGCAGTGCATTTTGCGGCCAGTTTTGTCAAATAGTAATAGGGCGAATCCGGATGAATGTTGTCTTCTTCCAGCACATAAATGAGCTTCGGAAATGCCGGTGTGATCCAGACACCCTCCTCATTTTTGACGCCTTCATACCGCTGTTTCAACGTTTCCTCGATAATCAAGGCCAGATCGCGTTTTTACTGTTCGTTTTTGGCCTCGTTCAGATACATAAAGACCGTGACAAACGGAGCCTGCCCGTTGGTGGTCATGAGGGTGACAACTTGATACTGAATGGTCTGCACGCCCCGCTTGATTTCATCGAGCAATCGATTTTCGACAATTTTTGACACAACTGCCTCATCCGGATCGCCCCGAAGCGCCGCGACCTCTTCGAGCACCTGCGCGCGAATCTTCTCGCGTGAAACCTGCACAAAGGGGGCCAGATGCGCGAGACTGATACTTTGGCCACCGTATTGACTGCTAGCTACCTGCGCGATGATTTGCGTCGCAATGTTGCAGGCCGTCGAAAAGCTGTGCGGCTTTTCAATGAGGGTGCCGCTGATTACTGTGCCGTTTTGCAACATGTCTTCCAGATTGACAAGATCACAGTTATGCATATGCTGTGCATAATAATCCATGTCATGGAAATGGATGATACCCTGCTCGTGGGCTTCCACGATTTCCGGCGGCAACAGCAACCGGCGGGAAATATCCTTGCTCACCTCGCCCGCCATATAGTCGCGTTGGACGCTGTTGACCGTCGGGTTTTTGTTGGAATTTTCCTGCTTGGCCTCCTCGTTGTTGCATTCAATCAGGCTCAAGATTTGATTGTCGGTTGTATTCGCCTTTCGCACTAGGGTGCGGGTGTAGCGATAACGAATATACCGTTTTGCCACCTCAAATGCTCCGTGCGCCATGATTTGATTTTCAACCAAATCTTGAATTTCCTCTACCGAAAGAGCGCGCGAAAGCGCTTTGCAACTCGCCTCAACGTTGTTTGCAATCTCCAGAATCTGTTCTTTGCTGAGTTCCTTGGAATTTTCATCGGCGTTATTCGCCTTTGTCACTGCGGCAATAATTTTCGATATATCAAAAACAGCCTCCGACCCATTCCGTTTAATGATTTTCATGGCACGTCCACTCTTTCCAGTTTCGTTTTTATTAGCATAACACATTCTGTTCCATTTATCTGTTGCAATTGCAACACGCATGATATATAATACAACATATAGTGCTGGATGTCAATACACATTCTAAATATAAGGGTGGGAAAGCATGGAAGTCCGGTCGCTGTTTACCTCCATTTCTGCGGAATCTCAGCGGGAAATGGCGCGTTGCTTTGAAGTATGTATCAAACGTTTCGCCGCGGGGGAAACGTTGTTCACCTACGCCGATTCGTTTCAAAAAATCGGAATATTGCAAAACGGGAGAGCGCACCTTTCATGCATGGACCTAGATGGCAGGGAGTCCCGCCTGGAAGAATTGCAAAAAAATGATGTCTTTGGCGAGTTGTTCACTTTGCCCTTAGAGGGCATGGCATACTATGTCAAGGCCGATAAAGATTGCGAAGTCCTATTCATCGATTATCCTCACTTAATCAAGCGGTGCGAAAAAGCTTGTGCGCACCACAGCCAACTCGTCAACAATCTCTTTTGGATGGCGGCCCACAAAGCGCAGGCGTTAACCTTTCATTTGAGTGTCCTAAGCCAGCGGACCCTCCGCCAAAAATTACTCGCATATTTTAAGGCGATGTGTCAAAACGGCAGTTGTAACCTGCCGATGTCATGGAGCGCGTTAGCCGATTACCTTTGTGTCGATCGAAGCGCTATGATGCGAGAATTGAGCCGTATGCGGCAGGCGCATCTTTTGGCGATCGACGGCCGGCAAGTTCATTTGCTTTCTTCGGATTTTTGATGTGGCGCCGACTAGCACTTTCCTTTGAACTACGTTTGATATATTTTTTGTTGTCAAATAAGACGTCTGTCAAAACGTGTTTATAAGCGGAAGATTGGATTTGCGCGTAGCGTTCCCAAAATTTGGGCCTTTAATTGTTGGGTTCTCCGATTCCATTGTATAGGCGGGCCCAATTCACCATTTTCAAAAATTTTACCAGCGTCCCAAAAATGTAACTGGCATAGCGGTTTCAGTTTAGAAAACAGAGGGATGCATTTGCCTTTAACAGTTCTCTGGCACACCGCAGATAATCGAACGATATGGCGACAACTTTGCTGAAGCGTCCCCTTTGCGGCTGGCAATCGCGCGGGAGGGAATTTGCAGTTCCAACCGCTCTACATTTATGTAACAAAAGAGTCCCAGAATGTCTGGGACCCTTTTAGGCACTACTTGAAGGATTTTTGTGAAGGATCTGATGCGTATTGCTTTTATGGCAATAAAAAAGTGGGTTTCCTCTGAAACCGAGTTGTCCCGGCCGAAAACCCACAGTCAAGAAGCCAAATTGATTTTCTGACAACCTTTTCTTTGACTTCCCGTTCCGAAGGGCTCGGACATTGCAAGGTTTCCCCCGCATTCCAAATTATGCAAATCGTCTCAAAATGGTTCTTCTCGTCTATAAACGCTTACGAACACATAAATTAAATTGGAACCCTCGCTTTGTGACTCGGTCACAGACGATTCAGCAAAGTTGGGGTATACTAAGTTTACAAACTTTTAGAAAGGGGACTTAAAATGTCTGTTATTACAGTTACCAAAGAAAATTTTAAGCAGGTTGCCATGGACGGCAAAACAGTTCTTCTCGATTTTTGGGCGCCCTGGTGCGGCCCCTGCCGGATGCTTTCTCCTGTCGTCGATGAACTCGCAGAGGAGCTCGACCCGCAAACGGTTACGGTCGGTAAAATCAACGTCGATGAACAGCCGGAACTCGCAGGCCAGTTCGGCGTTATGAGCATTCCTACCCTCGTCGTCCTGCGGGACGGAAAGGTCGTGAATACTTCGGTCGGTGTCCGCCCAAAACAGGAAATCATCACTATGTTAAAATAATAAAGCTTATTTGTCGCGCCAAAACCAACCATGCAAGCAAGCCAAAAGCTTAAAACTTGGGCCTTTCCCCAAAAAAGAACCCGCAAAGAATTTTCTTGCGGGTCCTTTTTTTGATTTCATTTTAATATTGTAGAATTTGCTATCATCGCCGGTGCTGAGTGAAAAACGGGAATTTGCCAGCGCGCTTTAAAAGTTTGAATCAGTGAATTGAAAGCCGCCTTTATGCTTTAGGAATTCGTTCCCATCAGTTCAACAGCCTTTGCCAAAGCCTCATTGTTTTGTAGCACAAACTCCGCAAGGTCCTCTCCGGCGATGGTAGCAGGGTTGGTTGCCGTCACATCTTCTAGAGTTGTGCCCTCTGGGACTTCAGCGGTGTAATGAATTTCAATTCCCGATGCTACGATTTCGTCCAGGTAGGTGAAAATCGCGGTCGCCATGCTACGCGCCATACCGTTAACCGATTTGCTGGCAACCTGAGCGCTGTAGACCGTAAATTGATTGCCCGACGCATCTTCATAGGTCACATAGGCCCTCGCCGAAATTTGCACACCCGTATGCAACTCGGAACCGCTGATGTAGGAATAGAGCGTGCCGCCCGCCGCAAACTTGTCAGCCGGAAGGGTTGGAATCAGTGCGGATGGCGTCGAAAGCGTCAAATTG
>CASFAP010000030.1 GCA_949292695.1 uncultured Eubacteriales bacterium | reverse complement strand
TCGCTTTTAAAAAGGGAAGAACCATAAACATTGCACCAAAGAATGATATTTTAGGTGGCCGAACTGGCTAACACCAGTGCGGCTTATACCTGTCTCATGACAATGAACTCTAAGCGGACCGACGCATGCCGTTAAAAAACGTATCGATTTTTCCGCAACTCGTGAGGATGAGATACGTCCAATCCAGAATGGCTTTTCAACAGTCTGAAAGCCCGGCTACACCGTGCCGGGCTTTTGCTACTTTTAATTGGCTTGGGTTTGGGCCGTGTGGCTCTGGATGATTTGCTGTTCGATCATCATATCTTTGACTTTCATAAGCCGCGTGCGGCTCGAACGCTCATTTTCTTCGAGCTTCATGGAAATATAACGGATGGTATCGCGATAGCGCGGTATCATCACGTGCTCCAGGGCATTGACACGGCGGCGGGTCTTCTCAATTTCAATTGCCATGCGTTGGGTTGATTTTTCAATTTCAGCCAATTTGAGCATTTTCGGCAACAACTCGCTGATGTTGCGAACTGCATCATCGAGTTCAAAAGAAGTAGAGGCAAACCCGTAGGAATAAATATCGGACGATTCGCTTGTGCGCGTTTCGGTTTCAAAGACCGGGATTTCCACACTCATAACATTCTTTGCCGACACAGAGAGCGACACTTTCTGCTTTGGCGCCAAAAGCGCCGTGTCCAGGGCCTCCTTTTGCATGACGGAGCTCGCCAGTACAAAATGGCCGTTTGCCACCTGAATCTCGCGCTCGACCTCCTCCCGGAGGGCCTTATTTTGGCGGATCAGATCCAAAAATTGGCGCATCAGCTCATCCCGCTTATCCTTGAGGAGTTTATGACCCCGTAGCGCGGTATTCAGTCTTTTTTTGAGTTTCGTCAATTCCATCCGGGTTGGATTGACGTTCAGCACTGCCACAAGGCGTCACCTCTTTTATTGCTTGCCGTAATAACGGTCAAGCATGTCATCGCCGATTCGTTTCAGCTCACTCCGCGGCAAAATGGATAACAGCTTCCAACCGAGATCCAATGTTTCTTCAATGGTGCGATTGGTCTCGTACCCTTGTGAGACATATTCTTGCTCAAATCGGTCCGCAAACTCGGCATAAAGCTTATCAATGTCGGTCAAAGCGGCCTCTCCCAAAATGACCATCAACTCTTTCGCATCCTTCCCGCGCGCATAGGCGGCAAAGAGCTGATTCATGGTGCTGGCGTGATCCTCCCGTGTCCGACCCTCACCGATGCCCTTATCTTTCAGACGCGAAAGAGAGGGCAGTACGTCAATGGGCGGCATGACACCCTTGCGGTATAATTCGCGGCTTAAGACGATCTGCCCCTCCGTAATATAGCCCGTAAGGTCAGGAATCGGGTGGGTCTTATCGTCTTCAGGCATTGTAAGAATCGGAATCAAGGTGATCGAACCGTCGATCCCTTTCAGCCGCCCCGCACGTTCATACATCGTCGCAAGGTCGGTGTACATATAGCCAGGGTATCCACGCCGGCCAGGAACCTCTTTTCGTGCGGCCGAAACTTCGCGGAGCGCGTCGGCATAGTTCGTGATGTCGGTCATAATGACAAGCACCTGCATGCCGAGATCAAAGGCCAGATATTCGGCCGCAGTCAGGGCCATTTTCGGAGTCGCAATGCGTTCGATCGCCGGGTCGTTGGCCAGGTTGACAAACATGACAGTGCGGTCGATCGCACCGGTCTGGCGAAAGGATTCAACAAAGAAATTGGATTCTTCAAAAGTAATTCCCATTGCCGCAAAGACGACTGCAAACTGCTCGTTGTCCCCTCGGACCGTGGCCTGCCGGGCAATCTGGGCCGCCAAATTGGCATGCGGCAAACCAGATGCCGAAAAAATGGGAAGTTTCTGGCCTCGCACCAAGGTGTTAAGACCGTCAATGGCCGAAACACCGGTTTGGATGAATTCCTGCGGGTAGTTGCGGGCGGCAGGATTCATAGGTCTCCCATTGACGTCGAGCCGTTTTTGCGGGATGAGTTCCGGCCCGCCGTCGATGGGGCGCCCGAGCCCATCAAATACGCGAGAAAGCATGTCGGGTGAAACCCCTAATTCCATCGAACGCCCTAAGAATCGGACCTTTGAGTCGGCCAGGTTAATGCCGGCGGCGCTTTCAAACAACTGCACGAGCGCATTGGTGCCATCCACCTGCAACACGCGGCAACGGCGGGTCTCCCCGCTGGCCAATTCAATTTCTCCCAATTCGTCGAATTTAACGCCTTCGACGTCGCTGACCATCATCAGTGGCCCGGCGACCTCGCGAATCGTCTTATATTCTTTTGGCACGGTTCTCCCTCCTTAATTTTCTGTCCCACGAAGCACGTCGGCCAAGTCGCGTTCCAATTCCTGCATGCAATCTTCAAATTCAGACGCCACGGCGTCCTCCGCAACATATTTCAATCGGCCAATCCGCTCCCTGACCGGCATAGCTACAATTTTTTCGATATCTGCGCCATGGCCCAGAGCCTCGGCCGAACGGTCAAGAAAGCCCAGAACAGCGGCCATCATGGCGTATTGCTTTTGGAGGGAGGTGTAGGTATCGGTTTCATGAAATGCATTCTGGTGCAGATAGTCCTCTCGAATCGATCGCGCCGCCTCCAATTGCAGGCGATCGGGCGCAGAAAGGGCGTCCATACCAACCAACTTGACGATTTCTTCGAGCTCGGATTCCTTTTGAAGCACCTGCATAAGGCGCCCTCGCAGGCGATACCAGTCAGGATTTACATTTTCATTGAACCAATGCGCCAGCGAATCTGCATAAAGCGAATAACTCGTCAGCCAGTTGATGGCCGGAAAATGCCGTTTATAGGCAAGAGAAGCGTCAAGTCCCCAAAAGACCTTGACGATTCGAAGCGTCGCTTGAGAGACCGGCTCAGAAATATCGCCGCCGGGCGGCGAAACAGCGCCGATGACCGATAGAGCGCCTTCCGTTTCTTCGCTACCATTCACAATAACCCGTCCGGCGCGCTCATAAAATTGCGCGAGGCGGCTTCCGAGGTAGGCCGGATATCCTTCTTCACCCGGCATTTCTTCCAAGCGGCCCGACATTTCGCGGAGCGCTTCGGCCCAACGAGAAGTCGAATCGGCCATGAGCGCAACGGTATACCCCATATCGCGAAAATACTCTGCAATGGTGATGCCGGTATAAATCGAGGCCTCGCGGGCCGCAACCGGCATATCGGAGGTGTTGGCAATCAAGACAGTGCGTTCCATCAAGGAATTGCCCGTCCGCGGATCTTTGAGCTCAGGGAACTCATTGAGGACGTCGGTCATTTCATTGCCGCGTTCGCCGCAACCGATATAAACAATGATGTCAGCGGCCGCCCATTTGGCCAGTTGATGCTGAACAACCGTTTTCCCCGAACCAAAGGGTCCGGGTACGGCCGCGACACCGCCTCTGGCGATGGGGAATAGCGTATCGATGACGCGTTGTCCTGTGACCAGCGGAATATCGGGCGAAAGTTTTGTGCGGTAAGGGCGGCCGACGCGCACCGGCCAGCTCTGGAGCATGGTGAGCTCCTGAGGGCCCTTTTCTGTCTCGATCGCGCAAACGACAGAATCAACCGTATATTCCCCTTCTGCTATCTTAGCGACCTTACCCGAAACACCATTGGGCACCATAATTTTATGGAGTACGACAGGGGTCTCCTGCACCGTCCCGAGCGTATCGCCTGCAACGACGCTATCGCCCACCTTGACGGCCGGCGTAAAATGCCACTGCTTTTCGCGATTTAATGACGGCACCTCGACGCCGCGTTGGAGGTTGGTGCCGCTGATTTTCATAATCTCGGCTAATGGGCGCTGTATTCCATCAAAAATGGAACCGATGAGGCCGGGTCCGAGCTCGACGCTCAACGGTCGTCCGGTCGAAACAACCTCCTCGCCGGGGCCAAGGCCAGCCGTTTCCTCATAAACCTGGATGGAGGCGCGGTCGCCGTGCATTTCAATGATCTCGCCGATCAAATGATGCTCGCTGACCTTGACGACGTCAAACATATTGGCGTCACGCATTCCCTCTGCAATGACCAGAGGCCCGGCGACCTTCGTGATTACTCCCTTTGCCATACACAAAGCTCCTTACTTTTCAAAGATGATATCCGATCCAACGGCCTTTTCCACCGAAGTGCTAAGTCGTGCAATCCCAATGCCGGTATTGCCCGTCACACCAGGGATCGGGATAATGGCCGGCAAAAGTGCGGTATCAAATCGGGCGATTTCCTCTTTTAATTGGCTGGCCAACGCTTCGGTCATGTAGATGATTCCGTATTCACCGCCAGTCAATTTGCGGAATAGACTGGCCGCGTTGCCAGGGTCATCGCACGGAAAGATATCTAGCCCGACACAGGCAAATCCCTTAATGCTCTCGGTATCCCCGAGCACTGCAATTTTAACCATATAAATCCCGCAACCTTTCCCGGATCTGCCCGGCTTCCTGGCCGGTGCGAATACCCGAAGCGATGATCTGCACAGCCCCGAGTTCGGCGAGCCGCGCTAATAAATAGCTAATAAGCGGTTCCGCACCCAGTGTCGTATATTTGCCCGCGCGGGCAATCTCGATAAGCGCATTATCTACCCAACGCTCAAACTCCGACGGTGACTTCCGAAAGGCCTCGGCCGCTTGAGCGCTGGAATAACGCCCGAAGCGCTCAAGAAATAAGAGGACCTCCTCTTCTCCACGCAACGCGCAACGCATGAGGTTTTCGCAACCCGGCACCTCCTGGCACAGCGTCTCTTCCAAAAAAGCGGCATTTTTCTCAGCCCTCGTAGCGCGAAGCGCAACCTTTACATTTTGATAAAAGACCCTCGTTTCAAAATAAGAATAAAGCATCGGAATTTTGAGGGCCTTGGCCGACTTTAATTGCGCTTTTGACAGCGCTACATCCAAGATGCCATCGGATAGCTGGGCATCGCTTGTCTGCAAAAAAAGCGTATAAGCCCGATCTGCCGTGTCGGCCAGCCAATCGGGCAAAGCAGAAAAATTGCGCTCATGGATAGCAGTCTCCAACACTTGAGGCGAAATGGTTTCAGGCCGCATTAACAGCGATGTATAGTCACGCGCGCGCAATATACCCTTTAGAATCGCCTTGAAATTGTGAGTGTCATGAGCGTATAAAAACGGTTCAAAAACCGAACGGTCGGGTGTGATATCCAATACATAGGCCCAAAGTTTCTCCCGTTCTTCACGAAGTAGCACATCAAGCGAGGTCTCATTCGCTTGACTTCCAAACCCCCGGTTGCGCAGATAGGAAGTGAGTGCGGCAGAATCATGCTGGGATAAAAGTTGCTCTAAATCCGATTTTGTCAGGAGCGATCCCTCCCGCGCTCGCACATTGCCGACTGCATAGGCAAACGATGGTTTTGGCATGTTTGGCCCCCCTTATGCAAATAAAATGCGGTTGATCGTGTCCTCAAGGGCCGCGCGCTTTTCGTGAATCAACCCTGAGAGCGACGCATTTATTTCTATTTTATCATAGATAAGCAAAAATCCGCCATCGATGTCGGCCGGTTGGTCTGATAGCACAACTGCGTTCGATTCCGGTAGCGTTTTCAGCGCCTTTAGCAGAGATGATGTATCGCGGCCAAGGTCGCGCGCGTTGAGATGGAGCGCCCCTTGGCCCGGTTGCATATTCTTGCGTAGCAGACCCATAAGTGCCTCAAAATAAGCGTCGTCCGGCAATGCGTCCAGTGCCGAGACCATATCCTCTAGGACCCGCTGAATTTCGGCGCGGCGGCGCGACAATAAGGCGTCCCGCCGTTTAAGCTCGGCGGCGGAATGCGCGTTGGAACAGATTGCATCGGCCTGCTGATCGGCAAGATTCTGCTGGTCTTTCAGAAAATGTTCCGCGCTGGCTTCAGCGGCCGCTTGCATCTCTTTTGCCTCAAGAATGGCCTGTTCTTTTATTTGCTCAGCCTGCATTTTTGCGTCATCTAAAATGCGGGCGAGAATTTTTTCGCTCCCGGTCATAGCTTACAGGTTGATTCCGCCCACGGCGATAACCGACAAAAGCGAAACGAGGAAGGCCAACAGCGCATAAATTTCAACCAGCGTCGTCGATACCATGGCCTTTGAAAATTCCTGCGTGCGCTTTGCCACCAGCGAAATTCCCGCCACGGCCGCGCGCCCCTGCGCGATCGCCGAAAACAGGCCGCCAAAACCGATGGGCAGGCAGGCCGCTAAATAAAGGAAGCCCTGCGTCACGCTGACATCAGAACTGCCGCCGAGAATGCCAATGTTTATTAGGACCATGAAGGAGACGATAAAACCATAAAGGCCCTGTGTTCCGGGCAAAAGCTCCAAGACCAACAACTTACCGAATTTTGAGGGGTCCTCCGAAAGCACGCCCATGCCGGCCTCAGTCGCCATTCCGACGCCCTTTGCAGAGCCGATTCCGGCAAAGATAGTCGCAACCGCCGCTCCAGTCAACGCGAGAATTAAACCTAAACTCATTTTTGATTTTCCTCCTTAATTCTGACATATTTGCTGTGAAAGGCAAAAGGTCGGAAGACCCGACCGCCGCCCTCATAGAACTTGGAAAAGAGCTCCACATACTGGAGCCGCAGGGTGTGGACATAAGCGCCCAGGGCGTTGAGGCCAAAGTTGATGGCATGCCCAACCGGGAAAATGAGAAGTAACACCAAAATTCCAGCGACGCCTTTGCCGGCCATTGTCCCAAGCAAATTGAAGACCGATCCCATGGCCGCCGATGTAAGCCCGAGGGCCATTAGACGAGAAAAAGACAACAAATCGCTGACATATCCCGTAATGTCGTAGAGGCTACCGATGCCGGAAATCAATTTCATGATTCCCTTGCTATGCCGGCCTTGGGTCAAAATAAGGCCTACCACCGACACGACCGCCAGAATGGCGCCGAACTGCTTGAGGGCAGGAACTGCCACCATACCGAGCGCAAAGACCGCGATACCAAGCAAGGTCGTCACCCAGAGTCCTGCGTCGCACAGCGCCGCAAACTTATCGCCGTTGCGCCAAAGGACATACATCTTTGTGCACAAGCCAACAATCACCTGCACAAAGCCGAGCAGGATGCTCAAGATAAGAAATTGCACGGCGTCGCCGTTCATGGGATCTAAGATAGCCGGCAAACGGATGGCTTTCCCAAAAAAGTTTTCGGAAATAACAGCGATTGCATCCCCGAAAAAGCTACCGAACAAAAGGCCCCAAATAGTTGTCGAGACACCGCAATATAAAAAGAGCAACAGGTTGCGGCGCATCGCGGGTTCAGGTTTGAATTTCTTTATGAGGAACCAAGATCCAAAAACGAGCAAGAGCCCATACCCTGCGTCGGCCAGCATAATACCAAAGAAAAGATAATAAAAAAAACTGGTGATCGGCGTGGGGTCAATGTCCTGCGCGCTTGGAAGCGCATACATTTCTGTAATGGTTTCGGCCGGATAATGAAAGGCGTTATTGCTAAGCTTGACGGGCGCCAATGACTCGTCGGCTGGGGTGGATTCGAGCGAGATATCGAATTTTTCTGAAAGCCGCTTTTTCAAAAGCGGGACCTGACGCTCCGGCAAATAGCCCCGTATGAAAATGGTGTGCCGCGTTTGCGGCAAGGTGCCCATCGTACGATATTTTTCCGCGCTTGCAAGTAAGAAATCGATGGTCAGTTCCAAAGCGGGACGCGCCTTAGCAAAGGAAAGAACTTTTTGTTTGGATGCTTCGATATCGCTTTCCAGCGATTCGATCCTTTTTTTGTACCAAGCGATTTCTTCCCCCGGCGTTTTTGCGGCATTCTGTGTCGGTCGGGCAAACCCCAGCGAGCGAAGCGCCGCAGTGAGGTCCTCGGTCTGCGAGTTCGGGCAAAGCGCGAAAATGCAGGTCTGTTCTCTGCCCACTGATATGATTTCTGCCGTTAGATCGACCTGAGGGACCCGCTCGGCCAAAGCCGATAAAAGCGTTTCCTCATTCCATTGTCCTTGGACCGTTCCAATAAAGGCCTTTGTGGATGCTGTGCCCGAAAAGTCCAGCGGAACATCTAGCGCCCTCCAGGGTTCCATCTGTACGATAGCCGTCTGAATACGAACAATCTCAGCCTTTGTTTCAGCAATAAACCGGTTTTGATGAATGATTTCGGCGGCCATATCAAGGTGTTCGGTTACCTGCCCTTCGGCCCCACTGAACGCTTCTTCGGATATTTCGCGCCTGCCCGAAAAAGAGGCCAGCAGTCCCTTTTTTACCGGAGCAAATTCGTTCAATATCGACAAGGCCTGTTCAAGCGTCCTCACCTTTTGTTCAAAGTCTGCGACCTGCAGGCCTGTATCGCGCCTTGAAAAGCCTTCTGGACAAGCATTGGTTTCCTCGTCGAGGGTGGCCGTTTCAATGTCCAAAACGCCCCAGCGCTGGAGTTGCTCCAAAATCGCCTTTTGGTCTTTTTGAAGCGCAAATAGTTCGACTAGCGCCATTTTCACTTTTGCCAATGCAGATTACACCAGCCTTTCTTATCAAGCCTTGTCAGGAAAGTAAAACCTGCGTCGCGGCGCAAACGGCTTTTTCTCGTTTTGAGCCAATCAAATCGGTTAGAGCTTCGCACTCCGCCTGCGCTTTTCTGGAGGCTTCCTCCAAAATCGCGTCGGCATCCTTGTGCGCTTGCCGCAAGACCGATTCAAGATAGACTTTAACCTTTTTTTCGGCCTCCTTTTGGCACTTGGCGGCCGACTCTTGCGCCTGACGAATCGTTTCAGCCGCCGCCGATTTGGCCTGCTCAATGATTTTTACCGCTTGGCTTTCGGCATCCCGGATTTTTGCCACCATTTCACTGGCCATGCAAACGCTTCCTTTCCAAAATGTGTTTAAAGGTATGATACACCTAAATATTTGCGATGTAAAGCGAAATCATTCCAAATTTTAAAAATGTTCAAATTTAATTTCGCCAGTTTTTGTAAATTCATGCTTCTTTTTTTCATAGAAATTTGGTATAATATTATTTACAATGTCCGAAACAAGAATAATATCATAATCCATTCAAGGGGGGGGATCGAAGCGATGCAAGTGACAATAGACGGACTCAATATATTTTACCGCGAAGCAGGCGCCGGTGCGCCCATTTTATTGTTGCACGGTTGGGGCTCCTCCACCGACGCATACGCCGGCATCTTCTATGCATTTCAAAACCGCTATCGTTTGATCGCCCTTGATTTTCCGGGATGTGGAAAGAGCGAGTGCATGAAGGAACCCTGGACGGTTGCGGATTATGCAAACTTTGTGCTTCACTTCCTTGAGGCCATCGATGTGAAAGATCCGATTCTCATCGGTCATTCGCATGGCGGTCGGGTCGCATTATATCTGACCGGCAACGGGCTATTGCATCCCAAAAAGATGGTTTTGCTCGACGCGGCCGGCCTGATTCCCAAAAAGACGTTCCGGCAAAAACTGCGTCAGTACAGCTTTAAGAGCATCAAATGGATTTTAACGCGGCCGGGCCTTAAATCGCATACGGCCGGTCTGCTCGCCAAGGCGCGGGCCCATTTTGGCTCGGCGGATTACAACGCCGCGCCCGAGGTCTTGCGCAAAACGCTCGTCAACCTCGTCAATACCGATTTGCGGGCGCTTTTGCCCAAGATTGAAGCCTCAACACTTCTTATCTGGGGAGAAAACGATACCGCAACGCCGCTCGCCGATGCAAAACGAATCGAGCAATTAATTCCCGATGCCGGCCTTTGCGTGCTCAAAGGCGCCGGGCATTTCTCCTTTGTGGAGCGCCCCGCTGAGGCGTATGCAATTCTCAATAGCTTTTTATCGTAACGGAGGGATCTTTTTTGGACTGGATGCTTTTCGCGGCCGGTTTTTTTGCGGTTTTAGGCGCCCTTTGCGCGCTGGTGCGCCATGTTCAAATCTTGCAACAGAGCTCTTATTATCCAAGCCGTTATTCGGGTTGGTTGCGAACAGCATTTGGTGCAAATGCGGTATTTAGCCTATTTGTGATGGCAATTTTAATTGCGTTATTGTTTCTGAGCCCGCTCGCCTGCCTGATCGCGGCCGCTATAAGTTTGCCTTTCCGCCTGATTCGCGCTGTAAAATTGCAAAAAAGCGCAATCAAAAAACTGGTCGTAACGGCCCGTGTCAAGCGTTTATTTCTGGCCGTGGCTATTTTCTTGGCTATCTTTCTTGCTTTGGCCGCCTGGCTCGATTCCAAAATCCTGTATGCAGTTCTATATGCCGTATGTTTCGCACAGCCTCTTTTGACGCTCTGCGGATGGGGCCTAACCCTTCCGATTGAAAAGGCCATTGCGCGCCACTATAAAAATGACGCAAAGCAAATTTTGCGCGAGCACAAGGACTTGACCGTTATTGGCGTGACGGGAAGCTACGGAAAAACCAGCACTAAATTCATTTTAGCGCGGCTTTTAGAAGAAGGATTCAATGTCGTCGCTACACCTGAAAGTTTTAATACGCCAATGGGCGTCGTGCGGACTGTGCGAGAAAAACTGCGGCCGCAGACCCAGATTTTCATCTGCGAAATGGGGGCCAAAAACGTCGGTGATATAAGGGAAATCTGCGAGATAGCCGATCCGTCCATCGGGATCATCACCTCGGTCGGCCCGCAACACCTGGAAACCTTCGGTTCGATCGAACAGGTCGCCAAAACAAAATTTGAGTTGGCCGATTGGGTCCTTGGCAAAAACGGAAGCGCCTTTGTCAATGGCGATAATGAAATAATCCGCCAGCGAACGATGGCTCCCGGTTTCCAACGTTATGGTACCGACGCCACTTTCCCCTATTATGCGGCCAACATTCGATATCATGCCGGCGGCTCTGCCTTCGACCTGATTTTAGACGGTGAACGCGTTCCGGTCGAGACTAAACTGCTCGGAATGCACAATGTTCTCAACATTACCGCCGCCGCCGCCGTCGCCCATACGCTCGGCATCGAAGCCGACGCGATCCGTTATGCGGTTTCTCAACTCACCGCCACGCCGCACCGCCTGGAGCTCAAACGGTTTTTGGCCGGTTCTACCCTCATTGACGATGCCTACAACGCCAACCCGGAAGGGTGCTTAGAGGCCGTTCGCGTGTTGGGCGCGTTCGATGGCATGAAAAAGGTCATTGTCACACCCGGCCTTGTTGAGCTGGGGGAAAAGGAATATGAAGCAAATTATGCGTTGGGTCTTGCCGCCGCAAAAGTCTGCGATACCATCATTCTCGTAGGCCAAAAGCGCTCGGTCCCCTTAGCCGATGCGATCAAAACGACCCCATTCCCCGCCGAAGCGTTGCACATCGTCGACCGCTTTGCCGATGCGATGGAAGTGCTGACAGAACTGGCTGATTTAAAAACCGTCATTTTATTTGAAAACGATCTGCCCGACAACTACGCGGGTTAACTATAACGTTAGAAGAGGGGATCCCTTATGAAAACCAATCTTGCCGTTTTTTTCGGATGCCGCTCGGTCGAGCACGAGGTCTCAATCATCTCGGCTGTGCAGGCCATGCATCAAATCAACCGCGATAAATATAACATCATTCCGGTTTATGTCAAA
Organism: uncultured Eubacteriales bacterium; assembly: GCA_949292695.1. Taxonomy (GTDB): domain Bacteria; phylum Bacillota; class Clostridia; order Oscillospirales; family Acutalibacteraceae; genus CANQSG01. The sequence goes on along the minus strand of CASFAP010000030.1, from coordinate 16,829 downwards.
AAATCAGGTGAGCTCGTAACAGGGAAGGTCCTTTTTGATATGGACCGTTACCGCGACCTGCCCTCACTTTTAAAAGAGACTCGGCCGCTTTCAATATTCCGCCGGGGGGATCAGGTGATTTTATCCATTGAAAAAAGCGGGCTGTTTGCAAAGCCGGAGGAAATCCCGCTCGACATTGCCTTTCCGATTGTGCACGGCACCAATTGCGAGGATGGCACCATCCAGGGCTATCTCTCATTTTTGGGCGTCCCCTATATTGGATGTAACGTTGCGGCTTCGGCCGTGGGTATGGATAAGGCGGTTTTTAAGGCCGTCATGCGGCAGGCCGGATTGCCGGTGCTCGACTGCGTCACCTTCCGTTCGCGCGCTTATTTTGCCGATAAAGCCGCGATTTGCCATCGTCTGGAATCCGAGATCGGTTTTCCTCTTATCATCAAACCGGTCAACCTTGGTTCGAGCGTCGGTATCTCCAAAGTGCACACTGCCGCCGAACTCGACGACGCTATCTCATTGGCCTGCAGTTTTTCTGAGACCATTTTGGCCGAGCGGGCTGTGGAGCAGATTCGGGAGATCAACTGCGCGGTGTTGGGAGACGCCGACCGTTGCGAAGCCTCCGTCCTCGAAGAGCCTTTTATGCAGGACGAAATCCTCTCCTATGAAAACAAATACCTCTCTTCTAGCTCAAAGTCGAAGGGCATGGCTTCTTTAGGCCGCAAAATCCCTGCAGAATTGCCCGATGATAAAACCGCTGAGATCCAGTCGCTGGCCTGCGCCGCCTTTCAGGCGATGGGGGCGAACGGTGTGGCGCGAATTGATTTTATTCTCGACAAAGCGACAGGGCAGGTTTATCTCAACGAAATCAACACCATTCCTGGTTCCCTCGCCTTTTACCTTTGGGAGGCCAGCGGGCTCTCCTATCCTGCCCTCATCGACCGTTTGGTGGAATTGGCCTTTCGGCGGCAACGGGTGCGCGAAACTTTATTGTTCGCAATTGACACCAATCTGCTATCAGGCGCAACCGGTTTTGGCGCTAAGGGTACAAAGGGTGCGAAGGGAGGAAGTACGCGTACATGACTCAGTTCCTCATCCGGCACTTTATCAAGGACCCGGAGCAGGTGCAGGATAAAGCGGTACGAAAAGCCTATGGCACATTGGGAAGTCTGACCGGTATCGCCTGCAATATATTTTTGTTTATCGTAAAGCTCGTTGCCGGACTGTTATCCAACAGCCTTTCTATCCTGGCCGACGCGATGAACAATTTGTCTGACATGGGAAGTTCGATTGTAACCATGCTGGGCTTTAAGCTTTCGGCCAAGCCGGCCGACGATGAGCACCCGTTCGGTCATGGCAGGATGGAATATATGTCGGCTTTTATCGTCTCGGTGCTGATCTTACTCGTCGGATTTGAGCTCTTGCAAAGTTCCATCGATAACATCCTGAAGCCCGAACCGGTCACGATCTCTTACATAACCTTAGTCATTTTGGCTGTGTCGATTCTTGTGAAACTTTGGATGTCCTCTTTCAATCGTAAATTGGGGCGCAAAATCAATTCACAAGCCCTAACTGCGACAGCGCAGGACAGCGTCAACGACGCGCTGACAACGGCCGCGATCTTGCTATCGGCCATGGTTTCTTTCTTTTTTCGCATCAATATCGATCCGTATATGAGCGCCGCCGTTTCGCTGTTTATCCTCTATTCCGGCCTCAAAACCGCAAAAGAGACGTTGGACCCGCTTTTGGGCCAACCGCCTGATCCTGCACTGATCGATGCGATTGAAAACGAGATCATGCATTTTGGCGATTTTGTCGGCATCCACGATTTGATCGTGCACAATTATGGCCCCGGTCGGTGTTTTGCCTCGGTACATGTCGAAGTCCCTGAGACCATCGATATCGTGCGATGCCATGAACAAATCGATTTGTGCGAAAAGCTTGTCGCGGAACGGCTCGACGTTTCCCTCGTTATCCACATGGACCCCATCGCGGTTGACGACGAAGCCTTGAACGCCACAAAAGCAAAAATGGCGCAACAAATCAAAACCATTCACCCGGATTTGACCCTGCATGATTTCCGCATGACCCCAAAATCGGATCGCCGCACCAACTTGATTTTTGATGTCGTGGTCCCGGCTTCGCTCCATATGCCTCCGAAACAGTTGCAGGCGCAAATCGATGCGCTGGCAAAGCAGATTGACCCCTCATATTGCTGTGTGGTCACACTGGACGCGAATTTCACTGGCCGCAGATAAAGATTGTAACAGGCATGTGCGACTCGGTCGAGTTTTGGGCCGGCACAGGCGGCATGCCACTAGAGGCGCAGTCTGGCCTATGCTTATGCCAGTCGAGTACTAGCACCCCCTCAGCAGAATGGGACCGGTTGCAACACCGTGCCCAGACAATAGCGCTGGAAAAATACTTGTCTGCAATAGTGCCATCGGATCCCACTTGTATTCCGAGATCCGCCGTCGTGGATGCTAGGGCCGCATTATAAAACCCAGGCTTTGATTCCCCCAAACATTTAAGTTTCTGAAACAGAATGCTGAAAGAGAGGACAGGCCGCCAGTCGCGGCCTTTTTTCGCCAAAAGGATGGATCAGACGATGGATTATGATTTTATAGCCGTAGGTGGTGGCGCGGCGGGCCTTTGTGCCGCTGTTCGCGCCAAAGAAGCCGCACCCCATCTGCGCGTCGCACTCTTTGAGGGGCTCGACCGGGTCGGCAAAAAGTTAAGCCTGACCGGCAACGGCCAGTGCAACATTACCAATGCCAATATTACACTCGCGCGCTACCATGGGCGCGACGTTTCGTTTGCCTCGCCCGCACTCCAAGCCTTTTCCAACAGGGTGGTAGCCGACTGGTTCGCTTCCCTTGGCGTTCTCATTGTCTTTACCGCCGATGGACGCGCTTATCCAAACTCCTATCAGGCAAGTTCGGTGGTTGACGCCATGCGGTTTCGCGCGCAAGAATGCGGCGTGGATATGTTGTGCGGCCAACGTGTAGAGGCACTCGAAAAACGCGGTGGGCAATTTCTCGTGCGCGCGAATGGTATTCAGCATACCGCCCGCTTTGTCTTACTAGCCACAGGTTTGTTCGCCGGCGGCGAACGCCTGGGATGCGACGGAAGCGGGCTCAATTTCGCTAGGCGCTTGGGGCATCGCATCATCGAATACCATCCTGCCATTGTGCAGGTCAAAACCGATACCGCCTGGATAAAGCAACTTAAGGGGGTTAAGGTTGATGCGGCCGCAACGGTCTGTGTTGACGGCAAGGCGCTACAGACCGAGACGGGTGAAATTCTTTTTACCGATTATGGACTTTCGGGGCCGCCGATTTTGCAACTCGGCCGTGCGGTCTCAACGTGTCAGTCGGCCTGTGAAATCCGGTTGAATTTTTTGCCGGAATTTACGGAACAGGCCCTAACAGATCTTCTGATTCAGCGTGCAAAATTGCTGGGTGCCCGGCCGTTGCAGGAATTTTTTACCGGCCTTTTGCAAAAGCGGCTCGGGCAGGTTCTGCTCAAATTCTGCGGCTTTTCCCTGGCCGATCCGGTCTCCCGCCTAAAGGAGGCCGACTGCAAGAGGATTGCAAAGATCGCGCAGGCGTTCCCTTTGCAAACAGCCGGGACAAAAGGGTTTTCCCAAGCCCAGGTCGCAACCGGTGGGCTCGATACGAGGGACTTCTCAGCAGAAACGATGGAATCCAAGTTGGTTCCAGGGCTGTTCGCCGCGGGAGAAATTTTGGATATCGACGGCGACTGCGGCGGGTTCAATCTGCAATGGGCTTTTTCGAGCGCTATGTGTGCCGCAGAACGAATCGCATCCGAATTTCGGGAGGCGAACCTATGATTATACTCGCACTTGACCTCCCGCTCGACACTGATTTTTCGGACTTAAAACAAATCGCAGTTCGAGCGCTCAAATGCCAATCGCGGGATATCCTGGAAGTAAAGCTCCACCGAAAATCTGTCGATGCACGCAAAAAAAGCGATATTCACTTTCATTGTTCGCTTTTGCTCCATTTGGCGGGCGATCTGGAAGATCGCGCGCTTTTGCGAAAGGACGTATCGGTTTATCAGCCGCGGGTTTACCATTGGCCGACACCAATTGCTCCCGCCGGCCAGCGGCCCGTCGTCGCCGGCTTTGGCCCGGCGGGGATGTTCGCCGCTTATCTTTTGGCTCGAGCGGGGCTGTGCCCCATTGTCCTTGAGCGCGGGCAAGCCGTCGAGCAACGCGTCCGGGATGTCGAGTCCTTCGCGATGGGCGGCGCGCTGAACGAGGAATCCAATATCCAATTCGGCGAGGGCGGCGCCGGCACCTTTTCAGACGGAAAATTAAATACCGGCATCAAAGGCTTCCGATGCCGCACTGTGCTGGAAACCCTGGCGCAGTTTGGCGCTCCCGCGTCAATTTTATACGACGCAAAGCCTCATATCGGCACCGACATTCTGCGCAATGTGGTTCGGAATCTGAGATTGGAAATTCTGCGCCTGGGCGGAGAAATCCGCTTTGGCCACAGACTGGAGGATCTAATCATCCATCAGTCGAGGCTGGTGGAGATTGCAGTCGCCACCCAATCGGGAGGTTATACACTCCCCTGCGACCGGCTAATCCTGGCCACCGGCCATTCGGCGCGGGATACCTTTTTGCAACTGCAAGTGCGCGGGGTGCCGCTTTGCCGCAAGCCCTTTGCCATGGGGGTGCGAATTGAGCATCCGCAGGCGCTCATTAACCGCGCGCAATACGGCGCGTTTGCCGATCATCCGGCGCTTTCAGCCGCCGATTACAAGCTGGCAGTGCATTTGCCCAATGGCCGCGGGGTCTACAGCTTTTGCATGTGCCCTGGCGGCGTGGTCGTAAATGGCGCAAGCGAACAGCGAAGCGTCGTCACAAATGGCATGAGCGATTCAGCCCGTAGCGCCCAAAACGCCAACAGCGCCTTGCTCGTCGGTATGCTTCCGGGCGATCTCGAAGGCGAAGACCCGCTGGCCGGTATGTATCTGCAACGTCGAATGGAACAGGCCGCCTGGCAGGCGGCCGGCGGCAAAGGCGTTCCGGCGCAACGGCTGGCAGATTTTATGGAAGGACGGCAAAGCACAGGCTTCGGCGCGGTGCATCCAAGCGTGCGGCCGCGGGCTATTCCTTGCGACCTTTCCGCCATTTTGCCCGAGTTTATCACCGGCGCCTTAAGGCAGGCGCTTCCAAAATTCGAGCGGTATTTAAAAGGCTTCTGCCTGCCAGATGCAGTGCTCAGCGCCCCCGAGACCCGCTCTTCGTCGCCGGTGCGCATTCTGCGGGGCGAGTCGTTCCAAAGCGCGATTACAGGCCTTTACCCCGCCGGAGAGGGCGCTGGTTATGCAGGTGGTATTGTATCGGCCGCGGTGGATGGGCTAAAATGCGCCGAGGCGGTCCTGCAGTCTTATGGGGCCAAATAGAGATAAACGTCGGAAAGTGCATTGTCGAGGTAATCTGCCAGCGTCGGTACAGGCGCCGGCTTTTGCCGCTTGGCCAAAGGGACCGGCAAAACAAGCAGAGCGTCTTTGCGCGTTCCACGCAATTTTAAAAGATAGCCCCCCATTCGCAACAGAAAGCGATGGGAGATTTCATCTGGCCAGAAACCGCTACAATATAGCTGGATGCCTGTATGTGAAAAGTGAAGACGCAGGCTTTTACCGCCTCGGAGGCCAGCGCGAAACAGAGCCAAAAGAAATTGCCGATAGATTCCTGCATCCATGCTATAAAGGCCGATGCCTGAAAAACCGACCGGCAAATAACGATTCTGTGTCATCCCAATTAAAACGGCCGCACTTAAAATTTCGTCTGAAAAGCTTCTCGCGGCAATGGGGGATTCTTCTAATGGTCGAAAACGACATTCAAATTCTTTGATTTTGCGCAACTGGGCGAGCAGTTGCGGCGTCGCGCCTTGGCGAGCCAATCGTGAAGCAATATTTTCTCGTAACGCGGCGGCATAACGCTGGTGAACAATTATCTTTTTTTGCAAAACTTCCATCCTTTCCTGCAGGTTTATTGTAACCAACCTTAGAGAAATTAAAAAAATGAAAATATTGTGTGAAAAAATGGACAAAGTCCTTGCAAAACAGCTTGTTTTGGGGTAGAATAAGGACAGTAAAAATTTAGGAGGTAATTCCAATGGTTAAAGTTGCTATCAACGGTTTTGGCCGCATTGGCCGTTTGGCGTTCCGTCAGATGTTCGGCGCCGACGGTTATGAAGTTGTCGCCATCAACGATCTGACCGATGCGAAAATGCTTGCGCATCTGCTCAAGTATGATTCCGCGCAAGGCCGCTATGCCAAAGCCGATACCGTTGTCGCGAAGGAAAATTCCATCGTTGTCGACGGCAAAGAAATTCGTATTTATGCTGAAAAGGACGCAAAAGATCTGCCCTGGGGCGAGCTGGGCGTAGACGTCGTGCTGGAATGCACCGGCTTCTATACCTCGAAGGCAAAGGCGCAGGCGCACATCGATGCCGGCGCGAAAAAAGTTGTCATTTCAGCTCCGGCTGGCAATGATTTGCCGACCGTTGTTTTCAGCGTCAACGAAAATACCCTCACCAAAGACGATACTATCATTTCGGCCGCTTCCTGCACCACCAACTGCCTGGCGCCGATGGCAAAAGCCCTCAACGATTATGCGCCGATTCAGAGCGGCATTATGTCGACTATTCACGCCTTCACCGGCGACCAGATGGTGCTTGACGGCCCGCACAGAAAGGGCGATTTGCGCCGCGCGCGTGCCGCTTCCGTTAACATTGTTCCGAATTCAACCGGTGCCGCGAAAGCAATTGGTCTTGTCATTCCGGAACTCAACGGTAAGTTGATCGGTTCCGCGCAACGCGTACCGGTTCCGACCGGTTCGACCACCATCCTTGTCGCTGTCGTCAAGGGCAAGGATATTACGGTTGACGGTATCAACGCCGCAATGAAGGCCGCTTCTTCTGCATCATTCGGCTACACCGAAGAGCCCCTGGTCTCGTCCGATATCATCGGTATCACCTATGGTTCTTTGTTCGATGCAACTCAGACCATGGTCAGCAAATTGGATGACGACACCTATCAGGTCCAAGTCGTCTCTTGGTATGACAACGAAAACTCCTATACCAGCCAGATGGTCCGCACCATTAAGTACTTTGCGGAACTGGCTTAAATTGAATGCAAAGAGCGGATCGTTTCGGCGATCCGCTCTTTTTATTTTGAAAGGTTGGATTTGCATGCAGACCATGCTTTCAAATAAGCTCTCATTCAACCTCAGTTAGTAAGGGGCCAACAAACAAAAACGTTGATTCAAAATGATTCTTTTGTAAGAATACCCGATTTTAAATATTCCGCGTCGTTTTCACCAAGTGAAAGTAATATTGCCCAGAATTCATCCGTTTTCGATTTCATATTGCGCTAGGAACAATGTTCGGCCATCTGCCGTTTCGAATCTTTTCGGTTCGGTGTTGCAGGCGCCGCCGAAAAACAGGGCGATTTTTTTGCTGGGTGTATTCCTAATGTCAACCGGATAGCAAAGGCGCCGAACACCCAGACTTTTGGCATACTGAATCACCCCGCCTACCGCTTCGCGGCCGAAGTGATGACCCTGTGCGGTGGGCTTTAACCATACACCGAGTTCTGGCATTTGGTTTTTTTGGTTATGCAGGCCGACGATACCCAAAAATTCACCGTCCAACTTTTTTATAATAGCAAATACAGAGTCTGTGCCTTGGCGACACTGTTCGGCCCAATCCCGAACAATCTGTGCAATTTCATTTTGCGTTTTGGGCGCGCTCGGCACCATATAGGTAAGGACCTTGCCGCGAAAATGAGCAAAAATTTCAGGAACATGCGAATCATTTACAGGGTATAGGGACAAATTTTGCGTTTCTAATTCCATATTTTCACCAATAGCAAAACGCCGGTCCGAAAAAACCGAACCGGCGTGAATCGATTTTACATTTGTTCGGGTGCATCCACCTTTAACATCGATAGGACGTTGCGGATCACACAAGCCGTCGCTGTGCAGAGCGCCAAACGCGCTTGTGTTAATGCCGCATCCTCCCCTTTGACCCGGCAGGCGTTATAAAATTTGTGGAATAAAGTGGCCACATCCATAACATAGTGGGTCATCCGCGTGGGGTCATAGGTCTTGGCCGCCGTTATGATTTCGTCGGTCAGCGAGGACAATTTTAGAATGAGCGCCTGCTCTTCCGGCGCGGTGAGAAGCTTTAATTCGGCTTTTGTGCAGGGCTTGGCGGTAATCCCTTCAGCCTCAAGGTTCCGCAGAATACTGCAAATCCGCGCATGGGCGTACTGCACATAATAAACCGGATTCTGGCTAGATTGTTCGACCGCCAGATCCAGATCAAAGTCAAAATGACTATTGGCCTCCCGCAGGTTAAAGAAGAACCGAGCGGCGTCAATCGGGACCTCATCCAGAAGCGTTAAAAGCGTAATAGCCTTGCCTGAACGCTTCGAGGCCTTGATGACCTCGCCATCGCGCACAAGCCGCACCATCTGCATCAATACGGCATCCAGGCGGGACGCGTCAACGCCCAGCGCCGTTAGTGCCGCCTTTAGGCGCGGCACATAGCCATGGTGATCTGCGCCCAAAATATCGATGGCGCGATCGAAACCGCGGGTGACAAGCTTGTTGTAATGATAGGCGATATCCGGCACGACATAGGTCGGTATGCCATTAGAGCGAACAAGGACAAAGTCCTTATCGCATCCAAAATCGGTGGCCCGGAACCAGACGGCCCCTTCCTGTTCGTAGGTATGGCCCGACTGCTGAAGTAATTTGACGATTTCAGCGGCCTGCCCACTGGCGTGCAGGGTGCTTTCCCGGAACCAAGTATCGTAATGAATCCGGTATTTCGCAAGGTCTCTTTGGAGCCCTGCAATATTTTTGGGGAGCGCAAAATCAACCAGCGCCTTCCGGCGCTCCTCCGATTTTGCATCTACATACTGGTCGCCGTAGATTTCTGCAAAGGCCTTGGCATGATCGATGATGTCCTGCCCATGGTAGGAATCCTCCGGCATTTCAATGCCGTCGCGGAATAACTGCAAATACCGCAGTTCCAGTGACAGGCCGAATTTTTCAATTTGATTGCCGGCATCGTTGATATAAAATTCCCGTTCGACGTAAAACCCCGCCCAATCGAGTACAGCCGCAAGGCAATCCCCTAATGCACCGCCGCGCGCGTTGCCGATGTGCATGGGGCCGGTTGGGTTGGCAGAAACAAATTCGACAAGGCATTTTTGCCCTTGTCCAAAATCGCTCCGGCCATAATCCGCACCCTTTGCGGCGATATCGAGTAGAATATCCGATGCGTAATCGTGAGATAAAAACAAGTTAATAAAGCCAGGCCCTGCAATTTCATACCGTTCCACGTATGTACCCGAAAGATCCGCATACGCCATTACGGTCTCAGCGATCTTGCGAGGCGCATTGCGGAGCACCTTGGACCAAGCCATCGCGGCATTGACGGCAAAATCCCCATGCGCCCGATCCGCCGGCACCTCCAACGTAAAGTCCGGAAGTTGGGCTTCGGGAAGTGCTCCAGCGGCCATGGCCGCCTCCGCGGCCGCCTGGATCAGGTGCTTCACCTGGCTCTTTGCTTGACTTACAATGACTGACATTTTTATACCTCTTTTACCGATATTTCGACTTCATTGCGGCTGACCAGCTCGGCGTCAGCATCGATTGTATAACGCAGATAGAGCCGACCCCCCGCTTTTGACAACGCGTTTTCGATTGTCTCACCAAATACTCCGATCGTAAATGACCCAAAGGTTGTCTGGTAGTAGCACTGATGGCGCACACCCTTTTCAATGAGCATTCGACTTTGCCGGTCACCGGTCCGTTGGAGCATGACCTGCCGATCCTGAATTTTTAAAAGCGTGGTGACATCTTCGTTTTCGTTTAGCAGTTCTCCCTCTTGATACCGCAAAAAAATATGGTTGTCCTTTTGAAACATGCGGCCGACCGTCGTAAAATCCATGCGTTCTGTTTGTCCATTGCCGGTTTGTACGCTTTTAATTCCAATTAAAACTTCTTTCATAACAGATCCATATCCACTCGTTCGATTTGGCCTGCCATAACCGGCTCTCCCAACAATAGCGAAGCGATTCGCGCAAAAGAGGAAACCCGGTCGCTGATGCACAGCCGATGCATGCCGGTAGAATGACCTGAATTGCACAGGCCCTGACTTTGCAAAGCATCGCGGACGGCCTCCGCCGTAGCCGCGCCGGAATCAATCAGCACGACATTCGCGCCCAAATAATCTGCGATGCTATCGCGCAGAATTGGATAGTGGGTGCAACCTAAAATCACAGTGTCGACCCCGGCTTCGACGAGCGGTTGCAAATAGCGCCGCGTCATCTCGCAGACAACTGGATCATCCCGCTCAATAATGCCGTCTTCAACGAGTGGCACAAACAGCGGGCAGGCGTTTGCAATCACCTGAGCGGAGGGCTCCAACGCCAAAATCTGGCGTTTGTGGGCTTCGCTAGCAACCGTTGCCGCCGTCCCCAAAACTCCGATTCTTCCGTTACGCGTCGCTTTTAGAGCGGCTTTTACAGCATGAGAAACCACCTCAAAAAAGGGCACCGGCAAACGGTCGCCCGTTTCAGGGGCCATGGAACTGACTGTTCCGCAGGCCGCAATAATCAGCTTGACGCCCTGACGCATTAAGAAGTCTTCATCCTGCAATGCGTATTTTTGGATCGTCTCTCGGCTTCGGTTGCCATAAGGCACCCTGCCAGTGTCCCCAAAATAAACAATATTCTCATGTGGCAGGCATCGAATCAGTTGCCTGACGACCGTAAGGCCACCGAGCCCCGAATCAAATACGCCGATCGGCCGTTCATCCGACACCGAGAAAGCCCCCTAAAACAAAAATACACAAGATATGATACCATATCTTATGCATTTCTGCAACCAAAAATAGCTATCTCATAAATCTTTCTCAACCGATGGCTTGCACAACCGTTTGCCCCATCAAAAGCTGGCCGTTTTGATTCGGATGGATACCATCTTTGCACATAAATGAATAGGTGTCCCGCCGCTCCAAAAAAGCGGCCCGCAGATCGATTAATCGGCACTTCTGCTCATATGCCACTTGTGTAACCGCCAAGGAATAGGACTCGTGGAATCGATAAATCCTGTATTTATCGCCTAGCCACTGTAGAATGTTCTTAGCGCTGAGCCCGGTTCTCGTAATAAAGGAAAAATAGCGGTCGGCATCGACTGGGGGCAAGGTTAAAAGCACAGGTAACATTCCGGCCTTGCGCACCCGATCAACCATACTGGATAGCGTCTTCCGGAAAACCGCTAAAGGTGTGCGAGGTTGATGGTCCGCCGTCGGATCCCGGCTGATAGCCTCCCAATCAAAGTCACTGTCATTGCCGCCGAACTCGATCACCGCCACATCTGCTTCAAGCCCCTTGGCCAGGTCGCGCTCCATCATTTCAAATCCCGCGCTGATGGTATTCCCCATTTTACTGTGGTTGACAATTTCCAGGTGGCAAGCCTCGGCCACGGTTCCAACCGCCGTGCATTTCGAAATTGCATACCGGCCGCGCGCCTCGTCAAAAATGACGCCCTTTCCGACCGAATCTCCCCAAAGCATCACCTTTTGAATTTGTTCCATAGAAATCACCATCAAAAATTAGATTATCTAGTTTTCGATACTATATTAGCATCAATCTATAATTATGTCAAGCAGTATCCTGTTAACTTTTTGTAAAAAAAGATCCCTCGGAACTATCATTGACAGCCCAAGGGATATTTTATGCATTCAGCATCTGCCAAAGCGCTGGCAAAGCCGCTTCAAAATTGACGCCGTACCGGCGTTCCGGATTGGCTTCTAGGGTCTTGAGAATCGACTGACGGGTAAACTCGACGGCAATTTCGATCGCCTTCCCGCATGGCAATCCACGCATAAGGGCGGCAACCAAGGCGCTGGCAAAGACATCTCCTGTCCCATGAAAAATAACGTCGATTTTTCCGCCCAGATAGGTCTGCACACTGCCTTCCAAACAGGCCGCGCCGAGCTCCCTCGCATCATAATATACGCCGGTCAAAATAGGCGACGCCGGCCCGATCGCCGCAAGGCCTTGAAGCAGAGACTCTATTTCAGATGGGGTATAAGGTCCATCGTGATAAGGTCTGTCCAGCAAAAAGCAGGCTTCGGTGATATTCGGGACGATATAATCGGCCTTTTCGCAGAGCCGGCGCATCTGCTTCGGAAAATCAGGCGCGAAATTCGCATATAGCCGGCCGAAATCGGCCATGACCGGATCGACGATGACCAGCGTGTTTTCGGTTTTCAACATATCAATGGCCTGGCAGACGAGATCCACCTGTTCGGTCGAACCGAGGTAACCGGTGTAGATCGCATCAAAGGTGATTTTCTGATCTTTCCAGTGCTGTACAATGGGCAGAATATCTTCGGTCAGATCGCGGAAAGTATAGCCCTGAAAACCGCCGGTGTGGGTCGATAGCACCGCTGTAGGGATGGCGCAGGTTTCAACGCCAGCGGCCGACAGTACCGGCAACGCCACTGTTAAAGAGCACTTGCCAAAGCACGAAATATCATGGATCGCTACGACCCGTTTTTGCCCGTTTGATAACATTTTCATTCCTCGCTTTTGGTGTCCTCCCGGTTGTATTCGGGAAAGTATGACCGCATTGGTTTGACCGGTTTGTGCCGGAACACCCGGTCGCAGTAGTTCTTCGTAATCTTTACGACAACGCCTGAAAGCGCCAGCAAACCAATTAAATTCGGAAGTGCCATCAACCCATTGAGGGTATCGGAAATATTCCAGGCAAGGTCCAGGCTTATGGTAGCGCCGACGATAATAAACAAGACATAAATCACCTTATAAATCACGGTTGCCCGCGTACCGCAAAGATATTCGAGCGCTTTTGTACCGTAAAATGACCAACCGATGATGGTGGAAAAAGCAAATAACAGCATCGCAATTGCCAGAATTTTAGCGGCCGCATCGCCAAAGTGTTGCCGAAACGCATAGGTGACCAGGGATACTCCCTCTACCTTTTCTATTTTAACGGCTGAAATCACAGGATTTCCATTTTCATCAAACAGTTTTTGGCCGGCCGCATCGGTCTCTTGAACGCCGCGCACTTCCATGACATTCGTATAAACCATATCCTCTTCGCCATTGCCTGTAGCCGGTTTGGTGGCGACGCGCAACTGAAGCTGTTTTCCGTAAGCGGTAACCGGCAAACTCGTTCCCTCTTCGGGATCGCACTGCACCAGCAGAGAGCTGAGTTCCGTATCCATCAGCGGGATTGTCGCCCCATCTTGTTCGCCGGTGCGGATTGTAAAATATTGCGGTTCTAGCGTCACATCGGAAAGCGCCGTTTCGAGGCTGACCGGTTGCACAGTCGCCGATAATAACACAAAAGCCGTCAGCGAACAGCAAACGATGGTGTCAAAAAACACCGAAAAAATCCCCCAGGCACCTTGGACGACCGGCTCTTTGACATCCGATACCGAATGGACCAGTGCCGTCGAGCCGAGGCCAGCTTCATTGCTGAAGACGCCGCGCTTGAAGCCGATGGTTATGGTGCGGCGCAACAGCGCGCCCGTCACCCCTCCGGCCGCGGCCGGAACCGTAAAGGCATTTTTAAAAATACTTTCAAACACATATGGAATCTGCCGCCAGTTGGCAAACAGGATAATAAGGGAACCTCCGATATAAAAAAGCGCCATAAACGGGACAAGGAATTCGGTCACACGGCCGATTCGCTTAATACCGCCGACCAAAATAATGCCGGCAACCAGCGCGACAGCGATACCAGTTAACGTCGGTTGCAGGCCCCAGTTGCTCTGCATTGCGCCGGCAATGGAATTGGCTTGGGTCATATTGCCGATGCCAAAGGAAGCGCAAATACAAAATATCGCAAATAAAACTGCTAGTGGCCGGGCGAAGCGGCCGAGGTGTTTGCGGTCTTTCAGCCCGTCTTCCAGGTAATACATCGCGCCGCCCGACCACTCACCCTTAAAATTCCGTCGGCGGAAATATATACCCAATACATTTTCGGCAAAATTCGTCATCATTCCGAAGAAGGCCGACACCCACATCCAAAAGACAGCTCCGGGCCCACCAATCGCGATGGCCGCGGCAATTCCTGTAATATTGCCTGTCCCAATCGTGGCGGCCAAAGCCGTAGCGATCGACTGGAACTGCGAAATCGCCCTGCCATCTTTGGATTTGGTAACGTTTCGATCCCGAAAAATTGCGCCGATTGTTTTGGAAAGCCAATGTTTCGCATGTGTGACCTGGAAAAACCGTGTCCGCACCGAGAAATAGATGCCGGTTCCAACGATTAAAACAAGCATGGGAACGCCCCAGACCACTTGGTTCAGCCAATTGTTGACCGTAGTCACAAATTCCGCTAAGGCGTCCATGCGCATCCCCATCTCAAGCTAAATTTTTTTCGGGCATATTTCCTTTAAGCAACAGGCCTCGCAATTTGCCTTTCTCGCCGTACAGACCGCGCGCCCATGCAAAACAGTCCGGTGGCAAAAGTTGTTCGATTCCTCCGGCGGCAACCATTTTTGCATTTCCATCTCGACTTTATAAGGGTCGCGCGTTGCAACAAAACCCATTCGGTTGCAAAAACGGATAAAATGCGTATCGGTCACAATGGCCGGCTTGCCGAAAATGTCGCCTCGCACGAGATTTGCCGTTTTTCGGCCGACACCCGGCAACTTTAAGAGTTCATCCATCTCCTCCGGCACCTTGCCGCCGTACTGTTCGGTAATCATTTTGCCGATGGCGATGAGATCCCTCGCCTTTGTCTTGTAAAGGCCGCAGGTTTTTATGAGTTGTTCGACCTGTTCAACTGGCGCCTTTGCAAAGGCCGCCGCGTCTGGAAGGGATTTGAACAATTCCGGCGTCACAAGATTGACCCGCGCGTCTGTGCACTGCGCGGCGAGCCGCACAGAGACAAGAAGCTCAAACGGATCGGTATAATCGAGCGAACACATCGCATCCGGATATTCGGCTTTAAGGCGTTTCACCGCTTCTTTTGCCCTTTCCAGTTTATTCATAGTCCACCTTCTATATGTCTAATTTCATGTCTCCCGGTTTAATCAAGCCGAGCTTGCGCATACCTTCCGAGACGATAAGCGCCAAGACGGCCGGCAAAATAAAATGCATCAGAGCGATTTCCAACAGCACCAGCCATGGGTCCATCGTCTCTACCATGGTTTGATACCCCATAATCTGGCCGACAAGGCCGGAGGTCCCCATACCAGAACCCATGGGATTGTTGGTCATATGTAGCACAGCGGTCGAAATCGGCCCAAGGATGGCGCTCGCAACAATTGCCGGCAACCAGATGATAGGTTTTCGGACAATATTGGGCATTTGGAGCATGCTGGTGCCGATTCCCTGGGCTACTAGGCCGCCCAGTTTATTTTCACGATAGCTTGCAACTGCAAATCCAATCATATTGCAACAGCATCCAACAACCGCCGCACCGGCCGCTATGCCCGAAAGATTGAGCGCCACGCCAATGGCCGCAGAACTGATTGGGAGCGTTAAAAAAATGCCCATGAGCACCGAAATCACGATCCCCATTAAGATGGGTTGCTGATCCGTCGCCCAGTTGATGATCGAACCGAGCCAGGTCATAAAGCTGGAGATCGGCGGGCCAAGAAGCAATCCGACCGCCGAGCCGCCCGCAATCGAGACAAAAGGCGTTACGAGGATGTCAACCTTGGTTTTACCTGCCACGAGGTGCCCCAGCTCAATGCCGACATAAGCCGCAATAAAGGCGCCGAGCGGTTCGCCGGGCGTACCAAAATTGACGCTGGTTAAAAGAGTGCCGTTCAGGACCTGGGTTGCAAAGGCGCCCACCATGCCGCTTGTAGCGGCCGAAAGCACTACCAAAGGGGGCTCTTTAAATTTTGCCGCCACTCCGCAACCGATGCCGGCTCCCGTCACCGTCGCGGCCACCTTACCAACCGTATACATATAATTCCCTACCGTTCCGCCAATTAAATCGGCGACCGACTGGAGGATCGTACCGATAATCAGAGTCGAAAATAGTCCCAGCGCCATACCGCTGAGCCCATCGATGAACACCCGATTTAAATATTTTTTGATACCGTTCAAAAAAATCCCTCCACATTGTGATAGAATTATTATATAATTATTTGACAGGAATCGTCAATACAGAATAAGCGATTTCGATCTGTACATACTGAATTTAAGTACATTTCACTAAATTAAGGAGAAGAATGATGAAGACCGTTGCTTTTTTTGACACCAAACCCTACGACCGCGAAAGCTTTCTGGCCCTAAACAAGGATGAATTCAATCTGAAATTCTTTGAAAACAAGCTGAATCCCGATACTGTCAGCATGGCGGCCTGTTGCGATGCGGTCTGCGCTTTTGTCAATGATAAAATCAATTCCAAAGTCATTGATGCCCTTGAATCCTACGGTATTGGCGTGCTGGCAATGCGGTGCGCCGGCTACAATAATGTCGACATCAAACACGCCCAGGGGCGTTTGCATGTGTTGCGCGTTCCCGCCTACTCGCCCCACGCTGTCGCCGAGCACACGATGGCCATGCTTTTGATGCTCAACCGCAAACTCCACAGGGCCTATATTCGCACCCGCGACCATAATTTTAGCCTCGATGGTCTGACCGGATTCGATTTGTATGGCAAGACGGTCGGCATCATCGGCACAGGTAAAATCGGCCGCACCTTTGCCGATATCTGCAAGGGCTTCGGCATGGAAGTGCTCGGTTACGACCTTTACCCTTCGAAGGAATTCTGCGGCAAATACGTC
>CASFAP010000029.1 GCA_949292695.1 uncultured Eubacteriales bacterium | reverse complement strand
GTTTCCTTCTGCGCCAAGTGCGGTGCGGAGTTAAAGCCCGGAAGCGTCTTCTGTGCAAAGTGCGGAACACAGCTGAAAAAGAACTGATTACGAAACCCAGATACAAATAAACCGTCTTCAATCTTTTTTGTTGAGGACGGTGTATTTGTCTCCTATTCGGTTATCTTATTTTCTCCCCTAAGGACATCATGCTTTTTCCATAGGGATTTTTTAATACAGCAGGCTCAGGCGCGGTCCCAATCGGCTGAGGATTTCATTGGGGATCGTACCGCACCATTCTGAAAACTGAACGCAAGTGATTTCTTCGCCCCCGTCCCGACCGATTAAGGTGACGTCCATTCCCTGCTCCACCGTTTCAATGCGTGAGACATCGACGAGCATCTGATCCATGCAGACGAGGCCGACCACCGGCGCACGCTGGCCGCAGATTAAAACATAGGCGCCCGTCTCAGCGAGATTGCGCGGCACACCATCGGCGTAACCGATGGAGACCGTCGCCAGGCGGCAGGGATTTTGCGCCAAAAACGCGCGGTCATATCCAGCAGTTTCGCCAGCTCCGAGGCTATGAAGTGTCACGACCCTGGCTCGCAATGCGAGCACCGGCCGCAATTCTTTTGCGCGTTCATTTTTAGCGGGATCGGCGGCGCCGTAAAGCGCGATGCCGACGCGCACATAGTCGCAGGGGATCTGAGGATAATTCAGCAGGCCGTAACTGCTCTGCAAATGCAGTTTCCCAACGTTCAGCCCACGCGCACGCAAGAACTCAACAAGGCCCTCGAAGGCGGCGCGCTGTTGTTCTGTGAATTCGATATCAGATTCCCTTTTGCTGTCTGCTACGCAAAAATGGGTAAACATGCCGTCAATTTTCAAATTGGGATCGGCAAATAGCGGAATGAGTGCATCAGGATCATCGGGGGAAAAGCCAAGGCGGTGCATACCGGTATCGATCTTTAGATGGACCCGGACGCCCTTGGCGGCCCTAGATAAAGCGGCCGCATATTCCGCGTCGAAAACCGTCTGGGTCAAATGATACCGCTTTAGATACGGCGCGGCAGAAGGATCGGTATAACCCAAAATCAAAATGAATGCCGTACCATCGATGCGGCGGAGCGCGATGCCCTCTTCCAGCGTCGCAACGGCGAAGGCGTCGACGCCAGAGTCAGCCAGTGTGCGCACGGTGGCCTCCATTCCATGCCCATAAGCCTCGGCTTTCAACACTGCCATAAGCTTGGCGCCCTGCGGCAACCAGCTTTGCAACACCTTGGCATTCTGTCGGAGCGCTTGCAGGTCGATCTCACGCCAGGCGCGAAGGCCCACCGTAGGCGGCGGCCGGCGAATGCGCCGCGCCAGCAAAACGAAGGCCCCTGCAACTGCCAACGATAAGACACTGACGCTGAAAAAATGGATGGGCAGACAATTCACCAGAAGCCAATCGAGCCCCAGTATACCGGCGATACCCCGCACAGCGACAATCATCATCGGATGGATGATATAAACGACGCCCGACATCTCTCGCAGAACCGGTTTGGCTTGGGCCCGGCAGACGCACAACAGCCGGAACAGAAGATACGAAACGAGCGGCAAAGCCAGATACATACTATCATGCCGCGGCCAGCCGGCCAAATGAAGGGAGATTCCTTCGCCGAGCAACAAAACCAACGCGCCAAGCAGGGCGGCAGTGCGGCGGCCGGGATGTTTTGGTTCTGGGCGTGACGCGCACAAAGCGCCAAGGCTCAAAAAGAGCGGCGCGTAAAAAAGACCGTTGCGCGTGTATTCAAAAATTGCGAAGTATCCGTCGTAGATGCGCGTCAGCTCCGGGCTGAGGGCGGTCAGGCCATAGTAGCTGTCGCCTAACAATCCCGCGAGATAAAATGGAATGCAAATAACGATTACAACAGACGGTTTCAAATGTTTGAGCAACACAGCGACTACCGGCAAGGCCAAAAGTACTGCTGGAAAATACCAAAGATGGTAAAAGGTTCCCTCAAACAGCAAATCGAGAAAGCCTCGCCGGACAAAATCCGGTTCGGCAAAATAGCCTGTATAAAAATTAAGCGGCAGATAAAGCACAATGGCGATGACGTACAATAACGCAGTTTTTCGCC
This sequence comes from uncultured Eubacteriales bacterium, assembly GCA_949292695.1. Lineage (GTDB taxonomy): Bacteria > Bacillota > Clostridia > Oscillospirales > Acutalibacteraceae > CANQSG01. The sequence continues at coordinate 12,940 of CASFAP010000029.1, read as the reverse complement.
AAGCCCGCGTCCAATTGCCACCCTGCCGCAATGTAAAGAATCCGGTTGTCATGAGGAAAAACGGCACCGCCACCCGGGCGAGGATGCCGCACAGCACCGTATCGCCCCAGTTGGTTTCTAAGGAGACCAGACCCGTATGGATCGAGATAACCATAAGCGCCGCAATTAGACGGAAGGTATCGAGCCCTCCATAGCTACGCCCCTTCATCGCACACTCTCCCAAACCGTCACAACAAAACCGCCGGCATTATCTCCAGAAGAAAGGTATAGCGCCTCATCTGGAAGAGAAAAATAAGCGTTTTCAGCCGGCAACCAAAAAACAGCAAAGCGTTGCCCTTTAAAGGTGGTCTCCAACACATTTTTAGGCCCAATATGTGTATGAAGTAGATCAATATATTCCTCGAGGCACAAATTGCGTTCCACCATAACCGTTGCGTGCGGGCAACCAACATACCGAAAATGCCATTCCTCTGGCGAAATGCCTGTGATGCGCTCTTTTCCCGCTTTGTACCGTTCGATAAACCCATATTCGGCGGCCAGTTTGCGGAAAACGGCACAGACACCCTCATTCGGGAAATCTGGTCGGATAAAATCGATTTCGCCGTCTGCGAGCCCCAAATCGATGGCAAGCCCGGTCTCATGCTCACTGCAACCCGGCCAAGCGACGTACTGCCGGGTGAAATCCTCGCCGTTTTCTTTGAGGCTGTCGGCATATAATGTTTCTTGGTAGGCGTGCGTGCGGTATCCGCTGACCGGTACAATTTGTCCGCCGCTCCCGCAGGCATCCAGTAAGCGCCCCAAAAGGGTCGCCGCCTTGGCCTCGAGCAGAATGTCAGGATAACTTTGTATGACCGGCAATAAGCAGGCGGGCCCTGTTTCTGACGCCGGCAGAGGGTGCGAACGGTTGACCAGAATTAGCGACCCATTCGCCTTCTCATCAGCGCGCAGTACGATTTCTTTCATGCGGAAAGCGCCTCCTCGATCAAACGGTCCAGCAGATCTTCAAACGCCAGGCCAGCGCCGCGCATCATGTTGGGATAGCGGCTGTGGGAGGTAAAGCCGGGAATGGTGTTCACTTCGTTGAATAGGATCTCGCCGCGCGGCGTCAAAAAGAAGTCGATCCGCGCATAGCCCTTGCAGTCGAGCGCCTGCCAGACCGCGGCGGCCGCTTTGCGAACTCTCGCCTCGATTTCGTCATCGATCCGCGCCGGCATATGGATTTTGGAGGTTTTCAGCGTATATTTTTCGGTAAAATCAAAAAAACCGTCTGAGAGCTCAATTTCATCAATCTTTCCGAAAAAGAGTGGCTTCCCATCAAGCACTGCGCACCCGATTTCAACCCCCTCCACGTTCTCTTCGGCCAGAACGCGGTCATCGTGCTCGAAGGCCGCCTGTACGGCCGGCAATAAGTCGTCGAAATTGCTGATTTTGGTAATTCCAAGCGAAGAACCGGAACGGACCGGCTTTATAAAAAGAGGAAGCTTTAAGGGAGCCGCGCGATGTCGGATTTGGTCTGCCGATTCACCCTTTTGGAATAGGACGCCACGCGGCGAGGCCACGCCGGCCAAACCCGCCAGCAGATGGGCGCGGTACTTGTCCATACAAAGGGCGCTTGCAAGCGTGCCGCAACCGACAAGCGGCAGTCCGGCCATTTCTACAAGGCCCTGGATCGTCCCGTCTTCTCCGTTTTTTCCGTGCAGTACCGGGAAAACAAGGTCGACCGGTAACACACGCAGACCAGTCTGTGTCCACTCTAAAATCCCTGAAGTCTGCCGGTCGGGTGAGAGCAAAGCCGGAACCAGACAGGATTTATCCTGTTCCCAAGTGCCGTCGCCAATCGATTGGATCGGGCCGGTGTAATGATACCAGGCTCCTTGTCTTGTAATGCCGATAGGGATAAGAACATGGCGCCCTTCGAGTGCCTCCATGACACTCTGTGCCGACTGAAGCGATATCGAATGCTCGTTCGAACACCCGCCAAACAATACTGCAATCCGTTTGCGTTCCATAAAACCCCTCCTGATTAATAGGTTGCTTCCCAACGATCGTGATAGAGAAACTCATCTTGTGTTTCGTCTGTTTCGAGATGGCGCACCTGGCGCAAGACGTCGACTTCAAAAAAGCGGCGGCCGTCTTTTTCATAGGCGTTGTAATTCTCATTATAAATGGTATAAGCGACATCGGGTTCTTTGCTCGAAAAAATGCCGCCAAAAATGGTCTCTTCGTCGAACCACAGGCAGATTTGATAGACGGCGTCGGTCTCATTTTTGACTTTGAGGTCCAGCCAGCCTTCGCTGACCGTCGCGTCGACCCCCTCAGGCAGATCGGTCGCGGCCGGCGGGAAGGCCTGCACCGCATGATTATGCCGCTCGGTTACGGTGAGCGGCGTGTGCAAAAACAACCAATAGAGCAATTCGCTCAACTGGCAGAGGCCGCCGCCGTAGATCCCCACAATCTTGCCGTCTTTCAGGCTGAGCCCATCTTTATATTTGACCTGCTTGTCCGCATAACGAACGCGTTGCCAAAAAGAAAAGGTCTCTCCCGGACGGATGATTATGCGGTCAACTGTGGCCGCGGCCAGTTTTAAGTTATGCACTTTATTATACTGATATTGCATGTCGTACCCTGTCGAAGGGTTGATCATCCTCCAACCGGTCTCTATGACACTGTAGGGGAATTTTTCTGGCGCCTTAATTTTTGCATACCGGTTGCCGTCAAAGCGCATTGCAAGATAAAAGCAAAATTTTCGTTGCGCACGCCGAAGCGGTAACAGCCAGGGAAAAAGTTCAGTCAATCGTTTTCGTCTCATTTGGCAACTTCCTCTCTATGGGCAATATTTTAACACAAAATCCCGGAAAAAGTATGAAAGAAAGTATTAAGATTTCTGAAGATTTTCTGAAGATCGCAAACATTCCAAATTCCCTTTGCAATCACAAAAAATTCTTATGGACTTTCTACAAAAAAGATGGTATAGTAAAAAATATCAGTTCTTTTAAGGCAATTCAAAACTTGAAGAAAAGGTGAAGCGAACGGAACATCTGCAAATCCTGCAAGCAATCCGTGAAAACATGAAAAAGGCCATTGTCGGAAAAGATGGCGTTATCGACCTGATGCTGGTCTCGCTCATATGTTCGGGCCACGTGCTGGTCGAAGATGTGCCAGGCCTCGGTAAAACGACGATGGTATCGGCCCTGGCGTCATCTCTGGGATGTAGTTTCCAGCGCATCCAGTTCACACCCGATATTTTACCATCTGACATCACGGGTTTCAATATGTTCAATATGCAGACTGGCGAAAAGGAATTCCATCCTGGTAGCGTTATGAACCAGATTATATTGGCCGACGAGATCAACCGCGCTAGTCCAAAAGCGCAATCGGCACTTTTGGAGGCCATGCAGGAGCGTCAGGTCACGATTGACGGAAAAACCTACCCCCTGCCGGCGCCTTTTATGGTCCTGGCGACCCAAAACCCCATTGATATGGCTGGAACCTATCCCCTGCCAGAGGCGCAACTCGACCGCTTTTTCATGCACATACTTATGGGTTATCCCAGCCATCAGGGTGAAATCGATATCCTCAAGAGCCACCGTTCCGTCACAGAGCAAATGAAGCTTTCCCCCGTAGCCAAAGTAGAAGATATCTTAGCTTTGCAACAAAAGGTCGGTTCAATCTTCTGCCATGAAAAACTGCTTGATTATATTGTTTGCATCGTCGAAGCCACGCGTTCGGCAGACGGCGTACTGATGGGCGCTAGCCCGCGCGGTTCGATCGCCCTCATGCAGGCCGCAAGCGGGCTTGCGATGCTGGCTGGACGCGATTTTGTCACACCGGACGACATCAAAAAAATGGCTCCCTATGTGCTCGGGCACCGCATCGTGTTGCGCGGCCGGGCCGGCGCGACGGCCGCGGCGGTGCATACGGTCCAAACTATTTTGAAATCCATACCGGTGCCGAAGGTGAAGGCATGACCAAGCGGGGCTTCATCTTTTTAGGGGTAACGGCGCTATTTTTGTGCGCCGCTTTGGCAACCGGTGCGCGGGTGCTCTATCTCCCCGCAGTTTGTTTCGGCTTACTTTTGATTCTTTCACTTTTTTCTTGCTATTTAGCGGCTCTGTCGCTGACCTGCACCGGCACGCTCTCTCAGCTTCACATTACCCGCGGAGAATCGGTTGTCTTCACCGTCACCATGCACGGATTTTTATTGTTCCCTGTAACAGGGGATTTAACAGTTGCGCCGCCCGGCGTGGGACGCGACCAAAAGGCAAATTGGAACAATCACGTTCTATTCTTAAGGCCGGGGCCACATAAAGACGATTTTTCCTTTCCGCTCGAATGCCAGCATCATGGTATCTTTCGGGTTGGCATGGAGGATTTTCGCGTCCATGACGTATTCGGTTTCTTTTCCTTTCCGCTTTTTCAGCGCAACGCCAAGGCGGCGTCGCCCTTTGCCCTGTCTGTGCACCCCAAAATCTATCCTCTAACCGATGAAATTGAAGCGCGCCCGACCGAAAACGGCTTGACATCCGAGCAGGTGCTAGACGCCGATTCTGGCGATTCTCTGGCCGCCAACCGGGAATATCGTTATGGAGATCCCTTCAAGCGCATCAACTGGAAACAGACCGCGCGCACGCGCAAGGTCTACGTGCGGCGCTACGAGCCGGAGGAAAATCCGCAGGTCATTCTTCTGATCGACACCAAAACGGCCAGCGAAATTCCATACGCCTATTCCGATCTGGCGGCCGATACCGCGATTTCGCTGGCGCATTTCTACCTCGAAAACAACTGCAACGCCCGCCTGAGCTTTTTGCGCTTGGAGGTGAAAGGGCAACCCGAGCAATACAATTGCCGGCTGAATACTTCGAGTGATTTTAGCGAGCTCGACAGTCTACTTTTGACCTTGCCTTTTCCCTATGAAACCGATCCGCTCACAATGCCCTTGGATGACTTTTTGCATCTGCACAGCGCCAGCGTTGTACATATTATCACAGATCAACCGTCGGAGCAATTGCTAAAGTCCCTAAAGGCCATGAAATCTGACGGCTATGCCATCACCTGCATTGTCCCCGGCCCCGGTTCGGGCTGTGAATTGCCGCAGGTCGGCGTCCCGCTACTCTACCTGCCTGAAGCGCAACAGATCCCGGCCGTGTTAGGAGGTCATTTATGAAACGAACCGCCTCTAAAAAACCTCTATTTGCGGGCTGGCAGGATCTTTTACTGGATCTGGTATCCTGCGCGCTGGTCTGTGTTGCGCTCAACCTGGTCTGCATGCCGCAAATCGCCTATCCCAATCCAATTTCGCCAATCTGGATCATTTTATGGCCTCTGTTTACACTATTGTTTTTGGCCCTGACAACGCGGCGCGCCTGGGTGTTGCCGGCAGTTTTGGGCGGCGGCATCCTCCTTAGCTTTGCCACTTTATTAATTACAGGCCAATTCCAATCCTTTTTGAGCAACCTTGAGATCTTTTTGGATTGGCTCTTTTCGGGTTTGCCCTTAGATGATCCCTATTCGACGGTCGAACACCTGGATCTGGTGCAGGCCCTTGCCGAAATTGGCATTGCCGCGCTTGTGTTTTTCTGCGTGCGCGGGCTGAAACGGATCTATCCCGCCATCATTGCATTTTGGATTACGCTGATCGTCTACATTTTTATAGGCGCCAAAGCCAATTATTTTCTGGCAGTGATTTTATTGTTCGCCGGTTCTTTCCCAGTGGCGGCCCGCGACTTTTACTACAAACGCAATCTGTTTTCTTTCCTTCGCAAGCGGAAGGTCGGATTGCTTTCTCAAAATTGGCGTGTGCAACTCACAGCCGGTATTGTATCACTTTTATGCCTGCTCACCTCAGCGCTGATTCTGCCGCAAAACACGCGGGAGTGGCGTTTTCGGACTTTCACCGACCTAGCGGCCGATGTACAGACCTCGACAAATCTATTCACCCGGTCTCAACAAGCTTACCACGCGCCGACGCCGCATGAATTGGGGTTGCAACCCCGGCGCCGCCTGGGCGGCAACATTGAGTTTGAGGACGATACGATTGTGGCCGTGGTGCAAACCGATCAGCCCGTTCTTCTCAAAACGACGGCCCTTGAGCACTATGACGGGACAATGTGGAGCTCCGAATTCAAAACACCTTACCGTATCAACGGCGCCTCCTGGGAAGAGGCGCAGGCCGAGGCCTTCAGCACGAATCTCCCGTCCGACACGAAGTTGCAACAGCTGTTGGCCGAAAGCACGGTGACCCAGACGATCTCGATTATGACAACGATCGAGACCAATACGCTGGCCTCAGCTGGGCGGGTGGTTTCTTTCGAAGAGGAAACTCCCCTAAAAGATCCCATTCTCTTCAACGAACGCGGTGAAATTTTCACCTATGCAGTGTTGCCGGAGGGGTACGGCTACCAAATAGAAAGCGAATTCTACAATTTTAATTACTCCCAGGCGGCGAAATTGGGCGATTATCTCGCCACACTGCCAAAGGATGCGGCCCTGTCTGACACGGAATTTGTAAACACCTATACCGCACTGCCTGAAAACTTTGACGACTCCCTCGTTCAATTTGCCAAAGATCGGACTGCCGGCTTCCCCACAGATCTGCAAAAGGTGGTTCAGCTTGTCGGTTATTTTACGGATACGTCGCGTTTCACCTACACCGACACCCCTGGCCCGCTACCGCTCGACCGGGAGCTGTCGCTTCATCTGATGTATTCCAAAAAGGGCAATAGCGTTTATTACGCCACTGCGCTGGCGCTGATGGCGCGTTCTTTGGGGATTCCGTCGCGCGTCGCTTTTGGCTTTAAAGCAAGCCTGCATAACGAAACCTATGATTCGATCGTCGCTCGGTCATGCGATGCCTACGCCTGGGTTGAGTGTTACATTTCCAACATCGGTTGGGTCAGTTTCGATCCGTCGCCGCACATTCTTTACAATGTCAACGAGAATGAACAAGACGAAAACAGCAACATATCGGCGCCCGAGCCGGAACCGATAACACCTCCCGAGCCGGAAGAGCCGCCAGAGGATGAAAAAGTAGAGGACACCGAACCCGAACAGCCTGAAAAGGAAGGGTTGTCGAGGTTCTTAAAGGCTGAGTATCTTGTTCCATTCTTGCTGTTGCTCGCCCTCCTTTACCTATTGTTGCGGAGTTTGATCGCGCCCAGGTTCTATCAGCCCGACCGTGTGAAAAAACGGTTCCAACGCCGCATTGACCAGGTCGAATATTACTATCGAGACATGCTCCGCCAGTTGAAATACCTAGGGCTCGGTGCGAAGGTCGGCGATACCACCGACGAACTTGCCGCACGCCTTGCAGGGCATCCGGCCGAGCATCCGGCCAAAGAAGCGTTCTTGCGTGCAACCGCGCTCCATTATGCGGAGCACCCGGTCGCGGATGAGGCCGATGTCGCGCTCTTCGCTGAAGCGCACCGCGTGCTTGAAGCGCACCTGCGCGCCGTTCAAAACCCCTTTGCCTACTGGTTGTTCCGCCGCGTTCTGTTGCCGCGCCATTATACGCGCGACGCAAAATAGCCGTGTAATCAAGGCAAATTTCAAAAAAACGCACAGAACCTCTGCTGGGTTTTGTGCGTTTTTTGTCGCCTTGCTTTCTATTCTTTTTTTCATAATTGTGGTATAATGTCCACAGGTGAAGCGGGACTTTAAGTCCCGCCACGGCAAAGCCGCGTGCCGTTTGAAAAAACGGCGCCTGTGGACGATTATCGCCGCAAGACGATTGGCGAAGCCAATTAGGGACGTTTCGCGCCGCGGCCCCTTTGGGGCCTGAGGGTGCGGTGTAATGTCCACAGCAAAAGCACATCGCGTTTTACGTATATCGTTAGGCAGTTTAAAAACCGCCTCACTGTAGACGACAATTGCCATAACGATGGATCGGCAGAGCTAGTCCGGCGCAACTTTCGCGCGAGATTGCAACGTTTTCTGAGGTTATAATCATATTTTCGGCCTTGCAGTTTTGCACTGCATTCGAGGGTGCATGTGCGCATTACAGTTATATCCACCTACCCCCATAAAAGAAAGAGGTTTTGGCTTGAATACCGATCTGACACAAGGCAATCCGACAAAGCTCCTTTGGAAATTTTCGATTCCAATGATCATCAGCGTCATGTTCCAGCAACTGTACAACATGGCAGACAGTGTCATCGCCGGAAAATTTGCCGGTGAGGATGCGCTGGCCGCGGTCGGTTCCTCCTACCCAATCACCATGATTTTTATGGCGATCGCGCTGGGCTGTAACGCCGGTTGCAACGTCGTCATTTCGCGCCTATTCGGTTCGAAAGAATATCGTAAGATGAAAATCGCAATTCATACAACCTTTCTATCAGTTCTCATTTTGAGCGCCCTATTGACAATCATTGGATTTTTTGCCAGCAGTGCGATGATGCGCCTGATACGGACACCCGAAAACATCTTTATCGACGCGCGCGAGTATCTTCGTATTTATATTTATGGACTGATTTTCCTGTTCTTTTATAATATCTGCACGGGAATCTTTACGGCGCTCGGCGATTCCAAAACGCCCCTTTATTTTCTTATCGCCTCCTCGCTTGGCAATATTGGACTCGATATCCTTTTTGTCGCGCAGTTCCATATGGGCGTTGCCGGCGTTGCCTGGGCAACCTTCATAGCGCAGGGGGTGGCGGCGATATTGGCATTCTCTGTACTGTTAAAACGGATACAGTCCATTGAAACTGACGGCAAATGTCCGATTTTTTCAGCGCAACTTTTCCGTTCCATCAATTATATCGCCCTGCCGAGTATCCTGCAACAAAGCTCGGTGTCCATCGGCAATCTCATCATTCAGGCCATCATCAACGGATTCGGTTCTTCGGTCGTGGCGGGATATTCGGCCGCTGTTAAGCTCAACACCTTTGCCATTGCCACCTTTTCAACCCTTTCGAATGGCCTTTCTTCCTATACGGCGCAAAATTTGGGCGCCAGACAGATTGACCGCGTCAAGCACGGCTATCGGGCGGGTGTGGGCATCGCGCTTATCGTCGCAGTCATCTTTTTCTTAGCATCCTTTTTCGGCGCGCCGGCCCTCATTCGCCTGTTTTTAGACAGCGACAGTACTGCATTGGCCTTAAATACTGGCATTCGTTTTTTGCAGATCACCACACCCTTTTATCTCATTGTATCGGTTAAGCTTACAACCGACGGGTTATTGCGCGGCGCCAGCGCCATTTTTTACTTTACCGCCTCCACCTTTACAGATCTGCTCATTCGGGTTTTGGGCGCCTTTGCACTCGCGCCTCGCTTCGGCGCGGATGGCGTTTGGTATGCTTGGCCCATTGGGTGGATCTTATCGCTTCTTTTGGTCTTAAGCTTTTACTTTTGGGGCCGGTGGTCTCATGATCGTTCCTATTCCGAAACGGCTTGACAAAAAGATTTATGCATGGTATAATTTGCTTCGTTAAAGTGATGACATGGTAAAGTATTAAATTGTTTTGGAGGTGCGCAATGAAGCAAATTCCAAAAAACGTCCCCGATGGTACGCGTGACCTGATCTATGAAGAGGTTTTGGCCCAGCGGTGTTTGCGGCAGGAAATCGAAACATTATTTTCTCAATTGGGATACTCTCCCGTCGTGACGCCGACGCTGGAATTTTACGATATTTTTGACCATGACCGCCGCGCTATCCAAGAAACAAGCATATATAAATTTACGGGCCCAGACGGCCGACTTTTGGCCTTGCGGCCGGATAACACCGCGCCCATTGCGCGGCTGGTTTCAACCAAACTTCGCGAGGCCAATCTGCCGTTGACCCTCTGTTACAGCCAGACCATCTTCCGCCTGAGCGCGGCTTACAATGCCAAGCGGAGTGAAATACTGCAATGCGGCGTCGAAATTCTCGGCGGAGATAAGCGCGACGGCGATTTGCGCGCGCTTTTTACCGCACTAGAAACGCTAAAGCTCAGTGGCGAATCCTTTAAACTAGAGATTGGGCATGCCGGCTTTTTTGAAGCCCTCATCCGCGATGAAGACCTCTCTGAGGAACAGAAAGCGCATTTGCGCTCTTATATTGCGGCAAAGCACTCGGGTGGATATGATTTCTGCCTTGGCCAAACGAGTCCCCGGGCCGTTGAACTCGCTCGTCTGTTGCCCCGCCTGTGCGGCGGTCGAGAGGTGCTAGAAAAGGCCTACCGACTGGCGCAGGGGAACGCCGCGGCCTGCGCCATCTTAGACGAGTTGGCCTGGCTTTATGACGCATTTTGGCAGGCCGGTCTTGGAGACAAGATCATGATCGACCTCGGCATCGTTCAGAGCATCGACTACTATACCGGTCTTGTCTTCCGCGGTTATGTCGAAGGCATCGGAGAGGCGGTGCTTTCGGGCGGCCGATACGATCATTTGCTCGAACAGTTTGGAAAAGGCATGCCGGCCTGCGGTTTTGCCGTCAATGTTTCGGAGTTGGCCGTTATCCGGCCTGTGCAGGCGGCCAGTTCTGCGGCCGAATGGTCGTTTTCGGCCGGCGCTGAAGATCTAAAGCGCGCGATGGCGCGCCTGCAGAAAGCGAGGGAAACGCATGATTAAGCTCGCTCTGACCAAGGGCCGCATTGAGCAAAAGGCGTTGCAACTCTTGGAAAAATGCGGTTATGACATTTCACCGGTCCGCGAAAAAGGGCGCAAACTCGTCTTTCACTGCGGCAACCTACAGATCGTTCTAGCAAAGGCGGCCGACGTCATCACATATGTCGAGCACGGCACCTGTGACGCCGGTATCGTCGGGCGCGACACCATTATGGAGCAGGGCGGCAACTTCTACGAACTGCTCGACCTCGGTTTCGGCAAATGCTCTTTTGCCCTTGCGGGGTTGGCCGGCGAAGAATTTTACAGTGGCTACGGCCATAAGACGGTCGCCACAAAATACCCGAATGTTGCAAAACGTTTTTTGCAGAGCAAGGGCATCGACTGCGAGATCGTCAAAATTGAAGGATCGGTAGAGCTGGCCCCCATTCTCGGCCTGGCCGACGCCATTATCGATATTGTCGAAACGGGGGATACCTTGCGGGAGAACGGCCTTTCTGTCATTGAGACCGTCGCAGATATTTCGGCCCGTCTGATCGTCAATACTGCGGCCATGAAACTGAAAAACCAAGAAATCGAGCAACTATTAAATCAACTGGCAAATGAGGTGGTAAAAAATGCTCAAACAATATGACGCGTCCAAAGGAGAAGCCGAGGCGCTATTCAAGCTGTTGCGACAACGCGCAAACGGAAGTGAAGGTAACGTTGCCGAGACCGTTCGGGCAGTAATCGAGGCGGTTCGCAAGGAGGGGGACCGGGCGTTATTTGACTTCTGCGAGCGGTTTGACCATATAAAACTTGACCATCTCGAGTTGCGTGAGGCCGAACAAAACGCGCTTTTGCAAAAAGTCCCGGCCGCGCTTTTGCGCACGATGGAACGGGCGGCCGCCAACATTCGGCGCTACCATGAAGCCCAAAAATGCGACGGCTATCGCTTGGAGCGCGGCGGCCGCACCCTCGGCCGTATCGTTCGGCCCTTAAGGCGAGTCGGGGTATACGTCCCGGGCGGCACAGCCGCCTACCCTTCGTCAGTTTTGATGAACTGCATCCCCGCCGCCGTTGCCGGTGTCGAAGAGATCATCCTCGTGACACCGCCAAAAGCTGACGGAATCAATCCGGCCGTCGTTGCGGCCGCGAAAATCGCGGGCGTTACAAAAATCTTTACCGTCGGGGGTGCCCAAGCTGTCGCCGCGCTAGCATATGGCACCGAAACCATTCCGGCCGTCGATAAAATCGTCGGGCCGGGAAATCAATTTGTCGCTGAGGCAAAACGTATGGTCTTTGGCACGGTCGACATCGATATGATCGCGGGGCCGAGCGAGGTGCTCGTCATCGCCGACGAGGGGGCCAACCCCGACTACGTCGCCGCCGACCTGCTTTCGCAACTTGAGCACGACGTTATGGCCAGCGCCATTCTGATCACACCCAGCCAGGTATTAATTGAATCCGTTGCAAAGGCAATCGAGCTTCAATTGGAGGCACTACCTCGCAAACAAATCGCCGCGCAGTCATTGAATGAATATTCCGGTGCGGTGCTGGTGAAGGATCTCGGCGAAGCCGTAGCCATCGCAAACAAAGTCGCACCCGAGCACCTTGAATTGATGGTAAGAGATCCGTATGATCTGCTTTCAAAGGTAGAAAACGCTGGAAGTATCTTTTTGGGAGCCTATTTCCCCGAACCGCTCGGCGACTATTATGCAGGCACCAATCATGTTCTGCCGACGGGCGGCACGGCCCGGTTTTCATCGCCTTTGTCGGTCGATGATTTTATTAAAAAAATGAGTTATTTATCCTATGACCGCCAGGCATTTTTAGAGGACGCTGAGGACGTCATCCGATTTGCCGAGGCCGAAGGTCTCGGCGCGCATGCAAATGCCGTGCGGATACGAAAGGATTGAGAAGATGTCCTACATACCCTCTAATATCCGCAATCAAACGCCCTACACTCCAAATCAGGGGACATTTCGGCATCGACTTGATGCGAATGAAAGCCCCTTCCCTGTTTCGGAAGAACTCCTGCACGCCTTTTATGGCGCCATGCACGAGGCCGAATTCAATCGCTACCCCGACTCCACCGCGAAGGCGCTTTGCGATGCATTTGCCAACCGGTACGGCATCGATGCGGCGCACGTCGTCGCCGGGGATGGCTCCGATGAACTCATCAACTTGATCCTGCAAAATTTGGTCGGCCGAGGTGAGCGTCTGGCGGTATTGGACCCTGACTTTTCGATGTACCGATTTTATGCAGAGCTGGCTGGGCAACAGGTCGAAACTTTTGCGCGCAGAGAGGATTTTTCCGTCGAGCGTTTTTTGGATTTTGTCAAAAATAAGCAGTGTGGCGCCGTCATCTTTTCCAATCCTTGCAACCCCACCAGCATTGGCATTTCGAGAAAAGAAATCCTAT
>CASFAP010000028.1 GCA_949292695.1 uncultured Eubacteriales bacterium | reverse complement strand
ATCTTAGAGCTTTCGCTCTTTGCTCCGAACTCTGACTTCTGTCTTTGTCCGTCTTCTCTCTAAGCTCTCACTTAAAGAATTGTCGGGTCCTTCTTCTCTTGTCGTTGTTTAATTTTCAAGGTCCATTCCGCACTCCCTCTTTAAGAGCGCCAGATTATGATACCAAAAGAAAATTGTTTTGTCAACACTTTTTCGCAAAAAAATCAAAAAAATTTTTCGCCTAGTGTACAAGCTTTTTTCAACCGCAACATCTCGTGGAAAAAACACGCTTTTTCTCTTACATATATAAAAGGCCCCACCTAGCGGCGGGGCCTTTTTTAAGAACAGAACTTAATAAGCGATGCCCTGTGCAATCATGGATTCTGCAACTTTTTCAAAACCGGCAATGTTGGCGCCGGCCACAAGGTTGTCTTTTAATCCATATTTTTCCGCCGCATTATAAGCGTTGTGGAAGATATTTACCATAATTGACTTAAGTTTCTGGTCAACTTCTTCAAAAGTCCAGCTATAGCGCATGGAATTCTGACTCATCTCAAGTGCAGAGGTTGCAACGCCGCCGGCATTAGCCGCCTTGGCCGGGCCGAAGAGGACGCCGGCCTTCTGGAAGGCTTCGATTGCTTCTGGCGTCGAAGGCATGTTCGCACCTTCCGCAACCGCAATGACTCCATTTTGAATCAGCAATGCGGCCGATTCGCCATCCAACTCGTTCTGCGTAGCGCACGGCAAAGCAATGTCACAAGGAATGCTCCAAATGCCACGGCAACCCTCAACGTACTTTGCGCCTTTGACGCGATCGACATACTCCTTGATGCGGCCACGCTCAACCTCTTTAATCTGTTTGACAACAGCAAGGTCAATACCATTCTCGTCGTAGATGTAGCCATTGGAATCGGAAAGCGCAACAACTTTGCCGCCCAGCTCAGTGGCTTTTTCGGTTGCATAAATGGCAACGTTACCCGAACCGGAAATGACAACGCGCTTGCCGGCAAAGGAATCCTGCTTCATACATTTGAGCATTTCTTCCGTAAAATAGCAGAGCCCATAACCAGTCGCTTCGGTACGGGCCAGAGAACCGCCGTAGGTCAGGCCCTTGCCAGTCAAAACACCCGTAAATTCATTGCGAAGGCGCTTATACTGCCCAAACATATAACCAATTTCACGTGCGCCCACGCCGATGTCACCAGCCGGCACGTCAGTGTCCGCACCGATATGCTTGCTGAGCTCGGTCATAAAACTTTGGCAGAAGCGCATGACTTCGGCATCGGATTTCCCCTTCGGGTCAAAGTCCGAACCACCTTTGCCGCCGCCGATGGGCAGGCCAGTCAAGCTATTTTTAAATATCTGTTCAAAGCCTAAAAACTTAATGACCGATGCCGTAACCGACGGATGCAGGCGAAGGCCACCCTTATACGGGCCAATTGCTGAATTGAACTGCACGCGATAACCGCGGTTGACCTGAACCTGGCCCTTGTCGTCAACCCAAGATACACGGAACTGGATTTGACGCTCTGGCTCTACGAGACGCTCAATCACACCATTTTTCTCCAAACGGGGATCCTGCGCCACAACCGGTTCCAGCGATTCGAGAACCTCTCTGACGGCCTGCAAGAATTCAGGTTCGCCCGCGTTGCGCGCCGCAACGGCTTCATAGACACGATTCAGGTACGCGCTTTTAAAATTCATGTTTATCTCCCCTAATACTTTATTTTCATAAGTTTTCCGTTTCAAATGTTTCTTTTCTTATGTTTTCTACAAAATAATGATACTCGTTTTTCAATTGTTTGTCAATAAAAAAATTTTACAAAATAAAAGCCGTAAAGACCGCAAATCTACGCGATTCTGCCGGATTTTCCGCATTGCAAAATAGCTAAAAATCTGGTAGAATAATCTGTTGAGGTGAAAATGATGCAATACGACACCATCGCGGCCATAGCGACGCCGCTCGGCCAAAGCGGAATCGGCGTCATCCGGCTTTCAGGTGCACAGGCAAGGCAGATTGCCTCTCGGGTCTTTCGGGCCGCAAATCAGAAGGCGCTCACCGACCTTGCAGGCTATTCCGCGGCCTATGGAAAAGTATATGACGGCGAAACGCAGATCGACGAAGCCATTGCGTTGGTTTTTATCGCGCCGAAGAGTTATACGGGCGAGGATGTCGTCGAGCTCTCGGTGCACGGCGGCCGCTACATCTTAAAGCGGCTTTTACGCGCGCTTGTTGCGGCCGGCGCGCGGTTGGCTGAGGCCGGAGAGTTTACAAAGCGCGCCTTTTTAAATGGGAAGCTCGATTTGATTCAGGCCGAAAGCATCATAGGGCTCATTGGCGCGCACGGCGCCCAAGATTTAAAGCTCGCTCTGTCCGCAAGAGTTGGCGCGACCTCAAAACAGGTCGAAGCGGTTCGAGCAAAGCTTTTGGAAATTGCATCGGATATCGCGGCCTATTCGGATTACCCGGATGAAGATATCCCGGCGCTATCGGAATCGCATTTGTCAGCGCTCCTGTCCGAGGCTGAAACCGGGCTTGCAATTATGCTTCAGGAATATGACGCCGGGCGGGTATTGCGCGAAGGCATCGATACCGTTATCGTCGGCCGGCCAAACGTCGGAAAGTCGACCCTTATGAATCTGTTGAGCGGCCAGGACCGCTCCATCGTTACGCCGGTCGCTGGGACGACACGGGATGTGATTGAGGAAACCGTCCAAATCGGCGACATTCTTCTCCGTCTTGCCGATACGGCAGGACTTAGAGAAACTGACGATGCCGTGGAGGCCGTAGGCGTGGGTCTTGCCTCCAAACGGCTGGAAAATGCGCAATTGGCACTGGCCGTCTTTGATGCTTCAGAACCTTTGGAAGAGGCCGACAGGGCGCTGATGAACCGACTCGCGGACAAGCCTTGCGTCTTTATTTTGAATAAAACCGATCTAAATGCTTCGTTTGATGAAACTGTTTTTGCCAATTATCCTTGGCCGGTTGTCTCAATTTCGGCCAAAGACGGAACCGGCCTTCCGTTACTTGCGGCAAAAATCTCGGAGGTAACGGGTGTAGCCAACCTCAATCCTGACGCCGCCGTTTTGTGCAGTGAAAGGCAACACGCCTGTGCGCAACAGGCTTTTGTGGCTCTCAAAGAAGCCGAGTCGGCACTGCAAAGCGGCTTGACGCTCGATGCTGTCGGCGTCTGCGTAGACGATGCCTTGGCCGCGCTTTTCAGTCTTGTCGGCGAGCGGGTGACCGAGGCCGTAACAGAAGAAGTGTTCGCAAGATTTTGTGTTGGAAAGTAGGAAAAACAATGGGGTATCCCGCAGGAAACTATCAGGTCGCCGTAGTTGGGGCTGGACATGCCGGCATC
Source organism: uncultured Eubacteriales bacterium (assembly GCA_949292695.1). Lineage (GTDB taxonomy): Bacteria > Bacillota > Clostridia > Oscillospirales > Acutalibacteraceae > CANQSG01. The sequence continues at coordinate 5,223 of CASFAP010000028.1, read as the reverse complement.
GAAGCCGCTTTGGTTGCCGCCCGGCTCGGATGTCGGACTATTCTTTTTACCATCAACCTCGATTGGGTAGGTAATATGCCTTGCAATCCTTCTATTGGCGGCACTGCTAAAGGCCATCTCGTCCGAGAGCTTGACGCTTTGGGCGGAGAAATGGGAAAAGCCGCCGACGCCACGACCCTGCAAAGCCGAATGCTCAATCGCGGCAAGGGTCCGGCCGTCCACAGTCTGCGGGCGCAAATTGACCGGCGGGCTTACAGCGGTTACATGAAGCACGCCGTCGAACGCCAGCCCGGTCTCGAGGTGAAGCAGGCCGAAATCATCGATCTAAGCAAAGCAGAGGATGGATGGCATCTGACCACTCGTCTGGGGGCGATTTATCACTGCGAAACCGTCATTCTCGCAACCGGCACTTTTTTGGGCGGTCGAATCTATGTGGGAGAAGTCAACTTTGAAAGTGGACCTGACGGCACCTTTGCCGCGACCGCGTTGGCCGATTCCTTAAAGCGCCTTGGCCTGCCGCTTCGCCGGTTCAAAACAGGGACGCCGGCCCGTGTCGCGAAAGACAGCATCGATTTCTCGGTCATGGAGCGCCAACCGGGCGATGATAAGATCACACCGTTCAGTTACCAGACCGAAACGCCAATTGGCAATCAGGTCGACTGCTATATCACCTATACAAATGACGCGACCAAACAGGTCATTTTAAAGAATCTGCACCGTTCTCCGCTTTACGCCGGCCAGATCGAGGGGGTGGGGCCTCGTTACTGCCCCAGCATCGAAGACAAAATCGTCCGTTTTGCCGATAAGGAGCGGCACCAGTTGTTCGTGGAGCCCTGCGGACTTGAAACCGAAGAAATGTATCTGCAAGGGATGTCCTCCTCCCTGCCGGAAGAGGTTCAAATTGCCTTTTACCGCACCATTCCTGGCCTTGAGCATGTGCAGATCATGCGAAATGCTTACGCCATCGAATACGACTGCGTCGATCCCCAGGCGTTGCGCCCCACCCTCGAATTCAAGACTCTGCCCGGCCTATACGGCGCAGGGCAATTCAACGGTTCCTCAGGCTATGAGGAAGCGGCCGTGCAGGGTTTTATGGCTGGTGTCAATGCGGCGCACCGCGTTCTCGGCAAGCCGGCTTTCGTGCTCGACCGTGCCAGCTCTTACATCGGGACCTTAATCGACGACCTTGTTACGAAAGGTTGCTCTGATCCTTATCGCATGATGACCTCCCGCTCTGAATACCGCCTGCTCCTGCGGCAGGACAATGCCGATGAACGCCTGATGCCTCTCGGTCGGCAGTTGGGGCTGATCGACGATAAAACCTGGAAATCCTTTGAAGCGCGCCAGGCGCAAAAGCAAAGGGAACTCGAACGACTGCAAAAGACAACCATAGCGCCGGGTGAAGCCATTAACCGCTTTCTGACAGAACGCGGGACCGCGCCGCTCGCGACGGGGTGCTTTCTAGCTGACCTCATCCGCCGGCCACAACTCGACTACGCATGCCTGGCGCCTTTTGACCCAAACCGTCCCGCTTTGCCAGAAGCCGTCACGGAAAAGGTTGAGGTCGAATTGAAATATGAGGGATATATCGCCCGACAGGCCGCGCAGGTGCGCGAGATGCGCCGTTTGGAGGAAAAACGTCTGCCCGACTCCATCAACTATGCAGAAATCTCTGGCCTTCGGCTGGAGGCGCGCGAAAAGTTGCAAAAGGTTCGGCCTGAAAGCGTCGGCCAAGCCAGCCGCATCTCAGGCGTCAGCCCGGCCGATATTTCGGTCCTGCTCATTTGGCTTGAACGCAATCGAAGACAAGGAGAAAACATATGATTTCTTTTCCGCTTGATTCGATCCGTCCGGCGTTGGCGGAAGCTGGCCTCGCGCTTGATGCAGTCGCCAGCGAACGTCTGCAGGTCTATGGCAACCTGTTGCTCGAATGGAACCAGAAAATGAATCTGACCGCCATCACCGACCCTCACGACATTGTCAATAAGCATTTTCTGGACAGTCTACTCCTGCTCAAGCATCACTCGCCTTCACAAAACAGCTCGGTCATTGATGTCGGGACCGGTGCCGGATTTCCAGGTATGGTGCTTTTGATCGCCCGGCCGGATCTGAGATTGACCCTTTTGGATTCTTTGCAAAAACGAATCGGATTTTTAAACGCTCTGGCCGACGCGCTGGGGCTTTCGCTCATCACCCTGCATGCAAGGGCTGAAGAGGCCGGAAGAGACAGCGCTCTTCGCGAAACCTTTGACCTTGCGACGGCCCGCGCCGTCGCAAAATTGCCGGTGCTTTGCGAATATTGCCTTCCTTTTGTAAAGCCCGGTGGTTTATTTATCGCCATGAAGGGGCCTGAAATCAGCGACGAAATGCATTCGGCCGCTTCTGCCGCTCAGATGCTCGGCGCCGGAGCGCTTCACTGCCAAGCCGATCAACTGCCCGGTGGAGAAAAGCGAAATTTTGTAATATGCAAAAAAATATCGCAAACTCCGTCAAAATTCCCTAGAAATCCCTCAAAAATAGCAAAACAACCGCTTTAAACGGTTGTTTTTTCTTTTGGTTCGTCGAAATTTGTAAATGGAAAATTATGGTAATTTTGGAAATTTTATGCTAATATGAATTCAAAGATATGAGACAGGTCGGCAAACCTTCCCAATCCTGTCCAAAATCCAAAGAGAGGTGACAGAAATGCTGGCTTTTGGGAAAGACGCAGTCGCGGATAAACGGCTGGCTTTGTTACCCATCGCTGATATCGTCCCCAATCCCAATCAACCACGGACAAATTTCGATTCGTACGAGCTTTCATTGCTGACCGATTCCATTAAGCAAAATGGAATTCTCCAACCCCTAACCGTCCGGCGCATCGCCGATGGAGGATATGAGCTGATTGCTGGCGAAAGAAGGCTACGGGCCGCCGCGGCGGCAGGGCTGACCAAGGTGCCCTGCATCATCCAAAAGGCCGACAGCAAGACCGCCGCCTTTTACGCCCTGATCGAAAATCTGCAACGCAGTGACCTCGGCGTCTTTGAAGAGGCCGAAGGCTTGGCTCGCCTAATCCGTATTTATGGATTATCGCAAAGCGAAGCCGCCGAAAGGTTGGGCATCGCCCAGTCGACCTTGTCAAACAAATTGCGCTTACTCAAATTGACAACCGAACAACGCGATCGCATCACAGGCGCTAGATTGACCGAACGCCATGCTCGCGCATTGTTGCGCCTTCCGGAAGAGGTTCGCGATGAGGTGCTTGACATCATTATTGCCAAACAACTCACCCTAAGCGAAGCCGAAGCGCTTATCTCCGAAATGCTGGAACCCAAAGAAGAACCAGCGCCCAGGCCGCTTCGCAAGGTGGCCATCGGCGATGTCCGCCTGTTTGCCAACAGCCTTTCTAAAATTGTAGATACCATGGTCCGCGCCGGCCTGCAGGCAAAAACGCAGAAAAACGAAACCGCAGATTATATTGAATACACCGTCCGCATTATCAAGGCGAACCAAACGGACGGCGACAAAACATCGCCTGCCCTTCAGCTTAAAATCTGCTGACTGATTTTGCCCACCCATATTCATCCCCATATAGAGAAACCCGGTCCTCTTCTAGGGCCGGGTTTCTCCCATTTTATCGGTCCCTTCGGTTTCGGGCGCGTTCTGCAAAGGCGCCTCGTTTGATTTGCGGTAGAGCATTAAAACATAACATAACGCAAAAAGGCCCAACATAAAGTCCGCAAGGAAAGCGGTCGTTGTCCCATGTTTTAAGGGGCTCCCTCGCAAGAGCGTCGCGATGGCAGGCGGTATCGCACATAAAAAGCAAAGTTGCGAGGCCAAAAGCGCGATGGGCAATAGCCGAGCCGCAGAACGCGCAAAATCAACACCGGCCGACACTTTGGCAACATACAAAAACAGGAGGAGCACGGCGCACATCATGGCCGTATCGTATAAATTATCGGCGATGTTGGATAATGACGTATAACTCGCAAAAGCACTGGCCAACCGTACAAAAGCAAAAAGAACTGGCAACAGTAAAACATTCGGCTGAAACTGCACTTTCAGAAAGGCAGTCATCCCGTACCAAATGAGGGCAGTCGCGGCTAAAACCGCCAAAATCAGTTCCACAGTCAGCGTAGCGCCTGAAAGTAGCCTCGAAAAATCGCTGAATAGCACTTCATAGACCATGGTCAACCCCGAAAGAATCGAAACAACTCCCAGTAGCCGGTTCGGCACTGGCGGGCCGGAGGGTCGCCGCCGGTGAAAACATGCCAAAAAGGCAGTAAAAAAGAGGGCGGCGATTAAAAAGACCGTCATCCACTGCCCGACGGTCTGATACTCCCGATAAAAAAATCCTGTGTCCGGTTCGATCACAAAAAGCAGTTGCATCGTCCGGATTAAAAGCGCCACAAAAAGGCTGGCGCCGTAAAACAGCAGGATACGTTTGTGATGCATAAGCCTTCCACCTGTCTGTCATGAATTGTCCACAAAGTGCATATGAATAGGACAAGAAGTAATTTCTTCTGTTATTTATTGTAGCCTTCCGGCAAAGAAAAGTCAACACGAAAGATTCTGCCGCAAAGCGCATCGGAGAAGAAAGAGGTCGTATTATGAAAGGTATGTATTTGGTATTGTCCCTTGTTTTATTGGCCAGTATGCTTTTAATCCCCTTGTTGGCCATCCCAGGTGAGCAACAGGCAACACCACCGGCAAGTAGCGGCACCTCTTCGGTTGATATTGCCGACGAACATCTAACCAATGAGAAAGCCGACCACTTCTTAGTTTACAATCCCGAAACGCAAAAGACCGAAAAAATCGCGGCGGCCGATTATGTTTTTCGCGTTGTGGCCGCCGAAATGCCGGCCAGCTATCATGAGGAGGCTTTAAAGGCGCAGGCCGTCGCCGCCTATACCTTTGCCTGCCGCAAGCGCGCCTTGCGTCTGGGCGGTAAATCCGATCATGATTATGATATTACAACCGATTCATCACAAGACCAGGCTTACATAACCCCCGAGGAGCTAAAAACCAAATGGGGCGATAAGTATGACGAATATACCGAAAAAATCCAAGCGGCCGTCGAAGCGACTTCAGGATATATGTTGACCTATGAAGGCTCGCCCATTTTTGTCGCCTATCATGCAATATCTTCCGGCAAGACCGAGTCCTCAGGCAATGTGTGGTCAGTGGATTACCCCTACCTCAAACCGGTCGAAAGCGTCGGTGATCTACTGTCGCCCTCCTATT
>CASFAP010000027.1 GCA_949292695.1 uncultured Eubacteriales bacterium | reverse complement strand
TTGCTTATAATTGTTTTTGCCCGGGATGTGCTTGTTTTGCCTGCCATCGTGGATTTTTGGGGTGTTTCCCTTCGTGTTGCGGAAGAGGCCGCTCGTACCCTTACCCATTGCGCTAGCACCTCCCTCTGACGGCATCCTGCCAGTTCGGAAGGTGGAGGAAGTCGGCGGCGCCGCGGTATGGCGCAAATATTTCGTCCGGCATCCCGCTGTAAACGACCACGGTCCTTGGGCTGAGCCGCTTAAAAAGTTCCGCGAGCCCCTGCTCGAAAAAATACCGGTCGGTTTTATCGCGGATGCATCCGTTGGTGCTGATGGCGACGGTGCTGTTTTTGGGGATTCCGTCAAAGCAAAAGCCGAAGCTCCGCGCGTCTGCCCACTGCACATTGGGAACGACCTCGGCGCCGTTTGCCTGCAACCAGTAGCCCAGCGCCCGGTTGCGGTAGGTGTTCCAGATCTGCATGGAGAGCGGCATGTCTCGGTAGAGGCTGAAATCAGGGGACAGCACCCCCTCAAAAGAGCGCAGACGATTCAGGTAGGCCTTCGGGTTGTTCCAGAGGCATTCAAAGCGGCCGTCATCCAGATAAAAGTGAACCCATTGGGATTTAGAGTTTGCCGTCAGTGCCTTGTCAAACGGGATTGCCCGTTGCGGCCGTTGCAGGCTGGGCTTTAGCGCCGGCATTTCATACTCGCCCGCAAAGGTGGCGCCTTCGACCAGCCAGGCCTTGAAGGTATCTTTTTTAAGCCTGCCGCATGCGGCAAGCTCGGTTTGTTGATGCATTTTGATACATCCTTTCGAATTTTACTTGCAACTCGAATCAGGATGTGCTACAATGCAAATGGGAATGTGCAATTGTGGCACACCTGTTAAAAAGCGGATTGCGAGCTGGGGGAAGCTTTCAGTCCGCTTTTTTTGTGGATTCAACCAAGATGCATCACCGCTTTTCTGGCCTTTTGCCCTTCTATTTCCATTATAATAACACATAATGTGTGATTTGTCAAGTCTTTTTTCCAATTTTACCCAAAGTTATTGTATCGGAGCCTTGCCGCGGTTTTTCTAATGCGCGGTCTGCACCAATCGAGCTTGGAAGATCCCGTGCTGTCCATCCGTTACACTGTTTCTCCTTAAGACAGTGCGCATAGATGAACCGAAAAACGCCGGCGCAAAACAGGCCGGCGGAGCGAACGAATGGAAAAGAACATGTTGATATTTGAAAACCATCGCGATCGACTTTGTAAATGATACGAGACGGCGCTACTAGCGTTAAGCCAAAAAGTTTGCATTGGGTGCGCCAGTGCAAACGGCAGGCGTGCAAACTGCCCGCCATTGTAGATGGGATGATTTGGTGAGAAAAATTCGCACACGAAATGTGTATGTTTTGCGCCGCGAAAGGTATGACAGCGTTTTCGGGGGCTTTGACTTGCAGATAAGTTTTTTTAAGAAAAACGTGGCGGCTCAGCGTGCTACGTTCATTTAAAATCGCGGTAAGTCCGAATGGCTTGTCGCGACGGTATATAAAGAGACTGCCTGTTATTTTAGTTGATGATGCTGATAAGGAGTTTTCAAAAAAGAAAAGGGGTCCGCAGGGAATACAAGGTGAAAAGGCAATCCAGGTATACTAGGTCCATCCGGACCTGAAAACAGGCAGGCGGAGTAACTTGACAAAGAAAGTACCCTATGTTAGAATTATTAAAACAAAATTTTGGGAAGATTTGAAAATGTTTAA
>CASFAP010000026.1 GCA_949292695.1 uncultured Eubacteriales bacterium | reverse complement strand
CAACCGCCTGATAACAGGTGCGGTGGTGCGGCCCGCCGCAGACAGCGCAATAAACGATAACGTCCTCATCAAACAAGTATGCGTGGCAAACCGGACAGGTTTGCCCTTCCACAGATAAACTCATAGCTTCATTTCCTCTTCTTCCAACTTTTTACAAGCTGAAAATACGGTTTTGAAATAGTCGGGGCCGTAATTATGGAAGTTGCCCGATTCCACCATTTTCTTCAGCTCATCCTGTGTCACCCATTTGGCCGTCGCCACTTCACTTTTTTGAAGTCGCAACTGCGTTAGCGCCACATCCCGGCGCAAAAGCCAAAGGTCCACAAAAGAGTTTTTACGTTTTAATCGGGCAATTTGCTTTAAGGTGTCGCGGTCGGAATCAATGCCGAGTTCTTCGAGCAATTCGCGCCGGGCCGCTGTGAATGAGTCTTCCCCCGCCATGGCGGCGCCGCCCGTCGCGGCCCATTCGCCCGGCATCAGTTTTTTGCGGTCTGAACGCCGCTGAATCAGCAGTTTCCCACTTCGATCAATCACCCAAATGTGCACAACCAGATGGTATTCTCCCGGCCGCAACGTAACGTGTCCACGCGTTACAGTTTTTCCCGTTGGTTGCCCCTGGCTGTTGAGTATGTCCCATTTTTCCATCATTTTGGTACGGGGAACTCCCGTTTATCCTTTCATCGTTTCGCGACGATTTCGCCTTGGTTTTTATAAATACTGCCGGACGGCACAAAACCGCGCACCATCGACAGCGGATAGATATTGGTGTTGGCCCCAACCACTGTCCCGGGATTGAGCACAGATCCGCAACCGACCTCGACGCAATCACCCAGCATGGCGCCAAATTTTTTGAGTCCGGTTTCAATCTTCGTATCGCCGATACGAACCGAAACGAGCGTCTTATCCGATTTTACATTAGAAGTAATGGATCCAGCCCCCATGTGCGAACGAAAGCCAAGCACAGAATCACCGACATAATTGTAGTGCGGAACCTGTACGCGGTCAAACAGCACGGCATTTTTCAACTCTGTGGAGTTTCCGACCACGGCTCCTTTTCCCACAATGGCATTTCCACGGATGAAAGCGCAATGTCGCACCTCGGCCTCGCGATCAATAATGCAGGGGCCGGATAAAAAGGCAGAAGCCGCAAGATTTGCATCTTTTGCCACCCAAATGTCCTTTCCGCGTTCCACATAAAATGCGGGATCCAACGTCTTGCCAAGCGCCACGATAAACGCCCCAATATCAGGCAATACCTCCCACGGATAGGTCTTTGACTCAAACAGTCCGGCGGCGATGGTATGCTCTAAAGAATATAACGTTTGAATGGTAAGTTCTTGCATGGTTCGCCTCCAAAAATGGATGAAATGCCCTATTTTAGAGCTTCCTATGTCAACTATTATATCATTATTTTTTAAAACTACAACAATTTTATTTTTCGGTATTGTAAAAAGAATAAGAATCGTTTATAATAAATTTGTGAATACAGATGCCCTGCGCGACGGGGTGTGCGAACGGGCGGGTCCTGTGCAACGGGATGCCATGAACCATGTCAGGCGGGGAACCGAGCAGCATTAAGTGGATATTCTCGTGTGCCGCAGTCAATCGGTTCGTTCGTACACCCGGCCGCGTGATGCAATCTGTGTTTTTTTATTCGGAACCATTATTTTGGTCTGAAGAAAGATGTGGGATGGATGTACCAAGCGTTATACCGAAAATATCGGCCGGCCACCTTTTCGGATGTCGTCGGGCAGGAACATATTACCGAAACGCTAAAGCATGAGCTAGCCGCGGGCAAAATATTTCACGCCTCTCTCTTTACGGGTACGCGCGGCACTGGCAAGACCACTTGCGCAAAAATATTGGCAAAGGCTGTCAATTGTTTGAACCTACAAGAAGGCGATGCCTGCGGCGAATGCGAAGCCTGCCGCGCCATTCAAAACGGCGAAGTCATGGACATCGTTGAAATAGACGCCGCGTCGAACAACAGCGTCGAAAATATCCGAGATTTGCGCGAACAAGTTAACTTCACCCCGGCAGTGGCAAAGTACCGCGTTTATATCATTGATGAAGTTCATATGTTGACGATCAGCGCCTTCAACGCCCTGTTAAAGACCCTGGAGGAACCTCCGGCGCATGTCATTTTTATTTTAGCCACCACCGAGGTCCATAAACTGCCCGCTACTATTCTTTCGCGTTGCCAACGGTTTGATTTCCGCCGCATCAATACGGAGACAATCTGTGCAAGGTTGCAACATGTCGCAAATATAGAAGGGCTAGAGCTCACAAGTGAAGCCGCAACGTTAATTGCATCTTTGGCCGATGGAGGCATGCGGGATGCGCTTTCCATTCTTGATTTATGCGCCTCATCCGGCAATCGAATCGATGAAGCGCAGGTCTTCCGCGTCTGCGGTATGGCCTCGCAGGAATATTTGACGAGGCTTTCCGACCTAATTTCGGCGCGGGATGCCGGTGGTGCGTTGCAACTCATCGACGAGTTGCACGCCGCATCGGTTGATATGTCCCGTCTTGCGTCAGAATTGACCAATCACTACCGAAATCTAATGATTATAAAAACCGTAACTTCCGGCCCCATACCCATCGTCTGTTCAGCCGCCCAGCTCGCGTCGCTTGAGCGGCAGGCTGATTCTGTGGAGTTGCAAGAAATCCTTTCAATCCTGACGATTTTGCAGGATACGGCGGCGCGCATGCAATCCGGTAACCGGCGTTGCGAAATGGAGCTAGCCATTGTCCGGCTCTGTACGCCTCGGCTACGAGGAGGAATGCAGGCGCTTGAGGCGCGAATTGCCGCGCTCGAGCGCGGTGCCGGTCCGAATGCGCACCAAAGTACTTCAACGGTTGTTGCACCTCCTGTTTTATCCGCAAAACTGCCCAGTTCCGGCACAGATTCCCCCGAGCCTCAGGCAACCGGATCCTTCGTCAATTCTCCAGAGGAGGCTGCGCCCGGCGCCGATTTGCCCGAGCCGCCTGACTTGCCTCCCGAAATAGAGCGCGCTCCCGATCCATCTCCCCCTCAGTCGGTTTTAGCGGACGAGCCTCTGGGTGGGGATGCGCAAACGCCGCTTTCCGCCTGGCGCGACATATTGGCCGTGTTGGCGCGGACCTGCCCGCTGATGTATGGTGTCCTGCAAAACTCGCACGCCTTTGTGCAGGGGGATATACTTTTGATCGACTGCGAAAACCCGCAGTTCCGCAATCTGGTGCGTGGCGAAAATCCAACCTACCGCGACCATATCCGGCGCGCCGCAGAGCAGGTATTGGGCCGTACCTACAAGCTCGGGCCCTATCGTACAAAAGCGCCGGCGCGGGAAACCGATCCGCTCGCCTCGTTTGCAGAACGGCTCGCTCAATTTGATATCCCAACCGAAGATGAAATGAATCAAAAGGAGTTTTAAAAATGAAAGTTCGAATTCCCAATTCCGGCGGTGGCGGAAATATGAACGCCATGCTAAAGCAGGCGCAGAAAATGCAGGCCGACATTGAATCTTTGCAGGCCGAGCTGGACGAGCGCGAATATTCCGCAACAACGGGCGGACTCGTTACAGTCACAATTAATGGGAAGCATAAGCTCAAGCAACTTCGCATCGATCCAGCCGCCCTCAGTGAAGCCGACGGCGACCCGGAAATGCTCGAAGATCTCATTACGGTTGCATTCAATGAAGCGCTGGAGAATGCATTGAAAACAGCAGAAGAAGAAATGAGCAGGTTGACGGACGGAATGAACGTCCCAGGTCTTTTATAAATTATGGCGTATAATGTCGTACCACTCAATGAACTGGTCAGCCAGTTTGAACGTCTTCCCGGTATCGGGCACAAAACGGCGCAGAGGTTGGCCTTTCATATCCTATCCCAACCGCCCGAACGGGCCGAAAAGTTTGCCGATGCACTCAGAAATGCTCGCCAAAAAGTGCATTATTGCAGTTGTTGCCAGAGCCTTACAGATCAAGAACTCTGCCCGATTTGCAGTGATGCCGCGAGGGACCGGACTACTATCTGCGTCGTAGAGGACCCGCGCGATGTCTTTGCAATAGAACGGACGCGAGAATATCATGGGCTCTATCACGTTCTGCACGGCGCGATTTCGCCGCTCGACGGCATCGGGCCTGATCAGTTGCGCATCAAAGAACTGATGGCGCGCCTCGCATCCGGCGAAGTCAAAGAGCTTATCATGGCCATGAACCCGACTGTAGAGGGAGAAGCGACCTCAAGTTACTTAGCACGGCTCATCAAGCCAATGAATTTAAAAGTAACGCGTCTGGCCTATGGCATTCCGGTGGGTGGCGACCTCGAATATGCCGACGAGGTTACGCTTTCCCGCGCGCTGGAAGGGCGCAGTGAAATCTAAAGCAATGGATGTTGTCCACTTAAGCTATGCGAGGTCCGCCAAAGATCGGGCCGAGTGCGCTAAATAAAAACCCCGAACCGGTCGGTTCGGGGTTTTTATTATTTTATTAGGTAAAAATACGCGAGTACGATCAAGCCGAGCGCAATGCGGTAGTACCCAAAAAAGGTAAAGTCCTTTTTCTTGATATACCCGAGCAGGAATTTGATGGCCAACACCGAGACGATAAAGGCGACTATCATACCGGTGATAAGGATCACAAATTCAAGGCCAGTAAAGTTAAAACCGAATTTGACGAGTTTCAAAAGGCTGGCGCCAATCATGGTCGGCACAGCGAGGTAAAAACTGAATTCCGCCGAAAGCGAACGGGAACAACCGATGAGAATAGCGCCTAAAATCGTCGCGCCTGAACGCGAGGTGCCGGGAATCAAGGCCAGAATCTGGAACGCGCCGATGATGAGCGCCGTTTTGTAGGACATGCCGCGCACGGTCGTAACAGAAGGCGTGCGATTCCGGTTGAAGCGCTCAACCAATATAAACAGCACGCCGTATACAATGAGCATTATGGACACTGGGATGGGCTTATAAAAGGTCCGGTCCAGCCAATCGTCTAGGAACAGTCCGATGATCGCAGACGGCACTACCGCGACCAGCACCTTCATCCAAAGGCTCATTGACGATTTTTTGATATAACCTTTTTCTTTGCTCGTAAAAGGCCAGAGCCGATTCCAGTAGAGCACGACAACCGCCATAATCGCGCCGAGCTGGATGACGACATTGAACATTTCCTTGAACGCTTCATCTGCGCCGAGCGACAAGAATTCATCCGCTAATATCAAATGACCGGTACTGCTGATGGGCAACCACTCGGTGATCCCTTCTATGATGCCGAGCAAGATTGCCTTAATAATATCAAACATTCGTCGACCGTCCTCTTTCCCTTCAAAAATCAAGAATGCCAATACAAATGTATTAGCATTCTAACACAAAACATTCCAAAAGTAAATGAAAAATCAGGAAAGCAGGGATTTATAAAGGCGGATATAAGCGCCGGCAGAACGATTCCAGCTGTTGTCGCAGGCCATAGCGCGCTGAACCAAGATATTCCAACCGGCCTGATCGGAATAGCCGCCAATCGCACGCCAGACAGCATGCAACATATCGTGCGCATTGTAATTTTCAAAGGTAAAGCCGTTGCCCTGACCGTCACCGCTGTCGCGAATCGTATCGTTGAGCCCACCTGTTTGGCGGACAATTGGAATGGTACCGTAACGAAGCGCCACCATTTGCGACAGACCGCAGGGCTCACTTTTTGAGGGCATCAGGAAAAGATCCGCGCCAGCATAGATTTTATGCGCAAGGTCAGGGAGAAAGCCGAGCCGCAATGCAACCTTTTCGGGGTACTGCTGGGCCATTTGATAAAAAAATGTTTCGAATTCCCACTGACCCGAGCCTAAAATGACGACCTGCAAATCGGCCTTCAGCATATCTTCGAAAACACACTTTACCAAATCAAATCCCTTGTGAGATACAAGGCGCGAAACGATGCCGATGAGCGGCACTTCGCGTCTGGGCAAGCCCAGCATATCCTGCAATTTTTCTTTATTGACCGCCTTGCCAGATAGATCCGCAGAGCTGAAGGGCGCGAAAATTGCTGGATCGGACGAAGGATCATAGACCTCGTAATCGATGCCGTTGACAATACCGCAAAGTTTATCGGAAAGCGGTTTTAAAATCCGATCGAGCCCATGGGAATAGTATTCCGTCAAGATTTCTTTCGCATAAGTCGGCGAGACCGTCGTCACCCGGTCCGCGCATTGGATGCCGCCCTTCATAAGGTTAACGCAACCGTCATAGGAGATCAGGCTTTCTTGTTGGTCGGAGAGCCCCAGCACGTCGCCGGTTAATTCATGACCATATTTGCCTTGGTACTCGATATTGTGGATGGTAAAGACTGTTTTGATTCCGCTATAAAGCGGATCATGGCGATAAAACAAGTTCAAATAAACCGGCACCATGGCGGTCTGCCAGTCGTTGCAGTGGATGATATCGGGTTTATAATCCAGGTGCGGGAGGATTTCCAACACCGCACGGGAGAAGAAGGCAAAGCGTTCGGCGTCGTCATAGTGGCCATATAAGCCCTCGCGTTTAAAATAGTATTGATTGTCGAGCAGATAGTAGATCACACCGTTTAAGTGCGCCTCAAAAATGCCGCAGTACTGCCGCCGCCAGGAGACCGGGACCGTCACGCTCGTAATAAAATTCATCTTCGCGCGCAAATCGTCGGGCACACAGCTATAAAGCGGCATCACAATGCGGCAACCCACCATCCGGCGGCGAAGCGCCTTGGGGAGCGCGCCGGAGACATCAGCGAGCCCGCCCGACATCGCAAAGGGATAGGCCTCGCTTGTGGCAAACAAAACTTTCATTTTCCTTCTCCTTTACTTTCCCGATTTAAATCACGGCATCCTTCTGAATGATAATATTGCACTTTGCCGTACCCTGCAATTTAGCCTTAGGGCTGACAACGACGTTCTTATCGAGTGCGGCATAATGCAGGAAGGCGTCTTCCCCAATGGTGCTCCCTTGCATCACGATGCAGTTTTTAAGCACTGCGCCTTTTTTTACTATTACCTCACGAAATAGAATGCAGTTCTCGACCGTACCTTCAATGATGCACCCGTCAGCGATCAGAGCATTGCGGACTTTGGCGTCAACGCCGTATTTTGTGGGCATATTATCCCGCGTTTTGGTGTAGATGGGGCGATCAGGCGTAAAGAGTTCTCTGCGTACAGATTGGTCAAGAAGTTTCATATTGGCCTCGACGTAGTGCTCGGCGCTGTCAATTACCTCGGCAAAGGTCGCTACCTTCCAGCCAAAAATCCGCAAGGAATCAACCCTGGGCAGTAAAATATCCCGCGCAAAGCTGGTGCGGCCATAAGCCGCGGCTGATTCAACGAGGTCGATGAGCTTTTCTCGCTCTAAAATCATGATATCCAGGCTGAAATCGCGCTCGCATTGGCAGTTTCCCTCTAAGCGGATATCCTGAATCCGCTCGTTTTCGCCAATTGTAAAGGACATCAGGTCACGGTGGTTGCGCGGCAAGATACCATGCTTATACGCAACGGTGCAATCTGCGGCTTTTTCGATATGGGCTTCGAGCATAGCTTTCAGATCGATATTGCATATGACATCGGCGTCGCACAATGCGACATAGGTTTCATGCGACCGTTTTAAAAACTGCATAATGCCGACTAATGCATCGACATGCCCCTCATAAACGCCGGCCTCGCTGGTGTTGTAAGGCGGCAGTATGTAGAGTCCGCCGTTTTTGCGGTCAAGATCCCAGGGTTTTCCGCTACCGAGATGGTCCATCAACGACTGATAATTCGCTTTCGTAATGACCCCCACTTTCGAAACACCAGCATTTACTAGATTGGAAAGCGAAAAATCGATCAACCGATAGCGAGCGCCGAAGGGGATCGAAGCCATACTGCGGCGCGTTGTCAGTTCGTGGATCAAATCGTCATGTACGTTTGTAAATAGAATGCCAAGTAGCTCGTTTGTCATGCCACCGTCTCCCCTGCCTTTACCGATTCTCTAACCATGGCCTTAGCGCTTACTTTGGCATTTTCACCGACTGTCAGGCCCTCGCCAACTACTGCAATCCCCCAGCCTTCTAAGTCTTCACATTCCTCTGGACTTTCGCCCACTACAGCGCCGGGGCCAACTACGACGTTTTCAGCGATAATCGCATACTGCACAGTAGCGTCTTTGGAAATTTTCGCCCCAGGCATAACCAGGGAGTACTTAACCTGCGCGCCGGGCTCGATCGTAACATTTTCAAACAGGACTGAAAAATCGACCTCGCCATAGATTTCGCATCCATCGGTCACAAGTGAATTTTCAATGACTGCCCGCCGGTCAACGTACTGCGGCGGCATGCCCTCGGAGCGGGAGTAAATCCGCCAGGCGGGATCGGACAGATCTAATTTTACGTTGGGGTTCAAGAGATCCAGGTTGGCTTCCCAGAGAGAGTCGATGGTGCCGACGTCTTTCCAGTAATCCGAAAAGCGATAGACCGACATTTTTTCGCCGGCCGCAAGCATGGCGGGGATGACGTCCTTGCCAAAGTCACTGGAAGAATTGCTCTTCTCTGCATCCTCACAGAGATACTGCCGCAGTTTTGTCCAGGTAAAGACATAAATCCCCATTGAAGCAAGGTTGCTCTTGGGCTTTTTCGGTTTTTCTTCGAATTCGTAAATGGTCCCGTCCTCACGCGTATTCATGATGCCAAAGCGCGAAGCCTCTGACAGCGGCACTTCAAACACCGCAATCGTGCAATCGGACTGTGAACGCCGGTGATGGTCGATCATTTTTGCGTAATCCATTTTGTAAATGTGGTCGCCTGACAAGACAAGCACATAATCCGGATTATACCGCTCAATAAAAGGAATATTCTGATAGATGGCGTTGGCCGTTCCTTTATACCAGTCCCCACCCTTGCTTTTTTGATAAGGTGGCAAAATATGTACGCCGCCGTTGGCCCGGTCGAGGTCCCACGGCTTTCCGCTCCCAATATAATCATTGAGCGCCAGTGGCTGGTATTGAGTTAAAATACCGACTGTATCGATCCCGGAATTCACGCAATTGGAGAGCGGGAAATCGATAATCCGGTACTTTCCGCCGTAGGGTACGGCGGGTTTCGCAATGTTTTGTGTCAGCACGCCCAGCCGGCTCCCCTGACCGCCGGCCAACAGCATTGCGACACATTCGGTTTTTTTCAAAATGCAAACCCCCTAAATTGAAATCTGAGCTGGTTGGGCCAGCGCCATATCCTCACCCAGCACGGTTTAACGAGCGGCAACGCAACTATCTCGGTATTGCCGGCCCTAACGGCACAAAAAACAGGATAGAGCGCCAATATAGAAACCCAAAAGGAAAATGCTCCATTTCGGGAACAGAATGCACGCAAAAGAATCAATTTCCCCTTTTAGGATTATCTTTTTTGGGGCGTCCACGGCTTGCGCGTTTGCCCACCAGGTATAGGACCGACATGGGCGGTATACGCAATGAGATTGATTCCGACTGCCCATGCATGGGCTCCGGTTCGCTTTTAAATTCCTGCGGCACATAAAATCCCGTGCCGCCGAATGCCGGATCATCCGTATTGAGTGCAACATGATAGCTCCCGCTGAACGGAACGCCAATGCGATAATTCTCGCGGCCCACCGGCACGAAATTGCAGACCGCAATGATTTCCTTGCCGGATTTGTCGATGCGCCTGAAGGCAATGATGCTCTGCTCATTATCGTCATGCGCAATCCAGGAAAATCCCTCCCAGCTGAAGTCGATTTCCCATAAGGCAGGTGTTGCATTATAAAAATGGTTCAATTTTCGAACAAAATCCTGCATCTGGGCGTGCCGATCGTAAGTCAGCAACATCCAGTCGAGTTCTTTTTCGTAATTCCATTCCGAGAACTGCGCGAATTCTTGCCCCATGAAGAGCAATTTCTTTCCGGGATGGGCCATCATATAGGCATAAAAGGTGCGAAGGCCCGAAAATTTGAGGTCATAGTCTCCCGGCATTTTTTCAATCATAGAGCATTTTCCGTGAACGACCTCATCGTGGGAGATGGGCAATACAAAATTTTCTGAAAAGGCATAAAACAACGAAAAAGTCAAGCAGTCTTGGTGATATTTCCGATAGATCGGGTCAAGGGAAATATAGCGCAACATATCATTCATCCAGCCCATGTTCCATTTAAAATTGAAACCTAGGCCACCCCTATCGGCGGGTTTTGTCACCATGGGCCAAGCCGTCGATTCCTCCGCGATCATAAGGATATTTGGATCGGCCTCAAAGGCGGCGGCGTTGACATGCTTTAAGAGCGAAACCGCCTCCAAATTTTCCTTGCCGCCATAGGAATTCGGAACCCATTCTCCATCCTTGCGGTTGTAGTCAAGGTAAAGCATGGAGGCCACGGCGTCGACCCGCAGGCCGTCGATGTGATAGGTTTTGATCCAGTAAACCGCGTTGGAAATAAGGAAGTTCATGACTTCAATCCGGCCGAAATCAAAGACAGCCGTTCCCCATTCCTTATGCTCCCCCTTGCGCCAGTCACTATATTCATAGCAGGGGGTGCCATCAAAGCGGTAAAGCCCATGCTCGTCCTTCGGAAAATGAGCCGGCACCCAATCGAGAATAACGCCGATGCCGTTTTGATGCAGAATATCCACAAAACGCATAAAATCATGCGGAGTTCCATAGCGGGAGGTTGGCGCGTAATATCCTGAAACCTGATAGCCCCATGAGCCATCATATGGGTATTCGCTCAACGGCATCAGTTCGACATGGGTATAACCCATGTCTTTGACATAAACCGCCAACTCTTGCGCAAGATGGGTATAATCAAATCGGTTGCCATCGGGGTACCGGCGCCATGAGCCGGCATGCAACTCATAGATGTTAATCGGAGATTCATAGATATTCTTTTCCTGTTTTTGGGCCTGCCAGGCGCCGTCCTGCCAGTTATACCCAGAAAGGTCATAAAGCTTAGAGGATGTCCCAGGCGCTGTCTCATAATGATATGCGTAAGGGTCGCTTTTTAGAACGATATCGCCATCTTGCTTTTTTATGGCAAATTTATAATTATCATAGTTGGAAAGATCCTGTACGGTGGTCTCCCATACGCCGTTTTCATACCTTAGCATCGGATTGGCCTCGGTGTTCCATCCATTAAAATCCCCGACGAGGCTGACGGCCGCGGCATTTGGGGCCCAAGTGCGAAAAACGACGCTTTTTCCTTCAAAATGCGCGCCCATAAACTGATAAGCATCGCTGACCAGTTGCCGGGAAAAACGATCTAAAAATTCTGTTGCCGCTTTGCTTTCAGACACCATTTTGCGCACCACCATATTCCTTTTTCTTTATTTTAGCAAACCTATACGCAGAATGCAATAGGTTTTTGGTTGTTTTGTTATAAATAAACAATTTATTTTACAAGAATTTTATATACTTGCCCCAAATATTGGCCCAATTTTCAAAAAAGATGGGACATTCGAGCCCTTTGGACAAGCCGACATATTCATTGTATGCGGTAGTTTTGCGGATTATCACAAAAAGCGGCCGGAGAAATTTTCCGGCCGGGCTCATTCAAATGTTTTTTCAATGTTAAAATAGGAATTCAGAACCGGCCAATTCTGGGGAAACGGCCGCATCAAATTCCAGTACCCAATGCCGCGAAGCCCCCGATCCGCGCAGAGTTCAAATTTTGCCGCGATGCTTCGCGCGTCCTCAAACCAGACCTCGTGCGTGACGCCGTCAGATGCAGTATAGACAAAATTGGGTGCTTGAGAGACCGCATCATAGGCAATCGGCACACCGTACCGATCGGCAATCTGGACCGCTTCTAGGTTGCCGATCGTAGCGGCTTCGGTTGCGCCCTCGATAAAGGGCAACGGCCAGTCGTAAGCATAATTGGGAATACCCATCAAAATTTTGCTGGCCGGGATTTCAGTCAGGCCATAATCAATAACGCGCGTCACCTGCGGAAGCGGGGCAATGGCCAGCGGCGGGCCGTATTTATAGCCCCATTCATAGGTCATGAGCAAAACGGTGTCGACAATGCGGCCAATGGCGGCATAATCATGCGATTCATACAAAATGCCCGGTTGATCAGCCGAGGTCTTGGGGGCTAAATCGACATTGACGCCAAAGCCCGCCGCATGCATTCTGTCGGTCAAGGTCTGCAAAAAATCGAGATAGGATTGCCGCACCTCCGGTTCAATAAACTCAAAATCGATATCAATCCCTTTATAGCCCTTTGTTTGCATGATGGATATCAGGTTTTGAAGCAAAAATTCCTGTTGTTCCGGGGAGCGAAAGAGTTGTGCGGCATGAAAGCTATTAAAGGTGCCGGTTTCATTAATGGAAGAAAGCAACAGATAGGGTTCCGCACCGTATTCTTTTGCCAGTCGGATCATTTCTTCATCGTCGGCTGGGACCAATTGGCCGGAATCGGTAAAGCCATAGCCGAAAATTGTAAGCCGGCTCAAAAAGGGAAGCGCCTCTTGCAGTAGTGCAAGATCTATGTAAGTATAAACGTAACCATTTACCAAGATAGTGCCAAGCCGGTTGGTCTGCAACGTAATGGCAATGGTCTCTCCCGCTACCGGTGGCCGCCCGGTTAGAGAAGGGTTATTCTGTAATAGCGTTAATACTGTTGTGCCGTACTGCGCGGCAATCTGCTGGAGTGTCTGACCAGGTTCTACAACATGCGTTTGCGTCGGGATTTCAATGACTAGGGCCTGACCTGGGACAAGGCGTTGACCCGGACGAATCCCGTTGTCTGAACGGATTCGATCGGGGGAAGCGCCAAAGGCCAATGCAATCGAATCGACCGTATCACCCGGTTGCACCACATAGATTTGCAAAGCATCACCCTCTTTGCAACATTATATGCTCAAAAATCCACCAATATCGCCCCTTCTTAAGAAAGCGTTAATCGTTTTCCCACTTTGTTTTTAAAAAAGAATATGCTATCATAGGATCAGATCCATCAGATTCAATCCATACCGCCATACTGCATGTAAGGTCGAACAGGCTGAAGAAAGGCTTCGTTTTTACTTTATAAATCCGACGGCCATTTATAACCTTCAAATTTGAAAGAGAGGCAATTTATGTATCAGATTTTAGTTTGTGACGATGAGGCCGATATCGTTTCGGCGCTCAAAATATATTTAACCAGCGAAGGATATGGCGTGTTGGAAGCCCATAACGGCAAAGAAGCGGTTGAGATTGTGCGGGAAAAGGAAGTGCATCTCGTCCTACTCGATATTATGATGCCCGAGCTAGATGGCATTTCCGCGATGATCAAAATCCGCCAGATCAGTAACATCCCGGTCCTACTTCTCACCGCCAAAAGTGAGGACACCGACAAAATTTTGGGACTGAATGTAGGCGCCGACGATTACATTACAAAGCCCTTCAATCCTGTCGAGGTGCTCGCCCGCGTGAAGTCCAATTTGCGCCGGTATACCGAGCTCGGAAGCGCAATTCACAATGAAAGCGTCTTGCAGGTTGGTTCGATTGTTTTGGACAATGAAAGCAAATCCGTTCAGGTCGATGGCGAACCGGTGGCACTGACGCCGACTGAATATGACATCCTGCACCTGCTCATGAAAAATCCCGGCAAGGTTTTTTCATCCGCAGACATTTACAACATTATCCGGGGCGACAACCCTTATGGCGTCGACAATACCATCGCCGTACACATCCGCCATCTGCGGGAAAAGCTGGAAATCAATCCGGCTGAGCCGCGATATTTGAAGGTTGTCTGGGGGCAAGGTTACAAAATTGAAAAGGCGGTGCGAACATGAAGCGTTTCTTTTACAGCATTCCGGGCAAATTGATTCTAATCGCATTTTTTTGCCTATGCGTACTCGGTGCAATAGGTGGCGGTGCGACCTGCCTTTACCTATATGAAGAGGATGCCTACCGAAGTCCGCCGCAGGACAGATTTATCGAGACCAACTTATGCGAATCAATGGCCTATCGCGATGCGGTAGAGATCAGCTCCTATTTTGAAGTCTATTTGCAAACAGATGGGCAGAGCGATCCGTATTTAGACCGTTACTATGCGGCTGAAAATACCAATTTCCGTTTTCGCATTTTAGACCAGAACGGCGCGGCGATCGCATCGAATACCGATATGCTAGATTCTTCCGCAATGGTCGAAGAATACCGGTTTTATTCTTACACATCCAAGGATGACGAAAGCTATGATTTGCAGGCTCAAACGGAAGAAAATCTGCCGCAAATTTATACAATTGAATTTCAGGTCGATTCGGCGCTGTCTGTAACTGATCGATATAAAACGGCCGCAGGCCTATACGATTTTGCATTTTCGGCGCGGTACGGTCTGGCCATTTTAACCCTTATCTGTTTGGTGTTCGGTATTTTATCATTCGTGGCCCTATTATGCGTTGCCGGGCATCGCAAAGATGAAGACGCGTTGACGCTAAGCGCCCTCGACCGCTTTCCGTTTGATGTCTTATGTTTCGGTGTTGTGTTGATTTTCTGCCTGGGATTCCCGATTTTCAACTATTATGATTGGTCAGAGTTGCCCTTGGCAATTGCCGCGGTCGGCCTCATTACAGTAGTCACAGCACTGTCCGTAGCGCTCCTTTGCATGACGCTGGCCTCCCGCCTGAAGTCTAAGTCTTTCTGGAAAACGACACTACTTTACCGCATCTTGCGCCCGGTGAAAAGATGGATGCTCTATCTATGGGGGAAACTGAAAGAGTTGGCCCGCGGACTTCCCTTAATCTGGAAAGCAGTGCTGGTTTATAGTCTGATATCGATATTAGAGTTTATTCTTATCATTTTCATGTTTAACAATCCTGGCGGCGTTTTATTATGGCTTGCATTTCGATTATCAATCTGCGGCGTTTTATGTCTTGTCTCGCTCAACCTTATGCAACTAAAAAAGGGAGGAGACCGCATTGTAAGCGGAGATCTCAGCCAAAAGGTTGAGACATCGAACATGATTTGGGAATTCCGGAAATTCGGGGAAAGCCTGAACAACATCAGCGCCGGCTTATCCCGCGCCGTGGATGAAAAGATGAAAAGCGAACGGATGAAAACTGAACTGATTACAAACGTATCGCACGACATCAAAACGCCTTTGACCTCGATTGTTAACTATGTCGACCTGCTAAAAAAAGAAAATTACGAGAACGAACATGTCAGGGAGTATGTCGAAGTGCTCGACCGGCAGTCGCGTCGCTTAAAAAAGCTGACCGAGGATCTTGTCGAAGCCAGCAAGGCGACTACCGGCAACATCACGGTCAATCCGGCCAAAACCAATGTCGGAGAGTTGCTCAATCAGTCGATTGCCGAGTATGCTGAACCGCTGAATGCAAACGGCCTAGAGCCAGTGCTAACCCTACCCGAAGAGCCGGTTTACATTTACGCCGACGGCCGTCTATTGTGGCGTGTTTTTGACAATCTGCTCGGCAACATTTGTAAATACGCCATGCCCGGCACCCGTGTTTATTTTGACTTGAACGAAACCGATCGCAAAGTCAATATTACACTGAAAAACATCTCCAGAAGCCCCCTCAATATATCGGCCGAAGAATTGATGGAACGATTTGTTCGCGGCGACAGTTCACGTTCGACCGAGGGAAGTGGCTTAGGCCTTTCGATCGCCCGCAGTTTGATCGAGTTGCAAAACGGTGTCTTTCGGTTGGCAGTCGACGGAGACCTATTCAAGGTGAGCGTCCAATTCAACGCTTTGGAACAGGCGCCGACATCAGGCAAGCAGGCATAGCGGCGGAGACCGCGTCGATTTCAACGCGAGGCCAAGGGCCGGATTTTCTTCGTGATTGAAATGTTAATTGGAACTAGGCCCTTGCCCCCGGCGCAAAAATCGCGCCGGGGGCAGTCGCATCCGGGCCGATTTACTGCATTTCATTCTTTTGATTGACACCTATTACAAGATACAGTATCATAGACGCAAAAGGAAGGTGTTATCATGAAACCGTTTGGATTGCAACTCTATTCACTCAAAGATGTTCCCAGCCTGAAAGAACGCCTGCACATTGCGGCAGAATCCGGGTATGACGGCGTGGAGTTCGCCGGCTATGACGGCTTTTCGCCTGAGACCTTGCGCGAGATGCTCGAATCCCTATCGCTCAGTGCGATGGGCACCCATATCTCGCTCGACGCATTGCAAAATAACCTGGATGGCGAAATCGATTTCTGCACCAAAGCGGGAATCCGGACTGCTACTTGCCCTTGGGCGCCAATGGAGAATCACGAGCAAGTCCTCTCTCTTGCAAAGTTCTTAGAAGAATGCGCTGAGCGTTTTGCCGCGGCGGGGATTGTCTTTTGCTATCACAACCACGCGCATGAGTTTGCATCGGATGGGGATAAATGTTACCTTGAAACGCTGATTGCTCACACAAAAACGCTCGGTTTTGAGCTCGACGTCTATTGGGCGGCTTATGCCGGCTTTGAACCGGTCGCGTTTTTACAAAAGCACGCCGGGCGTTTTCCCCTCTTGCACTTAAAAGAAATGGCCGCCGACCGGCAAAACGTCGAGTTGGGCAAGGGCGTGCTTGACTTTACAGCGATACTGAATGAGGGAAAAAAACAAGGTGTTCTCGATTCGATTGTCGAACAAGAAGAGTATACTATGCCGCCTATCGATAGCGTTCGGGTCGACGCCGACTTTTTAAAGAAGCTATCCATTTAGCGATGAAACGGTATACAAAACCAGATAATAACGGTTATCGCCTGCTACCCGAAGCGTTCACGAGCGAATTGACCGGTCCGGCCGCAGATCGGCTAGGCGCGCTGGAAGACCTGTATGAAGCGCTTCTTAATGAACAAGACCGCCTGTCGCGCGAATTGGCTGGGCTCCGGGAGAGGGGTCAGACCCGATCCTATCACTTTCGAGAGCGAATGGCGCGCAAGCTTAATATCTCCACCGTGCTTCGGGCCTTGGAAGAAATTTTTACACGCCCGGATTAAGGTCGAGTGGGATTCGGTAGGGGCGTTTGGATTTTTAGTCTTTGGATTGGAGCGCCGACGCTAGACGGAACTGTTATTTTCCAGAGTTTTTCACTTATGCAATCTAAAATTGCTTTGTACGGTAATTTTTTATAATTATTTTATTTTGCAATGCCACTCATGCTCGCATTAGAAAACGATGGTAGGCACTTTTGTACCTACCATCGTTTTTCAATTCTATTCTTCTGTTTCCCGCAAAAACATCGGTGTCGACAAATAGCGATCGCCCGTATCCGGCAACAACACAACAACAGTCTTTCCCCTATTTTCAGGCCGCTTTGCCACTTGTGCCGCCGCAAAAACGGCGGCGCCAGAAGAAATTCCAACCAATATTCCCTCACTTCTCGCAATTGCTCGGCCGGTTTGGAACGCGTCCTCATTTTGAACCGGGATGATCTCATCGTAGATATTTGTATTGAGTATTTCGGGGACAAAGCCTGCGCCGATCCCCTGGATTTGGTGCGGTCCAGCCTCTCCTCCAGAAAGCACAGGCGAAGAAGCAGGTTCGACCGCTACAATCTGCACCTTAGGATTTTTTTCTTTTAAGTACTCGCCCACGCCGGTTATCGTGCCACCGGTCCCGACGCCAGCGACAAAAATATCTACCTTCCCGTCGGTATCGTTCCAAATTTCTGGCCCGGTCGTTTCCTTATGGGCCTGCGGATTGGCAGGATTGACAAACTGCCCGGCAATCAACGCATTGGGGAGCGCCGCCGCAAGTTCTTCGGCCTTTTCAATGGCGCCGCGCATGCCCTTGGCGCCCGGCGTCAAAACGAGTTCAGCACCATATGCCTTCATCAAATTGCGCCGCTCGGCCGACATGGTATCTGGCATGGTAATAATGACTCGATAACCCCTTGCCGCCGCAATCGCCGCCAGACCAATGCCGGTATTTCCTGAAGTCGGTTCGATGATGGTCGCGCCGGGCGCTAATTTGCCGGAGGCTTCGGCTTGACAAATCATTGCCCTGGCCACCCTATCTTTCACCGAACCGGCGGGATTGAGGTATTCCAGTTTGCCAAGTAGCGTCGCCTCCAGGGCATTTGCCTTTTGATAGTTGCGAAGCGCTAAAAGCGGTGTGCGACCGATCAACTCTGTCATGGATTGATAAACTTTCATTCGCATCCCCCGTATCTTTGAAAGTCAATATATCCTACTTGATTAATATGATAATAGCACAATCCTTTTTCCGTGTCAAACGGTTTTATCCGGTTTCATCAAAAAAGGCAGAAATCCACTTGGATTCCTGCCTTAGAACTTATTCGTTCTCTTCTTTTAAAACCTGATTCAAAGTTTGAATGCAATCTTTGCAAATTATGTGCCCTTTGTGCTGAATGGTGTGGTCAGCCCGGCCGCAGAAAATACAACTGGGCTGATACTTTTTCAAAATGATCATATCATCTTCGATGAAAATTTCGAAGCTGTCTTCGTCATTCGTAATATCAAATTGCCGACGGATTTCTCTAGGGATAACAACACGTCCTAATTTATCCACCGGACGAACCATACCTGTCGCCTTCACATCCGACGCCTCTTTTCTATTGGTTTTACCATATTATATATCTTTTTACAATTTATGTCAATAAAAGAATGCAATAAATGACGATTTTATTCTTTGTTTTTAAAATTTTTACAATTTTTCAATTTTTTGCGCCGCGCAATATGCTAGAATTTCGCTTTATTTGTACTTTTATGTAAAATATTAAGTTAAGGGCAAAAATAGATTGAATTTTTCTCGATTTTTGTCATATTATGTTGAAAAAAGAACATCAGAATAAATATCTGACGTTCTTTTTGGGATAAAGTCGCAGTTTGCGATCCCGCCCTGCCGTAATAGAGCTAGTGATAACCTGCACTTTGCAGGTGGGTGCCAGCCCAACGGTTTCGCGCTCCCTTCTTCCGAAACGGCTCTTACGTCCGTACGGGAGGTCTGCAAACCTGCCGCCGGAGCCCAGCTCCCGATTCATATACTTGTAGGGTTATAATAGCCACTGTCCGCGAACAGGGCAGGATCCTAAATGCTTTACTTTAAGCTTCATCGATTTCAAATAAATCCTGTAAACGGTCGATAAAAGCATCGGCGATGGTTTCATATTCGTCATCGTCTTCGATCTCAACAAAAAATTCTTCGCCATCATCCTCTTCGACTCGGACAATTACGAGTTCGCCGCTGTCTTCCAACATTTTTTGCGGATCCTCATAAACCGGCAATAACGCTAGATAACGGCTTTCATCCGTCTCAATCGCATCTAAAATCTCAAAGGTGTATTCCTTTCCATCGTCATCTGATAAAGTGACGATATCAGGATTATAGGCTTCTTCCATGGAAGCACCATCCTTTCCGTAGTTTTATTGTAACCGGTTTTATCAAAATAGTCAACAAAGAAGTTTTTAATAAATTATGTCTAAAATTTTTTCAAAAAATGCTTGACAAATTAGTTTTTTTGGCATATAATATAACCAGAACAAGAGAAGAAAAGATTAAATGGGCTGGAAAGGAGCTGATACCGGTGCAGATAGAAAGTGAGCCGTTTATCAGTGAATATAGAAAGTGGTGAGTCCAAAATACAGTTCAGTTTGATCTCGAATTAACTTTATAAGGTGAGTCCAATGGGCTTAAAATAAAAAAGGCCGGGCATTTGCCCTGGCCTTTTCTTTTTTGCTTTTAATACTCTGTACGACTGAAGATAATTCCTATATTTGGATTGTCGCAACCGGTTTTGAATCTCACGACGTGAGCTCATTGGATGCAATGCTGAGGGCAGGCTTCAACGCAAGCCCCACAGTTCGTACAAAGCGCGGGGTCGATTGAGGCCAAATGATTTTTTACACTTGCGGCTCCAGTGGGGCAAACCCTTTCGCATTTCATGCAACCAATGCAACCCTTTTTGCAGATTTTGCGAACGACAGCGCCTTTTTGCGGATTGGAGCAACGCACCACAGGGTGCGGTTCGGCCGGCTTCAACACAATAATGCCCTTCGGACATGCCTTGACGCAACGCTCGCACCCTGTACAGGCGGCCGGATCGACAACCGCGACACCATTTTGCACGGAAATTGCATCGTATTCGCATTCGCGCACACAATCGCCAAGGCCGATGCAACCATAACCGCAGTCAGAAGGACCGCGGTAAAGCTGATTGGCGGCCGCACAGGTCTGCACCCCATGGTAGTCCATTTTTTGGCCCACTGCGTCACAGTCTCCGCCACAGGCGACAACTGCACGCCTTTGCTTTGCCACCACCTCTACACCGAGCAGTTGCGACAAAGCGGCCGCGGTTTCAGCGCCACCCGGTGCGCATCGGTCGGGCGGCGCTTCGCCCTTGGCAATCGCGGCGGCATAACCGTCGCACCCCGAATAACCGCAAGCGCCACAATTTGCACCCGGCAATGCATCCCGTATCTTTTGCTCGGTTTCATCGACCGGCACCTGCATGAGCACCGAAGCAATCGACAATCCGACGCCGGCGATCAAACCGATAGCGCCGACAATGAGGATCGGCAGTAGAATTTCCATTGCATTCCCTCCTTAGCCGACAATGCCTGCAAAGCCTAAAAAAGACAGCGAGACAATCGAAGCGGAAATCAAAGTAATCGGCAAGCCCTGGAGGCTTTCGGGAATATCGGCGGTTTCCAAGCGCATCCGCACGCCGGCAAACAGCACCATTGCGACCAAAAATCCGATCCCAGCGCCCAACGCATTAAATAATGATTCTACATAAGAAAGAGAATCGGTAAAATTGAGGAGAGTGATACCCAATACCGCGCAGTTGGTTGTTATTAAAGGCAGATAGATACCAAGCGCCTGATAAATAGGAGGAAGAAAGCGCTTTAGTACGATTTCCACAAGTTGCACCAGCGCCGCGATGATCAAAATGAAAACGATGGTCTGCAAGTAGCCAAGGCCGTTGGGTTCCAATAAAAGCGCATAAACCGGCCAGGTAACGGCCGTCGCAATCAACATGACAAAGATAACCGCAAGGCTCATACTGAGCGCTGTATTGAGTTTTTTGGAAACACCTAAAAAGGGGCAAATCCCGAGGAATTTCGAAAGCACCATATTGTTGGTTAGAATTCCAGCCAACAGAATGGTAACTAGCTTAGTCATTTGACCCCTCCTCCCCATTTACGGCGCCGGTGTCTTCATTTCCGGCGTTCTCGCCCGAAGGGCGTTCCCTGTCGGCCAACGACTCGACTGAGGGTTCTGCTTCTTCGGACTGCGCCTCATTCAGTTCGACGTTGACGGTAAATCCTTCCTCACACACTGTTTGTTCACAGGCGGCGCGGCCAGGGCAGGTCTCGCAAGAAATGTTACCGACCGGTTTTTTCCCCTGCCGCCGGGCCAGACGATTCGATAGCGCGACCAAAATGCCAAAGACGAAAAATCCGCCGGGCGGCAAAATCATCACGAGCATGGGGCTGATAAAACCTTCTGTGACGCTCATGCCAAATAGAGTTCCATTGCCAAGCAGTTCACGGATAGACCCCATTGCCAATAATGTCGCGGTGAAGCCGATTCCCATACCCAATCCATCCAAAATACTGGGAAGCACCGGATTCTTGCAGGCAAACATTTCGGCCCGGGCTAAGATAATGCAGTTGACGACAATGAGCGGCAGATAGATCCCAAGCGCACTGTCAATGGCCGGCAAAAAGGCCTTTACAAGCATTTGCACTATCGTTACAAAACCGGCAATGATCGTAATAAAGGCCGGAATCCGCACTCGATCGGGTATGATGTTGCGAAGTAGGGATATGGCAAGGTTCGAGCCTACTAGCACGACCGTCGCGGCCAAGCCCATTCCGATGCCGTTTATGGCCGCCGTTGTAACGGCCAATGTGGGGCAGGTGCCCAGCACCAACCGCAATACGGGGTTTTCCTTTAATATGCCTTTGGAAAAGGTATTCCAAGCTTCTTTCATGCGTCCGCGCCCCCTTCCTGCGCCTTAAACAGTTCGCGCGCCTGGTTGACCGCATCAGTGACTGCGCGCGAAGTGATGGTCGCGCCGGTCAGGGCATCGATTTCCTGCGATGCACCGGTGCCAGAACCTTGTTTGACAGCCGACAAGGCATCATCGGTTTTGCCTGTATATTGGTCCAAAAAATCCGATTTGGTGGCGTTTTGGCCGAGGCCGGGCGTCTCATTCGAGGCATCCGTCACGGCAACCGCTCCAATCTCCCCACTCGGCAATATTGATGTCATCACCGATACAGCGCCGCCATACCCGCGGCCCTCCGTAAGGAAAACGTATCCCACTGCCGTATCCTGCTTGTAGCCAATATAATACGTGTAGGATTTTCCATCCAGTGTCAGCTCAGCTTCTTCGAATCGCTCGGCATCCAGGAGCGCCGACATGGTCTTGGCCTGGTCCTCAGCCGCCCTTTGGGCGATTTTTTCTTCTGTTAATAAATTTGTACCGGCCAGAGCGGCCGTCACAATCAGGCAGATCAGGAAAAGCACCAATGTTGGCATCAGTATGTTTTTTAAATTTGCATTCATGCGGTGGGCGCCTCCCATCCAAAGGGCTTCGGCGTCGTCAGCCGGGTAATATGCGGCACCAGGATGTTCATTAGCAGTATCGCATAAGAAACACCCTCCGGCGATGCGCCAAATCGGCGAATCAAAATGGTGATGAGTCCGCAACCAATTCCAAAAATTACTTTTCCCCATTTAGTCGGCGGGCTTGTAACATAATCGGTCGCCATGAAGATGGCACCCAAGAGCAGGCCGCCGCTGAGTACAGTTGTCAGCGGATCCATGCCAAACGCCCAACTGAGCAATGCCGCCGAGCCGATAAAGCAAACTGGTATGATGGGCGAAATGACTCGCCTGAGGCAAAGATAAAGGCCGCCGATCAAAAGCATAAGTGAGGAGGTCTCGCCGATGCACCCTGCATGCGTACCGAGTAAAAATTGTTGCAGTGTATAAGTGCCTCCAGCTAAAGGTGTCGCAGAAGAAATTGCATCTGAAAAAGGCTCGGCCCAGGTTGTCATCGCAGTCGGGAAAGAGACTAGCAATACAATGCGGGCCGTAATGGCCGGATTTGCAAAATTGTGCCCGATGCCACCGAACATCTGCTTTACTACGACAATGGCGATCACACTCCCAAGCGCCGCCATCCAAAGCGGTAACCGCGAAGTGAGATTCAGCCCCAAAAGAAGACCGGTGACAACGGCGCTCAAATCCGAGATGGTACTCGGGCGATGGCGGAGCTTGCAACAAATCCATTCAGCCAGCACTGCCGAAACAATGCAGACCGCGACGACCAGTGCCGCACGCCAGCCGAACAGAAAGATGCCCGAAACGAGCGCCGGGCAGAGCGCCAAAATGACATCCAGCATGATGCCGCGGGTCGTATCGGTATGGCGCAGATGCGGCGAGGAAGTGACGAGGAACTGTCGATCAGGCATTCTGAGACCTCCTTAAATGAGATTTTGCAAGGCGCACGGTCTGCGTCAGGGGCCGCTTTGCCGGGCAGATATAAGAACAGCATCCGCATTCAATGCAATAGTCTGCATGCAACTGCCGCAATTTTTCTGCATCCGGCCGCTTCATGGCGGTCTCGATTGCGGCCGGCATGAGCTTCATCGGGCAGGCCGCAGAGCATCGGCCGCATCGAATGCAGGGCGACGGCTCCGGCCAGCCTCCCGTTAGTGCGACGATGGCGTTATTCTGTTTTAAAACCGGCGCCGATAGGTCGGCGATATCGAGCCCCATCATGGGTCCGCCCCAAAAGACTTCCGTCGCCTTGGAGCGCAATCCGCCGCAAAATGCCAAGACATCTTGGGCTGAAGCGCCGAGCGGCACCATACAATTGCGCGCGACACCGACACCCGGACCGGCTACCGTCAGGCGTTTGGAGACGAGAGGCATTCCAGTCCGCAAATAGCGGGCGAAGACCGACAATGTCGTCACATTCATCACAATGCAACCGACATCGGCCGGCAATCGGCCAAGCGGCAATTTGCGTCCTGTCGCGGCATAGAGAATGACCTTTTCTGCTCCCTGTGGATAATGGGACGGCAGACGCATCAAGTGGACCTCATTTTTGCGGTCGCGCTCGTCGGTGGCAATCGATTTGAGGACATCAAAAGCCTTTGGTTTATTGTCCTCAATTCCCAAAATGACCCGTTCAAACCCCATCAGTTGTTTCAGTAAATAAACGCCCTCGCGGATATCATCGGGGTGCTCGAGGCATTCGCGGTAATCTGCCGTAATATAAGGCTCGCATTCGGCCGCGTTGATGATCAATGTGTCGAGCTTTACATCGGGCGCGCGGGAAAGCTTAATGTGGGTTGGAAAGCCGGCGCCGCCAAGGCCCACAAGTCCGCACTCCCTAGCGGCCGCTACCAGCTCGTCTTCGGTCTCAACCTGAATGGGATGCAGGTCTGGATCGGGAGTCATCAGCCCATCCGACGCGATTTCAATGGCGTTTGTCGTCTGCCCCGAGGGGAGCAAGACCTCGCGAAAGCCAGTAACAGTGCCTGAAACACTGCTGTGAATCGGCGCACAGACGCGTTGGGGGCTATCGGCGATTTTGGTGCCGACAAACACGACATCCCCCACCTTGACGAGCGGCTCGCAGGGCGCGCCGATATGCTGGAGCATAGCCAACGTCACCTTTTCAGGCGGCGGCATAACTGCGGTCTCCAGTTCTGCCGTCTGCTTGAAATGCGGCAACTGCACGCCGCCGACAGTTCGGGCAACGGGAGACAGAATGGCCTCCATAGGTTTCATAGCATGACCTCCATAGGGTGCAGGCAAAAAGCCCACTTTATATCTGCTATGATACAATAATTACCTGTTTTTTTCAATAAAAACTTTAAAGTCATAAAGCTCAAGGGGTGGAAGCGACCACCGTAAAAAGCGCAGTTGAAAAGGAGCATCGCGGAGAATATTTCAAAATTTTTCGAGGGCCACCGATAAACAGCAATACTGAACATCAACAGCGCGGAATGACATACAAGGGGCAACCCAGCAGATGCAGAGAAAACCGTTCGTATGGATGAAACCTCTGTGATTGGGGCCCCACGTGGTGTATTCTGCCAATTGCGCCCTGAGGATGTTTCCAGCTTGACCAGGCAACAATTTTGAGGCCGGAAAGGTGGTTGTGTGCGGAGTATCTACCGTTTTAATATTTAACCAATATAAACGCAGAATTGCATAAAAAAATAAAAAGAGTACGATTTGCAAAAAATCGTACTCCAGCTATTCCGTTTAATATTTGAACATCATTCTATGAACCACATCAATGGAATTGCCCTCTTTAATATTATTCATTTCTTCCGATTGATCGGCGTTCTTATTGATTTCTTCGGGTTCTTTAAATGTGGGCACCGTTTCTTTGAGCGCCTGTTTGATTGCCTTCGAAGAAATTTCAAACTTGGAATTCTCGACGGCCTTCATTAAAAGATCGAGCTTTTGGGCTACCTCAGCTCTGGTATAGGGAATGTCTTTTTCGATGAAGATCATATCATTATCTGTTTTCGTGAGCGCTTCGCCTTTCATCAGCAACTCTTCAAACAGTTTTTCCCCTGGCCGAAGCCCAATCTCTTTGATTTCAATATCCTTATTTGGAACATAACCCATTAATCGAATCATATTGACCGCAAGATCATAGATACGAACAGGTTGCCCCATATCCAACACAAACAATTCGCCATTTCTGGCTTTTGCACCAGCTTGCATCACAAGCTGGCTGGCTTCAGGAATGGTCATAAAATACCGGATGATCCGTTTATCGGTTATGGTTACAGGCCCGCCGGCGGCGATCTGGCGTTTGAATAACGGAATAACGCTACCATTGGAACCCAACACATTGCCAAATCTTACAGCGGCAAAACTTGTATTACTATCCCCACGGCACTGGACGATCATTTCACAGATGCGTTTTGAGGCGCCCATGATATTAGTGGGGTTCACGGCTTTGTCAGTAGAAATCAGGATAAATTTTTCAGCACCGTATTTTTCAGCGATGTTCGCCGTGTAATAAGTGCCAAATACATTGTTCTTGATGGCTTCGCTACAACTGTGCTCCATCAAAGGAACATGCTTATGTGCGGCGGCATGGAATACAATGTTCGGCCTATAATATTGGAAGATGCCCTCCAGCCGGTCAATATCCCGAACTGAGCCGATTTCTACCGCCAGGTCAAGCGCTTTTCCGTATTTGCCTTTGAGCTCCTGCTGAATGTCATAGGCGTTGTTTTCATAAATGTCTAAAATAATGATTTGCTTTGGAGCGCACTTAGCGATTTGCCGGCAAAGTTCGCTTCCAATGGAGCCTCCGCCCCCTGTTACAAGAACAGTTTTTCCCTTATAGTAATCGAATTCACCTTGATTGTTGATGGTAAGGGGCTTACGGAACAATAAGTCTTCAATTGCAAAATCGCGGATGATTCTTTTCCTTTGTTCTTTTTCTTCGGTTTCCTCGTGAAATAGAGAATCGTATATTTTAACTTTGCACCCAAGTGCGGTATATCGCTTCCACAGCGGTTCCGCCTTTTCTGTGCTCATTCCCGAAATTGCGAACACCACTTCAGAAATTCCATATTTATCGATAATTCGTTCTGCATCTTCAGCTCCATAAACAGGCAAACCCGCAACGCGCATCCCGATTTTGGCTTTATCGATATCGATGAAACACATGGGCTGATAATGGGAAGAAGGGGAATTGCGCAACTCACTTGCCAGATAGGCGCCAAGTTGCCCCGCCCCTATAATCCCAATGGATATTTTGGCTTTTTGGGCATAACTTTGCTTGTCCAATTGGTTATAGTGCTTATATAAAAGTCTGTAGAGGAATCTTGACATCAATGTAAGCAGGGTTGTTAAGGCCGTTACCGTAATACTGTGCCAGATGCCAATATAAAAGTCATT